>JAQBQR010000001.1 GCA_028286945.1 Parcubacteria group bacterium | reverse complement strand
TTAATGCTGCTGGAATGGTGCGGTTATATTCTGGTGTCGAAATAATAACAACGTCTGCCGCTTTTATCTGATCTTTAAGAGCGGTGACAGATTCTGGAAACGGGTTCTCTAAGTCCTGACTGAAGAGTGGCAACCCCGCATAATCCAGCTGGGTAAACGTATGGTCTGGAGCAAGTGCAGGGAGCGCTTTAACCAGCATGGTATTAAACGAACCAGCACGCATGCTTCCTGAAATAGTAAGAATATTCATATCAAAATATAGCTAACGAATAGAGACTCGTTATACCAGCTGCGTTTGAGGTACTTTGCTGGGGATAACGCACAAACAGAGTTTGAACCAGATTATAAGCGACGCTTTGGCAGCATAAAGACCACGGCGAGCCAGAATATACCCAAAAATACGCCTGCCGTGACGTCCGTAGCGTAATGGTAATTAAGTACCAGACGACTAAGACAAACGAGGAAGATAATCAAAATGCACGCTGCGACGCTTATAAAGCGCAAAGCAGGATTACGTACTCTTCGATACAGACATACGGCAAAGAAACCGTAGAGAACGGTACTAAGGGTCGCATGACCGCTTGGAAATGAATATGAGCTTAAAGGATTGACCCACTCCAAAACATTTGGACGAACTCGTTCAACGAAATTCTTAGCAATACCCATTGAGACTCCAGCGAGGCCCAGAGCCAGCACGAGCTGCAGCACCGTGAAGCGGTTACGGCGAAGGAGATAGACTGCACCTAATGCAGTGACAATAACTCCCGTAACACTTCCGAGTACGGTGATCACTAGAAACGGTTCGATAAGTGTCAGTGTCTGCAGCGGAGTAAGGAGATGTTCAACGACGTCATCAATACGGTCCAAATATGGAGGGTACAAACGCGCAAGCATAAGCATCAACACAAACAGCAGACCGAAAATCAATCCGACTACATGCCACCAAGGGTCTCGTGAATTCAGTTTGGCTTTGTATGAGGAAACCATATTCTGTGTATTATAGCGTATGCGAAAAAGAGCGAAGCCGCAGGCTTCGCTCTTTTTCATTCTCTTTCAAAACTATCTCTTACTTCCCTTCAAGTGCTGCAACGATTGAGGTGTAGTACTGGTCTGATGAGAGGCCGGTAAGAACCTGCTTCCCAACAACAATAGTTGGGGTTCCGTTGATACCAAGAGCGGCACCTTCAGCACGGTCAGCAGTGATAGCTGATTCGTATGCTGGACGCTTGCTCTTTACAAGAGCATCCGCTTTCGCTACATCAAGTCCTTTGATAGTACCTGCGAGCTTTTCAATTGATGCAAGGTCACCGAAGCCCTGGTCGCCTTCATCATCCTGCGCGTTGAACATAGCAACGTACCACTCGTAGAACTTATCCGGCTGTGATTCCCAGACAGCGCGTCCAAAGACAGCAGCGTCTATTGAATCATTTCCAAGGAACTGGAAGTCCTTAAATACGATCTTCAACTTGCCAGTCTTAACATACTGCTCTACAAGCTTTGGTGTTACCCCAAGCTCAAACTGCTTACAGAATGGGCACTGGTAGTCATAGAAGAGCACCATAGTCTGAGGCGCATTTGCCTGACCAATGTAGGGGTCACCGTCTGTTTTGATGTTCTTTACATCAACCGCAGCGGCAGCACCTGCTCCAGTACCGTCAGTAGCATTCTTTGAAGCACCATGGCCGTAGAACAGCGCGAAGGCAATAATAACCGCCGCCAAAAGAATGGCGATGGGCGTGAGATATTTCTCCATGAAGGTAGATCCGTTGTTCATATACGTTCGTTATAACTATGTCTGTATTCTAGCACTCTCGCTTAACGAGCCTTCTTTGTGGACTTCTTCGCACTTTTCTTTGGTGCGGCCTTCTTAGGAGCTGCCTTTTTTGGTGCTGCTTTCTTCACGGTCTTCTTTGCGTTTGATGCTGACTTCTTTACCGACTTCACTGCCTTATTTGCTGCGCCTGAAACCTCAGCCTGAACTGCCTTCCAGTTCTTCTTAAGTTCACGTGCTGCGGCAGTAATGTCGTTTCTATCTACAGAGCGAGCTGTTGAGTATGCAGCTGCTGCAGCGTCAACAATCTTAGTCATCGCCTTCTGATCGAGCTTCTTAACTTTCTTTGCCTCCTTAACAACACTTGTCTTCATATCCTTTGCCCACTTCGATGCGGCAGCGCGATGCTTCTTTGCACCCTTGTCTCCGTAGAAGTAATATCCTGCACCGGCAGCTGCGGCCGCAAGGGCTGCTGCGCCTACCCCAATCTCCACTTTAGTTTCAGTGCTCATTCCCTTTTTAGCTGATGCCATGGTGTAAAGTTTTATACAAATAATTATTTTTGCGCGGTCTTTCGCGCGGACTTCTTTGGCGTACCGCGTTTTGCGGTCTTACTGAAGAAGTTAAAGAAAGGTACAAACCGGAACCCCCGTTTGACGTCCTCGCGCAGTTCGTCAAAATCTGCGCGAATCTCTTCTGCACTCTCCTGTACGTCTTTCGCAATGTGGTTGAGCGTATTGAAGAAGCGTATAAGCATCACCAATAACCCACCCATAAGTGCGGTTATTAAAATAACTGCAGCAGTAGTGACTGCGAAGAAAATATACATTTGTGTGTAGTCGTCCATATGTTCCGGGAACGCCTTTTAGTATACCGCGCCGAACATGAGGAAATGGCTAATCCACAAGACAAACGAAAACCGCTCCCGGGCATTGGTGCCGGGAGCGGGGTGAAAGAGCGGTTGGAGTTTGAGCGCGATCAGTGGCCGGGCGAGACGTGGAATATGATCGTTCCACCCAATTCATTGGTACGGGTGATGAACCACGTACGGTGTTGAACACGTCCGTCCGGCTCGAAGCTGAATTTCAGCTCTTCCTCCGTATCACGCGTTAGTGTCTCGAGAAGTCTTGCGAACTCCGCGAGGATCGACACGTTGAACTCACCGAGTTCATTGTGCGTCTCCGGATCATAGGTATAGATCCGAACAGCCATTCCATCCACAGGAGGAGGAATGACCCACAGCGGCGTTTTGTCGCCAAATATCTGCATAGCTGCCAGCAATTGCTGCTGCCACGGATCTTTTGCATTGTGTGTGGTCAGACGAAACTCGGGCATTGGTCCAGCCTCCTAATCTGGTGTACAAATACGTCGCAATTACAACGTTGAAAATATAATGGCATGTTTATTGCATTCAGTCAAACTGAAACCGCTCCCGGGCATTGGTGCCGGGAGCGGGGTGAAAGAGCGGTTGGGTTGTTCGGCGGGTGTTACCGCCGAGTGAGGGTGAACGTCGTCGTGCCGGCGGTATCGAAGGAACGCACAACGGTCCAGCGACAGGGCGATGTTGCACCCGCCGGCGTGAACTCGAACTCGCCCCGAGGATTCTCCTTGGACGTGATCGAATTGAAGTACCGTACGGCGGCACCCTGATCTGCCGGGGTGAACCCGCCCAGTCGACGATGGATCGCTGCGCTCTGCGTGGCAATCACATAAACGGGTCCGTTGGCATACGGAGGATGAATGAAAAGCATCCTCCTCTCCAGCGGCGCTTCCAGCGCCTTGCGAAAGTTCTGTTCGTCCCGGTTGATCGGAACAACGGCGTGAGCAGTATTAAGCATGTGGCCTCCCTGAGATGTGCAAAGACGTCGCGAGGTACGACGTCGAATTGATAATGCCATGTTTCGTAAATAAGGTCAAACTCTCCTACGCAAAAAGAAAACCCTCCTAGGAGGGGTTTTCTTTTTGCTTCGTTGCGCGGTATTACCCCGCGACGAACGTAAGTGCCTTGCCGGTCTTACCAGCGCGGCCCGTACGACCAATGCGGTGTGTGTAATCTTCGTACGTACCGGGAAGGTCGTAGTTGATCACGTGAGAAACACCTGAAATATCAAGTCCGCGAGCAGCAACGTCTGTGGCTACTAGTACGCGAACATGACTCTGCTTGAAGAGGCCAAGCGCCTTTTGACGACGTCCGTGGGTTTTGTCACCATGGATACTGTCAGCTTTGATGCCAGAACGAGTTAGGTCATTCGCAAGACGTTCAACGCCGTGCTTCGTGCGTCCGAAGACAAGCACTTTGTCCATTGACTCATCCTTGAGAATCTCAACGAGCTTCTCGTACTTTTGACCTGACGGGAAATACACCACGTCCTGATCAATAGTTGACGCGGTGTCGCGCGTCTTCACTGAGATACGAACGGGGTCGTTAAGGAATTCGCCGATGAGCTTCTCAATGTCGCGTGAAAGCGTAGCTGAGAAGAAGAGCGTATGACGGTCATGTGACATCTGCGCAAGAATTTCTTTCATGTCGCCGATGAATCCCATGTCGAGCATGCGATCAGCCTCGTCGAGAACCACTGACTGGAAACCAGAAAGTGAAAGTTCTCCGCGTTCAATGAGGTCCTTGAGACGTCCTGGCGTACCAATGACGAAGTTAGGTGAACGACGAAGTACGCGAATCTGTGGCTCGATGTTTGCGCCTCCGACACACGTTACCGCGTGAATGTTGAGACGCTTTGTAAAGCCGTAGAATTCCTCTTCGATCTGGATAGCGAGCTCGCGGGTTGGCACCATGATAAGTGCGCGCTGGCTGCGATCCTTAATTACCTTATCGATAAGTGGAATGAGGAATGCTGCTGTCTTTCCGGTACCGGTGTTAGCGAGTCCGACGATATCCTGTCCATCAAGAACCACAGGAATTGATTTGTCCTGGATCGGTGTTGGAAGGAGGTATCCCTTTCCAAGGATGTTCGCCTTAAGTGCGTCATCGATTGCAAAATCTGCGAAGGTGTTGCCCGGAACGTATGCAGGTTCAACGTCGCCACCAACTTTTGCTTTGTTGACGAGCTGTGAAAGATTCACTTCCATTTCCTGATAATTACGCTTTCCGCGTGAGCCTCCGTTTCCTCCACCTCCGTTACCACGTGATGAAGAACCTCCTCCACGGTATGAAGAGGAAGATGATGAACCTCCTCCGCTGTTTGTACGACGGCGAGGTGAAAAACTGTCTGCTGCTCCACCCCAGGACGCGCCACGTGGTGGTTTACGGCCGTCGAGACGGCGTATGAATGTTGTTGCCATTTGTTGTTGAAGTTGTGCCGGAACGAGTGCGCGTCATTATGCGCGTACCGGAAAAATAAATCTGGCGAAAAGAATGACGCTGCCAGCCCAAGCGGTCTCAAGAGTTTCTTTGAAGCGGTTGCTTCGGCTGGTGAGGGCTTCTCACGGCAAAACCTGGAGAACGGTTGTTAGGGATAGTATGACAGAAACTGTATAAAATGCAAATCGCCCTCCCTCGTGTTACGGAGGGAGGGCGATGGGTAGCGGCGGCACG
>JAQBQR010000023.1 GCA_028286945.1 Parcubacteria group bacterium | reverse complement strand
ACGTGAGTCCTGTGGCTGTTGAACTGATTGCAGCGCGTGCACGGGCGTCGGTGTAGTACAGATTACTTCCTTCAGCTACGTTTGTGGTGGTAAGTCCAAGAGATGAGGTCGCAATCTGCATGTAGCCCGTTCCAGAATAATTTCCAAGAAGAACGCCTGCCGCTACCGGTGAAGAGATGCCGGTGCCTCCGCCCGCATACGTAAGTACGCCGCTTAGCGTTGGCTGGAATGTTTGCGTATTCCCTGCTGCAGTAATAGTGATGCCTGCAGTAAGCCCGTTAAAGGTGCTTGTTGTGGTCGCTAGCGTCTGCGTGCCGCCCGTCTGCAGCTGTCCTGCAGGCCCGATGGCGGTGATGCCTGCGCCACTTGTGGCAAGAGTCGTGCCATCAAACGTGAGGCCGCTGCCCACGACGATAGTTTTCACTGCCCCCGTGCCATTTCCGCCAAGGATACCGGTGAGTGTTGTTGATCCGGTGCCGCCGTTTGCCACAGGAAGTGTTCCTGTTACGTCACCTGAAGCCAGATTAATTGCACCGGTTGAAAGAACTCCTGAAGTGGCGCGAAGAATTCCGGTGAGCGACGTTAGTACGGTGCCCAAGTTAGGAGCACTAGTGAGTGTGCCAATGGTGCTCGTGGCATTGATGCGCGCGTCAGCGCGCGCATTGGTGAAGTACAGATTTCCTGACTCAGCTACCTGCGCGGTGGTGTAGTCTGATGAGCCTGGCACCACTGCGCCACTGCGTCCGTTAAATGAGATCACACCGGTGTTTGCAATGACACCCGTTGAGGAGTTGTATGAAATGCCTGTGCCCGCAGAGAGTGAGGTTGAACTTATCTTGCTATTAAACGTATTCCAATCTGTTGATGAAAGGTATCCATCGGTACTTCCATTCGCCTGGGTAATTGAGATGGTGTTTGAAGAGATCGAAAGCGGAGCTGTTGCACTGGTGATGCGATTCGCGTATGCGCTATTCCATTCCGTTGTTGAAGCAGTGAGTGGGATGGTGTATCCGGATGTGAGCGAGAAGACGCCCGTGCCACTGGTGTAGGTGAGTCCGGTGGCAGTTGAAGAAAGTAATCCGCGCGCAGTACTTGAGAAGTCTGAGATGGTTGATGCAAGCTGTGTGCCCGTGTGATTTGCGCGATTGAGATAATACGTGCCGTCTTGCCCATCAAGAAAATCGGCATTAAAGTTTGAGCCACTTCCTGAGATTGAAGATGTTGAAACGGAAAGCGTGCCACCCACCAGCGTAAGACCGTTACCGAGGGTAACGCTTGAAAGCTGCTTGCTGCCGTTTGCATACGTAAGCGTGTTTGCCGTGAGACCACCGTCTACAATCTGGCCAAAGGTACCCGTTCCACTTATATATGCGTTCCCACCTATATCAAGGATGGCAAGTGATGAAGGCGAGGTGCTGCCCACTGAGAGGCGTGTTGAAACATACGCCTCACCGCTTACTTCAAAGATACTGTTCGCTGTAGCCGTTGCATTGGCACCAATAATAACGGTACTTGCCGTGTCGAGGGGATATATTTTTCCGGTACTCGTAGCAAATATGCCGTCGCTACCGCCACCGCCTACCGTCTGGTCAACTCCCCATGATGGAAGTCCTGCCTGGACCTTAAGTACTGATCCGCCGGAACCAATAGGGAGCTTTGTGAGGAAGCCTCCTGCATCAGCATAGAGAATGTCACCTGGGGTGTACGAAGTAAGTCCTGTGCCTCCGTTTGATACCGCGAGTGTGCTCGACACGTCTGTTGAAAGATCGATGAGTGATGTTGAAAGAACGCCTGCAGTTGCTTTTAGGAAACCGGTGAGTGAACCAAGTACGGGTGCATTCGTGAATGTCTGTGTTCCTCCCCACGTGTTAGACGTTGAAGTTCCGAATGCAAGTGAAACGGTGTTGCTGGTGTTCACGAGTGGATACGCAAATGAAATCGCTGTCTGTTTTCCATTAAACGTATTCCAGTCTGTTGAAGAAAGATATCCGTTGGTTGAAGTATTAGCCTGTGAGATTGAAATTGCATTTCCTGCGATTGAAAGCGGTGCGTTCGCAGTCGTGATGCGATTCGCGTATGCAGTGTTCCATTCTGTTGTTGAAGCAGTGAGTGGGATGGTGTATCCAGCAGTCAAACTCAATACACCGCTACCGCTCGTGTACGTGAGGCCTGTTGCGCTTGAAGAAATTGCAGCGCGTGCACGTGCGTCGGTGTAGTACAGGTTTCCTGATTCAGCTACCTGCGCCGTAGTGTAGTCACTTGAGCCCGGTACCACTACACCACTGCGTCCGTTAAATGAGATCACGCCCGTGTTTGCAATAACTCCCGTTGAAGAGTTGTATGAAATACCCGTGCCTGCAGAGAGTGAGGTGCTTGAGATCTTATTATTGAAGGCGTTCCAATCTGTTGAAGAAAGATATCCGCTCTGCACACCTGATGACTGGAGGATTGAAATTACGTTGCCTGTACGTGAAAGTGGCGTCGTGAACGTAAGTGTTGATTCAAGTCCAAGCGTGCTTGTTGAAGTTAGGGTGTAGCCGGTGCCATTTCCAACGAGGATCTGTCCGTTTGAAGGAAGCACTGGAAGTCCTGTTCCTCCATAGAGAACACCAACCGAGCTCGTTGCTGAAACAACCCCGTTATTTGCCTGAAGTGGACCATTAAGCGTTCCAACGGTTAGTCCCCCGTTAAAGATATTCGAATTTGAGAATACGTTAGAGGTATACGTCTTGGGGATGGTTGTTGACGCCGCAATGAAGGAATTTACACGAGAGTCGCTGTAATACAGGTTAGTTATGCCCTGCGCTAGGTTATCGGTTGATTTGCCGGTGAGCCAGTAGTCCGCAGACGTAGTGCTAAAGAAGTTATTCTGCGTCTTCCAGAAATCAGCTGAGCTTGTGCTAAATGAGTTTGCGAGTAGATATGCAGAATCTAAGCCGTCTAAGAGATCTGCATTGAAGTTTGAACCGCTTCCTGAGATTGAAGAAGTTGAGAACGCGAATACGCCCGTAGCGGAGTTGTATGAAAGAGGCGAAACAGCTGAGAAAAGTCCGCGAATGTATGCGTCTGAAGGCCCATTAAGCGTATTCCCGACCCACGAAAGATTTGTGCCTGCTGCAATGCGCGATGACGGTGTCTGATAGAACGTCTCCCATGCTGAGGTAGAGGCAATGGTTGGGATGGTGTATCCAGCCGTAAGTGAAAAGACACCGGTGTTTGAGTTGTATGCGAGTCCTGGGGCTGTTGAAGAAAGCGAGGTGCTGGAGATCTTACCATTAAAGGTATTCCAATCTGTTGAAGAAAGATATCCGTTTGTTGTTGCGTTCGCCTGAGAAATTGAAATTGCGTTTCCGGTAATCGAAAGCGGTGCGTTCGCAGTCGTGATGCGGTTCGCGTATGCACTGTTCCATTCAGTAGTTGATGCAGTAAGTGGAATTGAATATCCGGATGTTAATGAAAGAACACCGGTGCCACTCGTATACGTAAGTCCTGTTGCATTCGTTGAGAACGCATTACGTGCAAGCGTATCTGAATAATATTTATTTGTAGTTCCTTCGGTGAGGTTGTCGGTTGTTTTGCCGGTGAGCCAATAGTTTGCAGAGGTGGTTGAGAACCCACTTCCACCAGCAGGAGGATTTTGTGAAAGATAATATGCAGCACTGGTGCTTGAGAATGAGTTCGCGAGGAAATACGTTGAATCAAATCCGTCGAGATAGTCAGCGTTGAAGTTTGAACCGCTACCGCTGAATGATGACGTTGAGATGACAACATTCGCATACAGATTTCCTGTCACCGTAAGATCCCCGTTCACGGTTGTCGTCGCAAGTGTGGAAGGTCCTGCCGTTAGTGTCCCGGTGGTCACTGAAGAAAATGTTCCGTTGCCGCTTTGAATGTTTACATTCGTGAGTGTCGCGCCATCGCTTGAAACTCCTGAGTTATTTACGACAGTTGTATTGCCACCTCCATTTGAATGCGTACTGACAATAGCGGCATCGATGCTGTCCTGCACATACGGACGGACGATGGCAAGCACCGCGTCTTGCATCGCACTACCGAAAAGAGTTTGCGGATAGAAATTATTAATTATCTGCTTGATTGTTGTCCCACCACCTGCAGTGTTGCCGCCCGTTGTCGTTGTAGTCGTGTTTTCTGATGTTCCCAGTACGTGGGTAAGTGATCCTGCAGGTACCGGGAGCGCCAGAGTTTCAGAAGGTCCCACCGGCAGAACGGTAAGTACTGGCGTGATGAACGTGCCGCCTGGTAAGACCGTTGCCAATGAGTGGAAACCGCTTGAAATAAGGCCCTGTGCGAGGTTTCCTATGCTGTGGAAAGCATCTGCGATGCCGTGAAGCCAAGCGTCAGGAAGGAACGAAACAAATGAAGCTGCCTGCGCGGTTTGTGTTGACGGTGCCACCCCAAGGGTCTGTGGTTGTGCCTGAGGACCATCGATGAGTGCTGCAGTGTATCCCGCAATTCCGAGCATCGTATTTTCTGCTGCGCGTGGAATTGCGGCAAGTGTTTTTGCTCCATGCACAAATGGTGCGAATGCATTCGCCTCGGTGTTTTGAATACTTGCAGCAGTGGCAAGTGCACTGCGTACAATTCCGTTCGCAACCGTATCTTTTGTTTGACTCGCGAGTGATGGCACTGCGCTCACCGCAGTGTTTGTAGTATCACCAAGATCGTATACAGCAAGGATCGCCGTCCCCGCAACTTTTGGTGCAACATCATTAAACGCATCCACACCTTGCGCGTAAGTATCAAGAAGTGCCGTGCTTGCCTGAGGGATAAATGCGAAGACATCGCGCGTCGTTGCTGCAGAGGCAAGAGCAGCATCGCCGGAAGAGTTGATCGCGCGGAGATAGGAATCGCCGAGTACGGCACCAGCGTCATACAAAGAAAGTCCCGACATCACGTACGCGTTGACCGCACTTCCGAATGGATCGTGTGCGATGGATGCAAGCGTTGCAATGCGACCCTGTGCAACCTGCGCAGTTTTTGTTTGTTCAAATGGAAGACGCGCTTCGTCAGTTAGAGCATGTACTGAAGAAATACTTTTTGCGCTTGCGCGTGCACTAAACACCGCGAGTGCGTCTGAGGTGTTGTTGATGGAAGGTGCACGCATTGCAAACGCAAATGGAGAAGTTGTTGCAGAAGTTGCGAGTGCATTGTTCTTATCATTCTTCGAATCAGTAACACGGAACGATGCATGTGAAATAAGATTTGCTGAAGATGAACGTGCAAATGCAACAACCGCATTTGGTACGGATGCGAGAGTTCCGATGACAGCTGCATTTGAAGATGCATACGCGACTCCTGTAACGAACATCAATGCGATAGCGGCAGCAACGAGAGGACGAGAATATGTAGAATGCTGATGCGACGGCGAAGAAGAGATGACACTACGGGTTGTGGCAGTTTTTTCAACTACCGCAGAACCAAAGGCCGCGCGCATTATAGGCTTTTGTGCGCGTCGATATTCTTTTTCGCGCTCAGCACGAAGTGACTCTGCTCTTTCTACCTTTTTTCCTTCCTGTGTTTTTACAAAGGCCTCCAGAGAGACGCGGTTGATGAGCCAAGAACGACCAACTTGTGTTCCTTGAATTTTTTCTTCGCGACAAAGACGCGCGAGGTAGTCAGCGTTGTACCCCGAAATCTCCGATGCAACTTTCGTTGGGATCAGAGTGGAGTGGAGAGTGTTTTCAAAAAGATCAGGCATGTCGGATATCCGAATTAAGTAAATAATACCGCGTTATTTTCACTATGCCGTTAAAAAGTTTGGGGATAAGATTTAGAAAGAATTCATGGAAGAATTTTATAAAATATTTTTAAGTGCATCGTTAGAATTGGGAAGAAAAATATGCGTACGAAAAATAATTTGAGGACAAAAAAGATGCGAAAATCGCCTTAGGGAGGCACATGGATCGAAAAAAATGTTAGTCGAACGAATTTTCAAGACAATTTTTGCCTCATAGTGCGAAAATTTCTATCATCTTCTACGACTTTCCTTGCGTGCGGTTAAGTACATACGCTCCCAGACACTCATCAGATATATCTAATGAATAAAACGTATTTTGAAATCGGTATTCACGTACATTGGTAGTTAGCGAATGAATTACGTATTGAAACTCGAGCTTTACTACCTTTAAATTTTAGCGAAATTATACTTCGTACAATGTAGAGAGTACTGTTGTATTTCAATGACTATATCTAAGCAAGCACCTACATACTGTTTAAAAGATGTGAGCATATGTAACATAAGAGCGCGCCCGTGGGCGCGCTCTTATGTTTAAACAAGTATTAGAAATATCTTGTCTTGTCGAGACGAGATATGCCGTATCTATTGATTCTTTATCTCTCTCGTTCCAGTGAGAAAATCTACAACTGGGTTATGCGAGGAGAATGTTTGTACATAACGGTCTGCAATTCCTGAACCAATAACCGTTATAGCAATCGTGACGATCGAGATACCAACAAATAACGCAATCATGGGAGCATTCGTAGCGTTTCCCTTATTCCCCTTTCGAACACGGTTCTTCTTTTTCCCTTTACCCGCTTTTGGTATAACTCTCTCGCTAATAATGACTGCCTCTGGTGCTTGTGCAGCCGCGTAGGGCGTCACAGGTTCACGTACAGCACTCTGTGGTACGTATTGTTCCATTTGTGTTCTCACTTCTGGTGCGGCGTAATACGAGGGATATGCGGGCACAGGAGCTTCGATAGTGTGTATGCGTATAGGCTGTGAGCTTGTTTCAGCTTCAGTGTGTACTTCTGGAGCAGATTCTCCCGCTTCTTCGATGCGATGAAGTGGTATTTCCACCTCCTCGTCAGCATTTTCCTCAGGAAGCTCATCTTCTAACGTTACTTCGTCATCTTGTTCCTCCAAGACATCCTCGTGTTCAGCGTCGTACTGCTCATTTCGTGCGTCTATGACCTCTGGAGACTCGATTTCTGGCGTAGAAAGGACCTGCTGCTTGCGATCAAACCATTCTTTCCATGCTGATTGCATATCGGTAAGTGTTTCCTCGGTCTGAGGTGATACTTCCTCCGCAGGTGTTTCAGGCAATTCAGGGAGTGTTTGCGGAGGCTCTGCTGTATATATCGGCTTATCCCAGGCGTTAGAACCTGCAACGAGCTCGACTTCAGCCTCTGAATTACCTTCTGCAGGCTCCGCTACCTCTTCTTGAGCAGGGGTTGCTTCAAGAGACTCAATTCCAAAACGATGCGCACGTATGGATGGTTCATATACGTACCATCCTCGTCCGATCATCTTTGCATCAACGTGCCCCTCACGACACAGCTGCCCCACGTAGTCCTTCGCATATCCAGTAATTTCGGCCGCACGCTTAGACGAGATGTATATCTTGTCTCCCAGAGTTACTTCATTCATGCTTGTAGTATAAGGCTTTCTCGCCTCGACTGGAATAGATTCATTAGGGGGATAACTAAGCACCTAAAAAGTAAAAAGCGACAGCCCGAGGAGTACCAAGGCTGTCGCTTTTTACTTTGTCTGCGCTCGATCTAGTTCCCTACTTCGCCAGCTCTTCCAGAAGCAGCTCCTTCAAAACTTGTGGGTTACCAGCGCCCTTCGTGGCCTTCATACACTGGCCCACGAGGAATTGTATGTTCGCTTCCTTCCCGCCCTTATATTCCTCCACAGGGCCTGGGTTAGCCGCTATGACCTCCTGGACGGCCTTCTTGAGTGACTCTGTGTCACTCACCTGCAGGAATCCATTCGCCTCTGCAATGGCACGTGGTGATCCTCCGTCTTCGTATAACTTGAGAAGCGTATCTTTCGCACCACGTGAAGAAAGATCTCCTGCATGCGCCATGCGCACTAATTCAACAAATACATCAGGTGTTACTTTTCCAAATGAATTGTTGTCACTTTTTGCGAGCAATCCTTTAAGATCTGAAATAAAATAATTTCCTGCAAGAGATACGAGTGCAGAATTATTTCCAATTGCAGTTAGTACTGCATCGAAGAATTCTGCATCGCGCATGTCTGCATGAATTAAATCTGCGTCGGCTTCTTTAAGTCCCGCAAAAACATATCGTGCTTGTTTTGCTGCAGGAAGTTCTGGAAGTGAGGCTAGAAGTGCTTCATCACTCCATTCTGCAATTTCACTACGCTTTAGCTTCGGCAAATCTGGTTCTGGGAAATAGCGATAGTCGGCGCTTCCCTCCTTTGAGCGCTGGCGGAACGTTGTCTGAGAATTCTCGTCCCAGCCCCACGTCTCCTGCAGTACCACCCCTCCTTCATCCAGGAGTTTTGACTGACGTGCAATTTCAAATTCAATGGCCCGTTCGACAGAACGAAATGAGTTTAAGTTTTTTACCTCAATTTTTGTACCAAGCGTATCGGTCTTCGAGACACTGATATTTGCTTCGATGCGCATCTCTCCCTTCTCAAGATTCGCGTGCGAAGCACCGAGTGTACGGAGGAGGAGCTGAAGTTCACGTGCAAACTTTCCCGCGGTCTGCGCGTCGTGAATTTCAGGTTCCGTAACAAGCTCCATGAGTGGAACTCCTGCACGATTAAAATCAACTTCACTTGTACTCTCGGCACCTTCGTGCGATGAACGCGCCGTATCTTCTTCGAGATGAATGCGCGTGAGTGGAACACCAGCCAGGGTGCCTCCTGCCACGAACGGATATTCAAACTGCGTGATCTGATATCCCTTTGGGATGTCCGGATAGAAATATGATTTACGGTCGAACTCAGTGTAGTCAGCAAGGTTCGCTCCGACAGCACGTCCAACGCGAAGCACCTGACGGATGGCTTCCTGGTTCATGGTTGGAAGGGTTCCTGGGTGTGCCATGCAAACAGGGCAAACGTTTACGTTTGCCCTCGGTTCATTTGGGTCGTTCTTACAACGACAAAACATCTTCGTCTGCGTAGCGAGTTCTGCGTGGACTTCAAGTCCGATGGTGGGCCTATAGGCCTTGGAGGCGTCTGAGCTGTCGGTCATATACCCAGCCTACACGGAATGTGGGACTGCGCGCAAGCGGCACTTAGTCACCCCGAACGTCACGAATCTCCCGAACAAGCGAATCGGTGAAGTTTTTGAGGATCTCGTCATCGATGATGGAAAGTGGATATACCTCGGCTCCAGAAGCTTTTTTAAGCTCAGCCATTTTCTCGGCAAGCTCCTCTTCGGTGAGTAGGTCGGTCTTTGAAAGGACCACAATCTCCCTCTTCCCCATCAACTCAGGGCTGAAGGTTTCTAGCTCCGTTCGTATGGCACGGTATGTCCCAACGATGTCTTCTTGCTCAGCCGAGACAAGATGTGCAATAAGTACCGTACGTTCAATATGACGTAGGAACTTTGAACCAAGACCTCGTCCAGTCGAGGCACCTTCAATAAGACCCGGGATGTCAGCCACGAGGTACCCGTATAAATCTCCGAGATGCGGCTCAAGAGTGGTGAAGGGGTAGCCTCCAACCTTCGAACGAGCTCGGGTAAGCGAGTTTAAAAGGGATGACTTACCAGCATTAGGGAAGCCCACAAGACCCACGTCAGCGATAATCTTAAGGCTGAAACGGATATCCCCAGCTCCCCCGTTTTTACCCGGTGTGGACTGGATTGGGTTCTGGTTTACGGCACCTTTGAAGTGCGGATTTCCGAGACCTCCATTTCCTCCCTTGAAGATAACTTTCTGCTCTCCATGGTGAAGAATTTCAAAAGCTTCCTTGGTAGTGGTATTGGTAACAATGGTTCCAACGGGCACCCTTAATATAAGATCCTCTCCGTCCTTTCCCTTCTTATTATTTCCATCGCCAGGATCACCGTCATCTGCGCGGAATTTCTTCTCGTATTGATAGTTTGAAAGCGCGGCAAGGTCACGAACGCCTTCGATGATTACATCACCGCCACGGCCACCGTCGCCTCCTGCAGGTCCGGCTTTGTCATGTCCTTTAATATGGAGCCAACGAACAACACCGTCGCCTCCGCGACCTGCCATAGCATGAATTGTAATGTCATCGATAAAAGCCATATGTTATTTGCATTCTAACACACTATTCGTAGTTAGTCTAAGTCACGGTAATCCACTCGCGCATATTTCTAGGAGTAATTTACGCAGTGAGAAATCCGCCAAGAACCAAGAATCCTGTGGCTACTACCTTCCACCCCAAACGCGAACGATCTACTCTCTCGCCCAAAGGAATACGCAATGCTCCTTGTATGAGAAGAACGAAGATGAGCAACATGAGCGGATATATAGAACTGAATGAACTTACTTGTGACACGGCCGCAAGCGTCAGTGCTTGGGCCCATAGTATTGTAGTAATTGCATCGAACGATTTGCCGACGCTCGTTTGTGCGATGAAGACTCTGTTCGAACGAGCAAACACGAGAGGCAGTTTTCCTTTAACGATTACCAGTATCAAAATATAGATTGAGCTCAACAGCCAAAAAGAAGAAAAGAAGCTCACCCCATCCACACCGTAGGCACTATTTAAATGTTTGAAAAGGTATGCCTCTGCAGCGCCATACGCAAGATTGAAGAGAAATATAAGCCACACAACCCAGCTTAATTCTTTCTTGAAACGAAAGGTTTTCATGTCTAAGGTAAACATAATCCCTCCTAGTACCAAAAGTAATACGCCAATGATCTGGTTCTGTTCCAGATGTGTTCCCGCAATATTAGTATCTATGAAAAGTAAAAGAACGGGGGCGAGATATGCGATTGAGCTAATATTCGTAATTTCAACGCGTTTAAGCACATAGGTATACGTCAGTGAAGTACAACTGCCTATAAGAGCCATCAAGATCAGACTCCAGTGAAAGAAAGGGTGTAAGGGCCCAGCGATGCCGATTACACCGATGAGGGCGGTACATACGGTAAAAAGAAATGCTCTCCAAAACGAAGCAACGAGCGAGTCGATACGCACATTTCTTACTATTGCCGCTTTATCAAAAATGGTCTCGATAGCCTCAGCGGCAATTGCTCCCAGGGTATAGAGTTGCCACATAGAGAGATTTAACTATGTATTTTCTTAAAAGAACGTATCCGGGGAGAATGGTTTGTCATTTCAACTTCTCTCAAGATCTTGATAGCCGCTTCACAGTATTCTTTTCCTTCGCTTGAAGCAATGCATTCTTCGATTACATAGGTTGTGAATCCGTAGTCAAAACTTTCTTCGGCAGTAGAGAGTACGCAGTCGTGCGCATCAATCCCAACAACGTGTACTTCTTCTATGTCAGTGCGGTGCAAAATGCCAATCACGTCCGTATTACCTTTGAATACTGACTTCGTATTTTTCTCTACCTTAATGGTATCTGGACCTAGCACGTCACGTATTTCTGGTATGACAGGTTCTTTTGCAAAGACAAAGCCAGTCTGCGTATCCCATACAGATCCTGGCTCCGCACTAAAGGTCGCCTCTACAACGAGCGAGTAATTACCTTGAGTTATGACAGCCCGAATAGCAGGTATAACATGTCTGCTATGTTCAGTTATAAATCCTGCCTGCATATCAACAACCAGCAGCGCTCGTTTCTTTTCTGGATGCGGCAATAAGATTTCCATATTCATAGCTTACACGTTTTCCATCCTTTTACCCTGTCGATTTTTGCCGAGAATAAGGCCTGTGATAACGCTTAGATCTAATGTGAGCATCCAGACAGGGTAAATGATAATTGCAAAGTATGGTTGTTCAATTGCGAGCGTGTTTATACCATCACCAAGTGCGGTTCCAGCCCACGCCCAGATATTCTCGCCTTCAGGTCTCAAATACGATTTCTTGATCGTCGGAAAAATAGCGAAACCATCGATAATGAGATTTATAATCAGTGCCGCTTTGGGCGTCTTGAAAAGCACCCAAATACCGATACTTATGACGCCCCCTACGAAGCACAAAATGTCTGTCTTACTCTCTATCCCTCCCTCACCGTATTTAATTGCCAAGAGTGCGGTAATAAGAGGTCCGATAAATTCTACAATCGGAGACCAGATCGTGTCTCGCGCTCCTGACGCGTAATAACTTGCGGCAAGGACTGCCCCCATAAAGGTCCAGATCCACCACGTTACTCTGCTCGGCTTTGACTCACCTTTTAGAATTGAACGTATATATATGACATATGCGCAGGCAGAAATAACGCCAGCGATGATCCCAAGAATAAAATGTATATTCAAAGCCATATGTTATGTAATCACTAGCTCAATCGGGCTATGGTCCGACACTCTTTCAGGCAAAATTCGGGTGTGCACCGCACTCTTTCTCGCAGATGTCTTATCGAGAATGAAATGATCTGCCCTTAGTGACACGCCTAGTCCGAAACGAGCTAAAGCGTGTGCCACCTTATTTGGTAAATGATCTACCAACTCTGAATACCGACTATCTAGAGTTCCACCCAGTGAAGTGGTTGCGAATTCATATTCTGAAGTAAGCATGCGGGAGGCACGTCCTAACTCCCACGGATACCCAAAATTAAAATCACCTCCTGCGATGGTCTGCGCACCGTCAGCTAGCTCACGCATTCGTTCTTGCACATATACAAACTCTTTGACGCGTATGCCAGCATCCAAACCAGAATGTAAATGGGTCGAAAATAGACAAACTATTTTACCTTTATGCATAAACTTTCCTCCAAGTATGCCGAATCCTAGGTGTTTATACCCTTCGACGGGATCGAATCGAAGATTCGAGAATGACTGAAAAGATTCAATCGTTAATTCGATTTCATTTTTGAACACGATACAAAGCATACTTTTCTTTTGCACTACCGTATCAGTTGCCACAAGCAACCTATATCCAGGATGTGTAAGCTGTATTCGTACTTCATCTGACGCTTCTTGGAGAAGAAGTGCGTCGTATTCCCCACCAGAGAGTATGTGCTGAAGGAATTCAGCCAGACCAGGTTGGAAGTTCTTCTGACAATTAAGACTCAATATTTTCATGATCTAGTTACGCTGGCAGGAAACCGCCAGCCTGCATACGCCAGAGTGCCGCATACTGCCCATTCAGTGCGAGCAGTTCATCGTGTGTACCGCTCTCAGTTATCTTTCCCTTATCGAGATAGATTATACGGTCCATACGAGAGAGGGTTGAGAGACGGTGCGCTATCGCTATTACGGTTTTATTTTCCATAAGAATTTCCAGTCCCTTTTGAATCTTTTGCTCACTCTCACTATCGAGCGCGCTTGTCGCTTCGTCGAGCAGGAAAATCGGTCTGTTAGCCAGAAGTGCTCGCGCAATAGTAATGCGCTGACGCTGGCCTCCTGAGAGCTTTACGCCCCGCTCTCCTACAACGCTTTCATATTTATTAGGTAGGAGCTGAATAAACTCATCGGCATACGCAAGCGTAGCAGCATGCTTACAGTCTTCTAGTGAGGCTTCAGGCATGCCATACGCTATGTTCTCAGCAATCGTTGCGTGGAAAAGGGACGTGTCTTGAGAAACATACGAAATATAGGAACGTAAGCGCTCTTGGGTGCACTCTTTGATGTCGTTACCGTCCACAAGCACCTTTCCTTCCTGCACATCAAAAAAGCGTAGGAGGAGGTTTGCAAATGTTGTCTTGCCGGCACCTGACAAACCAACAATTCCCACTTTCTCACCGGCATTAATGCTGATCGAAAAATCCTTTAGTACTAATCGTTCAGGAGTATATCCAAATCGAACGTGATCGTACACAACGGGTACGGCATGTGACGGAACAGTGTTCTCGCTGTATGCGCCATCGATAAGGGTTGGCTTCACAAGCAAATCTTTTAGATTCTGCCGTGCCTCTCCCCTAGCACGAATAAACTCACTTAATCGCGGGCCCAGGTCCCACACCGTTCCATACAGTCGGAATCCCACTCCAGTGACAGTAACGAGGGCACCTATGCTGATTGCATCAGCGACGTAAAGTTTTGCACTTATGAGCATAAGCCCTCCAATCAGGGTAATCACTGACCAATCTGCATAGTGGTACGTAACAACTTCCCACATTCCCAAAGACCTAAAGGCGCGAGCTTCTTCGTTGATTCTCTTTTGCACCGACGTATCTGAGTCCCCTCCGTATACCTTTACTGCACTTATGTTTGTAAACACATCAACGAGAGACCCCAGGACGCGCGCTTCTGCCGCAGTATGGTCTCCCGCCTTACTATCCATTTTTCTCGAGAAAAATATGATTCCTCCACCAAATACAGCTGCCCAGATGAGCAGGAATATTGCATACCATCCTTGGAGACTTCCCAATATGCCCACAGATACAACTACGATTACAGCATCCTCAACGAGGTTGTTGCTGATTACAAGGAACATGCGTTCAAATGACTGAGCGGTAACCGAAATCTTATGGGCAATCTCACCAGCAAAACGGTCTGCAAAGTAGCCAAATGAAAGAGAGCGTGTGTGTTCAAAAAGTACTTGCTTGATGCGAGCAAGCATTCGTGTACGGGCAATGATTTCATATATGTGCCCGATGCGATAACTTGCTACATATAAAATAATTATCCCGAACATAATCCATAGCAGATGGCTTAATGACGCACTCTGCCCACGGTTAAGGGCATCGATAACATTTCCAAGAAAGTAGGAAAAGATGATTAGCGTACTTCCTCCCAGCCCATAGAAGACAGAATTCAGGACAATAATCGGCATATCTTTCCTGCACACCGCAAGGAAAAAGGCGCGCGGAGTATTCGGAAGATTACTTGAACTCATAAGGGAACTCTTGTTCGATCTTTAGCGTCTCTGGTTCGTAAAGCTTTATGACATGCTCTTTTGGATAAAAGCCGATGGTCGAAATGGTATGGAGGCCGTCACCAAATTCCGTGCAAATAGCATTTGGAAGATTCGCACGGTCTGCAAGCATATGCAGTGGATCGACGCCTTGCTGCTTCAATTCCTCTGCACGCTTTTGTCTTGTAAGAGAATTTGGTTTACCTGACGCTCTATCAACAAACTGTTCATGCAAATAGTGATTTGCATGAACATCTACGCCCATTACCTTTTTCACACTCACCTCGTTCTGGAAATTTTCTATTGAAACTAATTCAGTTCCTTGCCCCATATAATAATGGTATCCACTGACATCTTGCCCATGCTCAAGTACCGTAATAGCGTCCTGAATACTCTTAGCTTCGACGACTTTCCGGGCCACAAAGTTTCGTGATACTCGGCCAGTAAAATCTATTTCGATTGGCTTTAGATAGTTAACGGAAAAATATAGCCCATGGCTGTTCCAGCTATATGAACCGCCTGCAATTTCACCTGCGTATGTAAAAGCATAGAAGGAGCAGTTGGGTAAAACATAGTGTAAAATCACACAATCTTCTGAGCGCTCATTCCCATTGCCATCTTCGTTGTGTACGAGATATACCTCAGATTCATTGCTCACGGCCACGGTAGTACAACCCTGATGACGCTCCATGAGTTCCGGCGTATTAAGCAGGAGTAGACTCCAATAATCTGCGCCGCTACCCTCTGCAATACCTTCTAACTCTTCCACATATTCTGGGTAGAGCGTTCTACAAAGTGCATCTACCTTTTTCAGCTCCTCTATATAGGATTCAACGGCATTCGCCCGGAACTCTCTAGCTAGTCGGTACGCAATACTCTCAGCGCACGCCGCACCAAATGCTTTTCCGCAATCAAAATAACCACCCTTCGCTTCTATGGTCCACAACATACGTATATACAGGAATAATTATGCAGTAATACTATCAGCTTCTACCATCTGTTCTATATCAATCCTGTCCGTGTCTCGCCCAACTATGTGCTTGTATGCAATGAGATCTGCCCTTGCTTGTACTGGAATTTCTATCCCGCCCACAATACGCAATTCTATATTCATTGTTTCTGGCTGATGAATCCACTCGCCGGTTTGAGATCGTACGTAACTTTCTTCAACTTGATTTATATCTACAGATACAGAGTTTATGCTGAGCGTCATAATCCAGAGTTTAAACGAATCCTCAGAACTTTCTACGTCGTTATTCCAATCCTCGACAATATAGGGTTCCAGCAGCTCCCGTACTGTTTCTACATCCTTCTTATAAATTTCTATGTCGATATCATATAGAGGGCGTTTTGCACCATATGCAATCGCAGCTAAGCCGCCACTTGCTTGAAAGTCAATATTATTTGAGTTAAATATTTCTATTAACAATCTCAATACTTCCTTTTGTGTTTGAGTAAGCATGCAGTAATACTAAGTACAAATTGGTGATAGTGTGAGTCCGCTTGCAAGATGTTTAAACTTGAAATTCCAACAGTATGCATCTCCATCCTCAATAGCTAATACGGACAGCAAGATATTTGCCTTCCTAATAATGCGCATCGTTTCCTCTATGTTCTTTCGAGGAACCTCGATATGGGTAAAGTCAGTTAAAGATACCGCTGATGAACTTCTCTCTTCATGTAGATCAATGAACCGAGAACCCCGCGTTGGATGTATGGAACCAGGTCGAATGCCAACGAGGATGGGGTAGTTCTCCGAGATATCACTCGCACCAAACAGAAACGCACCCGTAAATGAACGCGGTTTACGTGCAAGTCGTTTAGTCCATTCGGCGCTTTTCTCTCTTACATCGGTAATGTGTGGTCGGAATACCGTGTACTCGTTCCAGGCAACCCATTTGGCGGATAGGAAAAAATAGGCACTCCACACCATACGCGGACGTATAGAGCGTATAAGGTTTCTATCTTCAGTAGTTCGGTATAGTTCTGCGTAGAGACGGGCGTATACACGCGCTCGAGCTATAGAAATAGTATATGAGTCGCCGCGTTTTTGATCCCATCTGTCTAGATGCGGCGTCAGGCCTCCCTCTTTTATAATTCCCTGGAGTAAATCAACCACCTGTCCGTCTTGGTGCGCGTATCTTCCGGTCCCATGCCAAAGCCCAGCACGTGCATACAGTTTGACCAATGTGGGAGAAATCTTTTGCAATCGCTGAAGTACGTTTGATCTCTCCATGCCAGCTAGGTTAATCAACGATCGTCCAACCCTCCTCCAGAAGTGTTTCCGCTTTTTTGTATTTAAGTGTCTGCGTCTCTTCTCCCTTACGGATGGTCACTGTGTCATTACGTCCGTATTCCGGTCCGGTATTTTGAATGGGTGCTACGGGTCCAGCAGACTCATCTCCCCCTTCGCTTGCTGCCACCAAACGTGCACGTACCTTTTCTTCTTCGGCACGGATGCGAGCGTCGTCAGCTGGCATGATACGTGGTAATGCTTCGCGTACCTGGAACGCAATCCCGGCTTCCATCTCGCGGAAACGAAGAAGACCTTCACGACGATACTCAATTAATGGATCACGCTGACCGTATGCACGGAGCGAAACAGAGCGGCGGAGATACTCCATGTACTCAAGGTGTTCGAGCCAGAAGGCGTCGGTGGTCTGGAGAATAAGACGACGCATAAGCTCCATCCACTGTTCGTCTCCGATCTCTGCTTCCTTAGCGTCGTATATTGCGCGTGAGGCTTCGTCATCTCCAATGATGTCCTGCATGCGCGCCTCCATCTCTTCAGCGGTTCCAAGAAGCGCAGTGCGGCGGTCACGGTACACCGCAAGGCGCTGCGTGTTGAGCACATCATCATACGCGAGCACCTGCTTACGAGAATCGAAGTTAAAGCCCTCAATACGCTTCTGTGCAGTCTCAAGCGAGTTCGTGATCATCTTGCTGCCTATTGGCTCGTCCTCAGGAATCTTGAACGTTCCCATAACGCGCGCGAGCATGTTGCTTGCGAAGACGCGCATGAGACGGTCATCAAGAGCCACATAGAACTGAGTCTCACCGGGATCTCCCTGACGTCCTGAACGTCCGCGAAGCTGGTTGTCGATGCGTCGCGCTTCGTGGCGTTCTGTACCAATAACAAAGAGACCGTCGAGTTTGCGGACTTCTTCACGCTCTTCTTCGGAGGCACGTGCGCCGCCGAGCTTGATGTCCACACCGCGACCGGCCAGGTTCGTGGCCACCGTTACGCGTCCTTTAATACCGGCCTGTGCAATGAGCTCACCTTCACGTTCATGGTTCTTTGCGTTGAGTACTTCATGCGGAATACCTGCATCACGAAGATAATTACTTACCACTTCATTATCTTCAATGGATACGGTACCCACGAGCACCGGTTGTCCTTTTTCATGCAAACGACCAATCTCGCGCGTAAGGGCGCGATACTTACCATCTGCTGTCTGGAAGATGAGGTCGTTATGGTCTATACGAGCAATATTTCGATGTGTTGGTATCACCATCACGTCTAACCCATATACGGTATAAAATTCCTCCTCTGAAGAAAGGCCAGTACCGGTCATACCAGCAAGCGCTTCGTACATGCGGAACAGGTTCTGGAAGGTCACGCTTGCGTACGTGCGTGTTTCCTTCTGAATCGCTACTCCTTCTTTTGCTTCAATAGCCTGGTGCAATCCTTCGCTCCAACGGCGTCCCGGCTGCAAACGTCCGGTAAACTCATCCACAATCAAAATCTCTCCGTCGCGAACAACGTACTCTTTATCCTTATTGAAAAGCGCCTTAGCCTTTACGGCTGTTTCCAGGTGGTGCGCCAGCTTCATGCCGCCTTCTGTATATAGGTTCTCAATGTTGAGTGCTTGTTCCGCCTTGTGAATACCTGCGTCGGTAAGCTGTATTGCCTTCTGCTTCTCATCTACAGAGTAGTCCTCACCCTCGTTAAAGGTACGGGCAATGCCAGAGAAGCGTTCATAGAGCTGTTCTGCATCACCTGAAGGACCAGAAATAATAAGCGGCGTACGCGCTTCATCGATGAGGATAGAGTCGACCTCGTCGACAATGGCGTAATGATGTCCGCGTTGCATGATCTGATCAGCACTGTATGCCGTGTTATCGCGAAGATAATCAAAGCCGAGCTCATTGTTCGTTACATACGTAACATCTGCGGTATACGCTTCCTTCTTCGTTGCGGGGCGAAGGAAATCATAAAAGACGCGGAATGAACCTTCTTCGTCACGAGCTTTGTCTTCCTCCGTTTCTACGTGAGACGCGTCGTATACATATGCGCCGCTGCTCGACACCACGCCAAGTGTTAGTCCGAGGTACGCATATACCTGACCCATCCATGCGCCATCGCGTCGTGCCAAATAATCATTCACCGTAACCACGTGCACTCCTTTGCCTGCAATCGCGTGGAGCGTGGCAGGAAGAAGCGCGGTAAGGGTCTTTCCTTCACCGGTACGCATTTCTGCGATCTTTCCTTTAGCAAGTGCAAGACCACCAATCAACTGCACATCATAGTGACGTTCCTTTATAGTGCGGTGTGCAGCTTCACGAACAAGTGCGAATACCTCAGCAATATCAGCGTCGGTGGTTGGAGTGCCACCAGTTCGCTCCTTAATGGCAGCAAGCTGCGCCTGAAGCTCTTCCTGGGTCTTTCCCTCTAATGCGGGCCCGTGGGCATTAGCAGCGTCAACGACGCCACGAGCACCACGTATAAAAGAAGCTGATTGGTTCTGACTGAATAGTTTTCCGAGCAAATTTGCCATATCTGGAGTAGTATAGCCCGGTTTAAGCCTTAATTCTAGCCCTCCCACCCTGTGGGACGTATGAAGGATAAGTGGATGCATAAAAGCAAAAGCCGCTCCCAGAGGGAGCGGCTTTTGTGAAAGAGTTAACTATTTGCGACGCTTAGCGGGCTTGCGCTTTGCGGTCTTCTTAGCTGCCTTCTTTACAGTTTTCTTAGCGGCTTTCTTAACTGTCTTCTTCGCTGCTTTCTTTACTGTCTTCTTAACAGTCTTCTTAGCTGCGCGCTTTACAGTCTTCTTAGCTGCCTTTTTCTTTGCTGCCATAGATCTAAAAATTAAAACTTACGATTAATTTCGACCCACATGCGCACAGAATATTTTTCGAATGCAATTTCGTACGTTGCAAAAAATATTTTGTGCGCAAATGTGTTCTATAACTATTATTACGTGCAAAAAAAGTTTTTGTCTGCGAAAAACAAATTGTGTGGATAACTTTTTACAGAAAGTTTTTCTAAAAACTTACACGAGTGACTGCACTTCTCGTTCAATAAAAATATTTGTTGCATCATGCACGCGCGTTGAAACTAATTCTGCAAGCGCGTTAACATCATGTGCGTGTGCTCCTTGCTCTGCAACCATAACAAGCGGCTGTGTTTGAAATAGAGAAACAGGTCCGAGTACAAATCCGCGCAACTGCAAAACGTGATCGAGTATCCATGCAAGAGGAATTTTTATACCTGCAGCACTTTCGAAGCCTGGTAGTTCTGGATACGCTGCATGCAGTTCGCCGTAGTGCTCTGGGGTAATAACCGGGTTCTTAAAGAATGAGCCCGCGGTGCCGAACTCTGAAAGAGTTGGGAACTTATACGAACGAATATCGCGTATTTCACGCGCAATGTCAGCAGACGTTCCAAGTTTAGAACCCGCTTCCCTGCGTGCTTCAATATCCTTGTATGAGAGCCGTGGATTAGGCACTTTTGAGAGTGCAAACGTTACGCCGGTAATGAAGTATCGTGGTTCCTGCTTAAACCTGCTGTCCCGATACGCAAACCCGCACTCTTTCTTTTCAAATTGCACGTATACCTTACCAATCGGATCATACGCATTAACCTGTACAACACTGTCCTGGACTTCAACTCCATATGCGCCAATGTTTTGTACCGGTGCTGCACCCACCGTACCTGGTATGCCCGCAAGGTTTTCAATGCCCCACAATCCTTGCGCTACCACGTCACTCACCAAAGCGTCCCATGACACCCCGCCTTCTGCATGTACGTATACTTCTTCGTCAGTACCGCCGGGCAGATACGTTATCGCATTTGCAGCAAGAGTAATCACCGCTTTAGTAATAGATGCATCGCCGGCAAGCACGTTACTTCCCTGTCCCAAAGGATACGCATCGAGCCCGCGCGAATGCGCGAGCTCGTATGCTTCTTTCACTTCTTTAATTGTCTCTGCGGTTACAAAGAGCGTAACCGGTCCTCCAATACGAAACGTTGTATGCTCAGCAAGCGGAACGTGTTCCTTAACGCGCATACCGTACTTACGGCGCTACTCCTAGCTGCTGAAGAATCGCGGTTCCTTGCGCAGCTGCTTCTGGATGCGCTGCCACAACGGCGCGAATCTGAGCAATAGCATTTGTCTTATCTCCTGACTCAAGGTACGCAGCGGCAATCTGGAATCCGTTAGTGACAGTATTCTCAGCCTGATACTTAAGCTTCAATACTTCAATGAGATCTTTCCAATCTTTAATCTGATAGTACGCAACGATGAGCATCGGATGGTTGATGGCCGTTGTTCCGTATACCTTTTGAAGAATTGCCTTACCTCCTGCCACGTCGTTAGTCGCAATGTCAGCTCCCGCTACGTACGCTGCAGCATCTTTATTACTCGTATCGAGTTCGTATGCCTGCGTGAAGTAGTTCTTCGCTGAAACGAAATCCTTCGCCTGGAAAAACTCAATTCCACGTTCGGTAAGGATTGATTGCTTATTAGGTGATAGTTGGTGCGCGATGCCACTCTCTTGCTCTGCATCTTTGAAGTCAGCGAGAGTACGGAAGAAGAGCGCGTACTGAAGATGGAGGCGGGCATCCGTTGGTGCGCGCAGAAGTTCTGCATTCATTTGTGCACCTGCGAAATCGACAATTGCCTGACGCGTTTCTTGGGATGCTCCAGAATCCGTTGCTTCCTGCGAGGCGAACGTTAGCAGCTGTTCCACCTCTTCTTGGTGTGCCAGACCGTTGTCGCCCACGGTTTGCTTGAAGGAAGCAAGACGAGCGTCAGGCGTATTTGACGGCGTAACCGCGTCAATGAGATGCATGCTTGCCATCACGGACGGCACGTTCACGAACCAGATGAGAAGACCTCCGACGACGAGCGCCGCAGGCGCGACAAGCGTGTCGAGTTTGGTGTCATTAATCTCACGCATATTTTCCATCATGCGTATCGGGCGCGAAGACGCCATGTGCGCCATACCAAGGATGGCAACAAGCGGCAAATACGTTAGAAGGTTATCGAACACCACCAATCCCTGAATCACATACGCAACAAGCGCTGAGAGCAAAAAGATACGTTCAAAGCGCGATATGGGTGCGCGGTACAGCGCAACTGCTGCGCTTATGAGTGCAAGCAAGAACAGAACGAGCGCAGGGATACCTCCGGCAACGGCCCAGTCGAGAAACGTGTTGTGAGCGCGATCGAACCATTGTTCCTGTGAGTAGAGGCTTGGTTCGTAATATTTATTGAAGACATAGTTGTAGCCTTCCTGTCCCCATCCGGTAAGTGGCTTTTCTTTAATACCTTCCACGGCCATGTGCCAGATGGTGATACGTGGACCGAGCGCTTCTTTAAGTGAGAAGACTGAGGTGAGACGGTTTATATTTTCATTCTGTCGCACCGAGGGAAGATCCTTTACCGCGAACAGTCCGCCAACGATGACAATTAGTATCACGAGCACGCTGCCCGCAACCTTTCGTCCCTGCTTCCCTGCTTCAAGCATCCAGAGCACACTTCCGAATGCTGCGCCTGCCACAAGGCCGATGAGCGTACCGCGCGTTCCTGTCTCGAAGAGCAAGACAAATTGAACGGCAGCGAGTACGAATAGCGAATAGCGCAACCAAAGCTGATTCTTTGCGCGCGTCTCAAGTGCTTGCCATAGCGTGACCGCAATAGCGAACAAAAGATATCCGGCGAAATATTCAGCGTTACCGATGCTGGCATCGATACGTGTTGAGCCTTGATGAATTGCGGCAAGCCCGAGCATCTGTGCAAGACCATACACACAAACCAACGCATTTCCTGCGATGAAGGCAAGCCACCACTTGCGCCACAAATTTTCCGCAGAGAGCACAGCAGACATAACCACGAGAAGAATGACGAGATGCGCGAGCGTTACCCATCCGTCCATACGTTCATAGTTACTCCAAAAGCCCTTATGGGGATTTACCGCAAGGATATTCGCAAGAATCATCCAGATCGCGAGTGCCTTATACCAAACAAGTGTCCATGAAAAACGAGGACGGTATCGCTTATCACATGCAATAAGTACCAAATAACCTGCAAAGGCTATTTCAACCAATATACGGAATCCAAAGTTTTTACCGGTAATAAACGGGAAATACATTGAGTTAGCCACATAGAGCCCCAGGAACGGAATAATAAAGAGGGCCCCAATGGTCACCCAGCGCGCGATGGTTTTGGTGGTCATAATGAGGATAGTATACGACATTATTTTCTTACCAGTCAGCTGGTTAGAAAATAAGAAGTGCCCCTGTGGTGCGACATTATGACGAATTGACTTTTCATGCAGAATAGGTAAAATCACACTGGGTCGTGCTCACACCCGTGAGCACCCGCACACTATATAAGAGGAGGGACGATCATGACGATCGCTTCAGACGTAGGAAAGGAAGCGGTGAAATGGCTTGTCCACGCCGCAACCGCAACCCTAGAACAACACTCGAAAGAGGTTGACGATGGGTTCGCTCTCATCAGCAAGGCTGTTTTGGGTGGGCAGACCGTTTTTGCCTGTGGCAATGGTGGTTCGTCGGCAACGGCGGCCCATTTCATTGCCGAGCTCGTCGGCAGATATAAGAAGGAACGTGGTCCGCTTCGTGCGGTCGCGCTCGGCTCATGCCTTTCGACCATAACCGCTGTCGGCAACGACTACGGATATGACCAGGTTTTCGCGCGCGAGCTCGAAGGTCTGGGAGTTGCGGGCGATGTACTCATTTGCTTCACCACGAGCGGCAGGTCGCCGAACGTGTTAAAAGCAATCGATGTCGCGCGCGAGCGCGGTATCGGAGTTATTGCCGTGACCGGCACACTCGGTGCCGATCTCGCACTAATAACCGACTGCACGATTCCGGTCGTCAGTCCTGTAACGGCGCGTATCCAGGAGGTCCATGACCTCATCATCCACATCTGGTGCGAAGCACTAGACACACTGCTCTAAAGGAGAGAAGAAGATGACCCACGTTACCATTGGCTCACACCAGGTGGGTGCCCCCGGCACCTGCTTCATCATCGCCGAGATCGGCATCAACCATAACGGCGATGTCGAACACGCGATGAAATTGATCGACATCGCGATTGCCGCCGGCTGCGATGCCGTCAAGTTCCAGAAACGCACGGTGGACCTCGTCTACACGGCGGAGGAACTCGCGGCGCCGCGTGCGGTGCCCGAGGACGTGATCGAGCTGGCCATGAAGCGTGGCGTGCTCTCGGCGGAAAGCGTCGAGCGCCTCACGACCAACGGGCTCGGCGCGACCACGAACGGCGACCAGAAGCAGGCCATCGAGCTGACGCATGACGAATATGCGGAGATCGATGCGTATTGCCGCGAACGCGGCATCCTGTGGTTCGCCTCCCCCTGGGACGCGGCCTCGGTCGACTTCCTCGAAGACTTCGACCCGCCTTGCTACAAGGTGGCGTCGGCATCCCTGACGGACCACGACTTGCTGCGCTATATTCGTGGCAGGGGTCGCCCGATCATTCTGTCGACCGGCATGTCCGATCTTCCGATGATCGAAGCGGCGGTGGCGGCGATCGGCACCAAAGACCTGGTCCTGTTGCACTGCACGAGCGTGTATCCCACGGTTCAGCAGAATGACATGGACCGCGGCCTTTCGCTGATCAACCTGAACGGGATCGATACGCTGCGGGAAACCTTCCCCGGCGTTCCCATCGGGTTCTCGTCACACGACCTCGGTATCCAGCCGGCGTACGCGGCGGCGGTCAAGGGCGCGTGCGTGCTCGAAAAGCACGTGACGCTCTGGCGCGGCGGGTATGGCAGTGATCAGGGCGCGTCCATCGAACCAGGTCCGCTCGCTGACCTGGTGCGCATGGTGCGCGAGCTTCCGATCGTCATGGGCGACGGCGAGATCGTGTTCTATCCCGAGGAACGTCCGGTGGCGGAAAAGCTCCGCCGCGTGTAGGGCTAAACACCCTCAAAAAAATTTGGCCTGCGTCCCCCCGGATGCAGGCCTTTTTGTATCTATTTTTTGACATAGACGATATTTAGTCGTAATTTACGAGTAAGACAATTCAAGAATCATTATGGACATCCAGAACGCAGCAAAGAACATAAAGGTCCTATTTCTCGATTCTGATGGGGTGATTTTTCCAAACACTGTGCTTATGGGAGCACCGTTCATGGCGAAGTCTCGAAGTTATTACGATGGTCAAGGTATTTCATTATTACGCGCAATCGGAATTCGAATCGCTATTATTACCAACGAAAAGGATCAGGCAGCGGATGCGATCCGTACCACCGTTGAAAAATGGAATTCACTTCCCTCTTCAAAACCGCAGCAGAGTGATGGTTGGGAGCCGATAGTACTGTATGAAGGATGCGGAGGTGAGCAAAAGTCAGCGGCAGCAGAAGAATTCCTTGCGAGCCGTGGGCTTAGTTTTTCTGACGCCGGTTTTATGGGTGACGACATGGTTGATGTTCCTCTATTACGTACGGTGGCGTTACCGGCGGCTCCTGCCTCTGCTGAACGAGCTATTCGTGACCTATGCACGTTTGTTGCAGAACGTAATGGAGGAGAAGGCGCTATTCGTGATTTCACAAATATGATACTTGCTGCTCGAAATATTGATCCTTTCTTGCTTCCTGCACAGTAAATAGAAAGGATCAAAGCCCTGGAGGGCTTTTATTCTTTCGTTATAAAACGATACACGTCTGCGTTATTTTTACGTGACGTCTCTCTCATCACTTCCACCGCCTTTCGTGATTCTTCTTTGAAAGCTTCTGGACTCTTAAGTAGTTTAATAGCTCGTTCTGCAAGCTCCTTTCCAAAACCTTTTTGTGACACATCTACCCCAATATCACTAAGTCCCGCTTTTTTAAGGAAGTTTCGCATTCGCCCCTGAGACGTTACCGGAATAACCGGCGTATTGAGACCAATCGAAGGAGACATAGAATGAACTCGCATTGAGAGGGCGAGGTCAGCCTGCTTATAGCGACCATAGAAATACGCCGTATGGGGTACAGCAACCAATCCTGTGGTAACCACTAACTGATGGGCGATGCGTTCTTGTATCACTTCTATAAATTCCTGAATCATTCCGTAGTCATCAAGGTAGTGTGGGACCAGAATAAATTGAGCATCTACTTCCGCGGCAATGCGTTCCACCGCGCGAGCCATTTCACTAATTATGCGATGCCGTTCCTTTTTATATCCCGAAAAATGCGTTACTAGCCGATCTATCTTTTCTGGATTCAGAATGCCCTGCCCTGCTTTTATCACAAATCGTTCAAGTCCAGTTGCAAAGCGATATATTGGATCCTCGCCATTAAAGGCAACCATTATATTTTTTCGGGCCGGTGTGAATTCTGGATAGTCATGCTCTTCATACGGGACAAAGAGACCAGGATCAGGAATCTCTTTTATTCGATCTGATTCAATACCAAATCGATCTTTGATCCATTCTTTTGTACCGTCGTTTCTTACGCCAAAATATATGTTTTCAGAATGTATGACGTATTCAAACATGCGGCGCATAGCACCGCTATTTGGGTATGCTTGAAATGGCCAGCAGCGGTACGAAAGTCCGTACAAAATAATTGGTTTTTTAATGGCGTCCCACAGGGGGAGCGGCAGATCAAAGCGCATGCCCGTATTTCGCATTTGTTTACGAAAGGCATTAAACGTTACTGCTCCATTCACCAAAAGTGCGTCGTGCTGATTAACCAGATCAACAAATTTCTCATCAAAGAATTTACGCTTAAAGGTATAGTCATCCCACGCTTCTGGGATGAACTCCACGGGCTCTGGAAAATCTTCTGCAATGATGTGTTGCGTGCCATATATTAAGGCCCCATTCCCAATATTGGTACTGTTCCAGTTTGCTAAGTGAAGTATTTTCATATAATCCCGTACTCTTTCATAACGCGTTCCGCTTCCTCAACATCTTCTGGAGTATCAATGTCAGTATAGCGTGCGAGGGGTATCTCGAGGACGCGCACATCTTCGCCCCACATACTTCCTTTTCGAATATTTGAGGTCCGCATTGCATAGGCAATACCCACCGGCATGTAATGTCGATCAAGCTCCTGACGTGGCACCGCTAATGCGCCTTGCGGCAGGATGGGCTGGACAGCGCCGGTCTCTCCCGCGTCACGCCACATCTTATACGGATTCCAGTGTGGAGGATGAACCATAGTACGGACCGAGTCTGCGCCTGTTTCATCCATTTGAGCAATAACTGCTTCAATATCACTACTCATACGCGAAGGTGATGTCGGTGGAAGAAGCAATACGATTTCCGGTTCCCACCCCCGCTCTTTCTTCACCCAATCCAAGGTATGAGTCAAAGCTTCAATATCACGCGACGTATCCTGAGCGAGTTCCGCAGGACGGAGAAAGGGGACGTCAGCACCGTACTCTCGAGCAACGTTCGCAATCTCCTCATCGTCCGTTGAGACAATTACTGCGTCAACGCCATGAGCCGCTTTGGCTGCGCGTACCGCATAGCCAACAAGAGGTATCTCCCCTATGCGGAGCAGATTCTTTCGTGGAATTCCCTTTGACCCGCCACGCGCAGGAATGATCGCTAACACTCGCACTTGGGGTGGGTGTGTGGTGTTCATGATATAAGTGAAGATTTCATTCGTTCAATAATTTCAACAACGCTCTTTCCGTCACTAAGGGGAATTAAAGGTTTCGACCTTCCTTCTATACAGTCAATAAAGTGCTGCACCTCGGCAATAAACATACTGTTACGGTCGAAACCTGCGGGCACTTCCTCTACGACACTCTTTCCAGACTCATGGTCAAAAATCTGAAGATTAGTATACGCATCCCATACAATGGTTTTTTTAGTTCCAACTATTTTCAATGTTCTCACTTTAGGACGCTGCCAATAATCAATGTGAAGAATTGCAGTTACGCCATTCTGGTATTTCCACAATCCTTGGACTAAATCTTCAGCGGTACCTTCTAAGGGTGTTACCTTGCCGCCACCTGCGAATACTGCATCGGGCGATCCGAGCAACCAGAATAGATAATCAATATCATGGCTGAAGCATAATAGACTTCCCCCACCCGATACTTCATAGGGAGCATAGGTATCACGATAATCTTCCCAGGGATGCCAGTCTTCAATATTTTCTCCAACATCTACCGATGCAGAAAGCACAGAACCCAGTTCCTTACTATCTACCATTGATTTAACTCGTTCGAGCAGAGGATGGAATCTGAGGTTATACCCCACGAGTACCGTACTTTTTTTCTCAGCTACGAGCTGTGCTAATGCATCGATCCCCTCTTGCTCTAGATGAACCGGCTTTTCAATAAGAGTATGAAGCCCCGCTTCTGCGGCCTTCATTGCTGCCTGCAGATGCAGATGATTTGGTGTGCAAATAACTATTGCTGCAGGGGTAAAGTCAGCTAGTGCAGTATCAAAATCTTGAAACACCAAAGGTTCGTTACCCGCTTCTCGTTCGCTATCAAAAAAAGCCTGTACAAATGGCCGGTCAATGCCGCTGGTGCGGAGTACCGCTACTTCGTGACCAAGCGCCCGGATGTTGCGATAGTGCCGCTGACCAATTGAGCCGATGCCTTGTATCAGGAAACGCATATCTTATCGAGCGGTTCTGCCGCCATCAACAACCAGGTTACTTCCCGTCATGAACGATGAGGCATCAGAAAGCATGTATGCGATAGTCTCGTTATATTCTCCAGGCGCAGCCATTCGGCCCAGCATATTTAACGAGCCATTCTTTGCCGCAAACTCATCGGATTGAGTGTTCTTCATTCCGCCAGGGACTAGCGCATTTGAACGCACGTTATAAGGACCGAGGTATGCTGCCCACGCGCGCATCAGTCCGAGCATTCCCGCTTTTGATGATACGTATGCAATATCTTTAAAGAGACCTTTTTCATAAAGAGTGTTATCTGGAGCAATTACTGCCAGATCTGATGCGATGAAAACAATACTTCCAGCCTTTGCCTTCATCATTATTGGCGCGACTGCTTGAGTGACTATCTGCGCAGCAGTGAGATTTACCTTGAATTCCTGCTCCCAAAGTTCAAGCGGGAATGATTCATAGGGTGAGAACTGCGGGTTCCCTGCACCCGGCACTGCATCAAGGGCAGCGGTATGTACGAGTCCATCAATACGTCCGTGTTCTTCTACAATTTCCGCTACTGCCTGAGAAACCTCTGAAGGACTGGTGATATCAACGGCAGCGTCCGCGCTGCGATCAAAGACTTTTACAATAGCGCCCTTACTTTGGAGGTAGGGCACGAACTGAGACCCCAGGAACCCATTTCCCCCGGTGACAATAATGACCTTATTTTCAATAGAATCTCGGTTCATAGCTTGATTTGGTAACTATAGCTTGGGCACCACTATCCTCAAAATCAGGTTAGTTCAGAAATGACTGAGGAAATATAGGAGCCGATTCGTTCTCCGGATTTCCCATCGAGCTTATAACATTGCTCAGAAACTATTTTTTCCCTCCCTGCATGGTCAAGCGCGGGGTTCGCAAGGTACGCCGTAAGCGCTTCCTCCAGCTCTGCGGGAGTATAGACAGCACGGGTTCCACCCGTTGCAACGATACGCGCAAAATGATCCTTCTTAAGGAGCCGGCTCGCAGATTCTTCTTCGCGCACATTTTTAGCATATCCGTCAAAGCCAAGACTAATAATGGGAGTATCAAAACAGGCCGCATCAATTGCCGTAGTTGAACCGCTTTGAATAATTACATCAGAATGCGCGAGCATTCCCATTAGGTCGCGCACTTCTTCATCGCGGAATTCAAAGTCAAATCGTAGCGGATTTCGTTCCGCGCCCGCCATGCCCGGACGCACCACCGTAATACCGGGAATGGCTTCGACGGAAGCGTCGTCGCTGGGGTATGCGGGATGGAGCCGGACGAGTAGCTGCGAAGGTTCAGCAAGAGCGTGCACCACATCTGCAAGGTAGGTAATGACCTCGAGCTCATGATACGAAATGAGCCGCCCCACTGCGGTATACATGATTAGTCGTTTGTTTTGATCAAGATGATATTTCTCAAAGAGCTCAGTCCGACTTGGAATCGTGGCAGGCTGCGCATAGACGTCCATTTGGGGAATACCTCCTATAAAAATTCTGTCGTACGGAAATCGATGCATGCTCCAAGCTAGTTCACGCACAAGTTCATTATGAACAATGAGACGGTCAGGCCATACGAGGAGCGGATCTTTACCAATCAAATTATCCCAACTCTTAATCATTCCGATTGTAGGGACGTCGTGATCAGCGCACCACTTCAATAGACGAATATCATTATGCGCAAATATAGTCGGAAGAAAGACTAGATCCGGCTGATATTTTTTCATGAGCGGCGCAAACAATTTGCTACGATGTGTCGCTCGGGTAACTTTTCGTAACAACCAATCTACTGGCCAGAGGTATGTTACATAGAAAGCGATCAGTGCGGCTATATATTTAAAGAATCGTGCACTGCGGGTACCTTTTGAGGTATATAGGAGCTCATTTATTTTTGCCCGCACATTTTTTGTATGAATCGCGTGACGAAGAAGAAACCAAGTTCCTAGTTCATATCGAGACGGGAGGTTCGAAGGATACGTATCTAAAACGACTTTCCCTCCGCCAAACTCCTTTGTGTACACCTCCAGCTTAGTTGGATGCACCAATAGAACTATTCGTTCAATAGCAGGATCTTCAACAAGAACCCGGAACACATCTGTCCTCAAAATGTTACGCACCATATTACTATCGAAGATAGAAATAAGTATGGTCTTCATAGTTACACTTTAGGCGTTCGTTGAAATATGCGGAAAGCACGAATTCGTAGTATGAGAACTCGTATATAGATTCTCTCCTCTGTTGAAAGCGTATATAGATCTTTAAAACGCATCTTGATTTGCGGTGTTATTCTTCGCAGTCGAAGGTATCGTTCAATGGCGGTTACCGCGCTGGTGATTATGGTTGCAATAGCTATTCCGTACAAACCAAATACCTGTATTCCTACCGGGAACAAGATAAGTACCAGTATGAATTTAATAGTTACGGATATTAGAAATGCGAACTGTTCTTTGTATGCTGAATAAATAGGAGTAAGTACGTTTGCAAATCCCAGAGGAATGACGCTAAGTATCATTCCTGCTGCCAGCGGACTGGCGTGTGCATATTTTGGAAATAGATGCACAAAGATTGGTAGCGCTGCCCACGCCGCAAGACACAGTACGAGTGAAAGTACGAATTGCAGTTTGAGTGAGGCTCGTATAAGTCGTCCCATTTCTACTGGTTTTTCAACATATGCTGGTGCTATCGGTGAGAGCACCGTCCCAAGCGGCAGAAAGGCGCTTATTTGGCTTACAATTCCAGACGCGACAGCATAGAGACCCACCGCCTCCGTTCCGAGCAAAATACGAATAAGCCACAGTTGCGTTGACTGAGTAAGGTTACTTATATAAGAATTCGTAACACTCCATTTTCTGTGTTTCCGGATAAGATCCACGTATCGAAATGGCTGAGATGGTTTTTCATTTCCGAACTTCGCATATGCAGAAATCGTACGTGGTAGGAATAGTAGAAATACTACGGCTTGTGAAAGTACGGCTGCATAGAGAAGCCCATCGATACCTCGTCCCAATCCAAAAAACATAATGGCAAGTACTATTCCCTTCGCCGCTTCTTCGACGACACTATACAGTGACTGATCTGCAAATCGTAAGGATACCTGTGCGAGCATCGTACCTGCCATACGCAATGGAGAAAGAATAAAGGAGAATGATACGATTCGTAAAAAATATGCAATCGAAACATTCTTAACGAGAATAGAGATTGGTGTCGCCAGGGCGAAGAGTCCTATACAAAGACAAGTACCCAGGAAAAGATTAAGAAGAAAGTATTTATCAAAAATGGCGCGCGCATCTCCTGGTGCCCCTGAGGCTAACGCGTGACTTATATCAGCTTGAATTGCAGTCGCGAGGCCCGGTAGCAATACAATACTTGCCGTCGTTATAACGGAAAATACAAGTTCTGAAAGGCCGTAATCATATACTGAAAGATGGTGGAGAATAATGAAGATATTCCCAAGCACAATGATTTTCCCAATGCTGCTTCCAAACGCATTCCAGGCAATACCTTTTCCAACCGTACGGACTACGCTCATAGTGTGTTCAGTATAGTACTAAGTCTTTTTGTGCGCTCATCCCACGAAAATTGCTCAACGAGTGAGCGCGCTAAGCCGGCGCGGCGTACCGCATCCTCCTCATCATTCAATGCGTTCGTTAGTGCTACTACTAAAGATTCCGCACTATCCGGCGTAAAGAAAAATCCCGCTGTCTCAGGGAGCACCTCTTGAATGGAAGCAATTTTTGAAGCCACGATTGGTCGTCCGCTTGCCATATATTCGAAGAGTTTCATAGGCGAGGTATACCGTACCGAGATGAGTTCACGAGCAGTATTTGGTAGACAAAGCACATCCGCTGCGGCCTGCCAGAGTGGGACGTGGTCATGTGGAACTTGACCGACAAACAAAATATTTGGCACGTCTGCATACCGAGTTTTGTATATAGCGAGGTCTGAGTCAGTACCCCCCACACAAACAAAGAGTACGTCTGGGAGTAGTTTTGCTGCAGCTAGGTAAGTATCAACTCCCTTCCAAGAGTACAGATGGCCTGTGTACACCACGATCTTTGCCGTGACTGAAAGGTGCAGATCTCGGCGACATGCTTCCTTGTTACGTGATACACCGAAGCTGCTCAGATCAACGCCATTTCGTTCCATGACAATTTTATTCAAGTATTTTGGAAACTGCTGAGCAAGGGCATCTTTCTTCCACACATTTGTTGCAAGGATTATTGCGCTCTTCTTGAAGAGACGACGATACAACGAAAGAAAATGCTCAGGAAAATCGTGCACCTCAAATACTAATTTCGAGCGACCAGCAGCGGCTAAGCCGGGCAAAAGATCATTAGCTACGAGTATTTCTTTATGGCCTTCCTTTCGTAAGTACCGGTACAGCGAAACAGCGAAGCTTGCTTGGCTGATATAGAACGCAATTCCCTTTCCTACGGGAAGATGGAACAAATCAATGACGGGCAAATGGATAACCTCGACCGTCGAAGGCAGATGGTACGCAGTGTACGGATCGTCCGACACCCCGCGGCGTTTAGGTACGATGATTCTTACCTGATACAAACGCGATAGTGCACGAGCATTCTCAGCCACAAAAAGACCGGCTGCCTTTTCGCTTGGAAATCTACCACTAAATGCGATGTTAATGCGCTGCTTCATAGTTCGTGATTGAGAGCTCAGAAAACGCTATTTTCAAAAATGCTGGTAGATACAAATACTCAGCAAATACCTTTCGTGCTTTACGCTGCATCTCTATAAATTCCTCATTGGTCGTATTCTGAAATCGCGTACGTATGATGTCGGGGAGTTGGTTGATTTCCTTCCAAGGAATTCGAATGATGAAATCGTCATACGAAATTCGATCTTCAAATGGCAATTTCATATCTGTATCGATGAGTATGGGAATTCTTCCTAGAGAAAGAGTTTCGTAAAATCTAAGGGAGTAGTTACCTGCACCACGGGGTGCCAATGTGAAAAGAGTAGTTTTAATATTTTCAATATACAAAGATCGGGCTTTTTCTGGAGAACCTTCAATCGTCTTCCGATTCCCCGAGAACCGACTCCGTAGAATTGCGATAAGTTGAACGTCTGAAGAACGCGACAATGCCTTTAACGCTTTACGTCTGAAGTACAGACCCTCTCGTTCTATACCACTTCGCAGTACATAATTTTTAAGAACGTAGCGAATGCGGTCACGCGCCGTTGGAAGCGCGGCCATTCCAACAAACCCGACGGCTGGGCGTGCTCCCTTTGCTAAGGGGTCATATCCAGAACTATTCCCGATGTCTTCAATTTGAGCCGGAATCACTATTTCATTTGAGCCTACCGTTGAGCGATATGCTGATGCCCTAAAGATGAGGCAGTTCGACGGAAGTGCCGTTGGATTCGGATCGTCTTGATTGGTGAAAACCAATAATTTCTTTTGCGTACGCTTACTCGTCGTAATTGCATCAGGCAAATACGAAGGATATTTACTTAAATCACCGAGCAAGTGAGGTAAAAGCAAAAAGTCAGATTCTTCTATACTTGAACGAAAAGCCTCGAACCAAGAAAAATCCGTAATCGGGATATCTTGAAATAATCGATTATCATTATCTCCCGACTCCTCGAGCAGGGGCAGCTGCCTAACTCCGGGGATTGGTGTCAGTACTCCAATCTTATGCATGGGACTGTGCAGTAAATACGAATCCAAGTGGATTTCGTTCTAGAGTGTTTGGACGTAGCGTTATAAACAGTTGATCAAGAATCGCATATGGTAGGTAGAGTAACGGGCGCAGTATGCGTGGAAATGAAAGCGCAATCGTATTGAAGTTTGCACGAATAGGTCCTGCTCCAATTGGAGTGATTGAAATATTCATAAATCCAGCGTCAGTAAGCATTCGTTGTAAGGCTTCTTTTGTATAGCGGAAATAATCATGGGGATCAGGATGGTAGCCGATCCAAAATGGCACAAACCCAATTAACTCTCCAGCTGGCTTTAACGTGGTACGTATTTCACGAAGGAGAAACTGATGGTCGTATATATGCTCGAGGACATTTGCGAGGACTATCGTATCTATCGTTCCTGGCGCATACGGTAGCGGGTCACGCTCAAAATCTATTCCGCTCATTGATCCATCCTGCGCCTCGATGGTCACGTTTTCGTCTTTATTGAAATACGTGAAGTAATCAGGGTTTCTTCCTCCTCCCACATCTATAACCTTTCCTCTAAGGGTGTGCGTAGCAAAGTTTTCGTTCATTCGTATTCGGAGCAGTGACTGGCCTTTGTACAGACAGCTCAGGGTATGGAGGAATCCTGTTTTTCTCATGTCGTTTTTATACCTAGTCGGCCCGTGTAATCAATGCGATTTAGGAAAATAGTAATTCCCTTTTCGCGTATATATTCATCAACAGCTGCGCGAGCGCCTTCCCAGTGGCCATAGTCATCAATAATGAGCACGCCGTTTTTTACGAGTCGTGGGAATAAATGAACCAATTCATGTTTCGTCGATTCATACCAATCAGTATCAAGTCTTAGGAGAGCGATTGATTCAGGGATGGTTTGAGGAATAGTGTCTTCCACTTTTCCTTTAACATACGAAATGTTTTCAGCGGGATACTGTGTGCTCTTAAGATTTTGCTTCACCTCATCAAGAGATGCGTAATCCCATTCATTAAAATCAGCACGTGCAAGTTTTTTCCATTTCTTTTCTGCGCTTCCGGTGCGGCTTATATCTTTGCTCGTTGGTTCTGACATTCCTGCAAAAGTGTCGTAAAGGTAGAGCTTACGACTAACATCATTTTTACTTTTGAGCGTTTCCGCAATAAGCATTGTGCTGCCCCCCTTCCATACACCACATTCAACGATATCTCCTTGGATGTGGTGGTCGGTGACATACTGTACCGCACGATACAAGGCGTGCTGTCGTTCGAATGACGTCATGGTATATTCCTTCACTTTTTCGTGAAGCTGCATAAATTCGGGTTCGATGTCTATGTCCGGAAAGGATTGGAGTCGATATCCTCTTTTAAGAAGAATCCTACGGATGAGGCTGCTGAAACGTTTCATATATGAAGTATAGCAAGTCGGGCTCTAACCGCTTATTTGATCTCAATTTGGAGACGATCCATAAGCGTTCCCAGCGACTCTCCCCGAGCAATAGCCTGCATCTGGATGCGTCGACGTAAAATACTATCCTCGTCCTGCTGAAGTGCATCGATAAGGCGTTCAGCGAGTGCTTGGGTATCAGGGGCATACGCCTCTTCCCCGGCAGCGTCTTTGAAATCGTCGCTTGAAGCAATGACGCGGCAGCCTGCGGCTGCCGCTTCAAACAACGTCTTATCGAACATTCCTGACGGCGAACAGTTTACTGAAATATCGTGCGCACGATAGATAGCCGGAGTCGCTTCATGCGGGACTCCAGGATAGAACTGTACTCGATCGCGAAGCCCTAAGGATTCTGCACGCGCCTGCAGGCTTTCATAATACGAAGCATCTTCGGGGAGAAATGATCCATAAAATGACGCGGTGAAAGAAACACTTCGTGCGAGTACTTCTCCGAGCGCATCAATGAGCATTTCCGGACGCTTAGACGGTGACATGCGTGCCAAGAAAAGAATGCTGCGAGGTTCTGGCGTAGGAACACTTCCATCAAATAGAGAAACTTCAACACCCACTGGCATAAGCACTGTTTTTTTAAACTTTGCGGTATAAGAATATTTTGACGTGCAAAATACCTTTTTACAAAAGAGCACGGCTAAATCAGTCATCTGTGAGCCAGCGTAATGGTTTCGCCACATGTATATAGGCTTGCGCATCCATTTCCAGTAAAGACCGGCGAGCAAAATATATTCTTGATTCATATGCACAAATACAGCATCGTACTCACAGCGAAGTTTCCACACATGCCGGTATAAAAGATAGATATACTGAAGTCGATTCGCACCGTGCTCTTTACCGAGCGAGTGCACGCGAACATTATCGGGAAGCGCATGCGTCCCTTCGCGTAGACAAATTACCTCAAGCTGATCAAAACGTGTAGAAAGTTCTTCAAGCCAACGCACATATGCGCCAAGAGCAGTGTCTTGCGTATCTACTACCTGTGTAATAACTAAAAGTCTCATACCAGCTTTGCGATATCACTAATAATAGCGTGTGCAGAAGAGTCTGTTTCCGCTAAGTGCTCGAGTGCTCTTTGTTCAGCATTCATTGCAAGCTCGAGGCGCTCCTCCTGGTCTTCAATGAGCCAAGCAACATGTGCTGCGAAGTTCGTGGGATCCGCAACCGGCGCGCTAAGTACGTGTTTGTACCCGGTGAATACTTCCCCAACGATACCAACGTCGCTCGTTACTATAGGAGCCCGGGCAAGCGCAGCCTCAATGAGTGTCATGCCATATCCTTCATACGCGCTGGTCTGAATAAATGCCTGAGCGTTGCGCATAAGGCCGCGCGCGTCTGAACGCGCACCGAGCAATATAATTCTGCCCTCAAGATTCTTTTCGCGAATCATACGCTCAAGCTTTGGGCGCTCACGTCCCTCTCCCACAATGAATGCGCCGAGCGCAGGATAAGCGTCTCCAATACGTGCAACGGCAGCAATAACATCTTCAAATCTTTTTTCTGGTTCAAGGCGTCCCACCGCGATAAGTGCGAAGGTGAAATTGTGT
>JAQBQR010000018.1 GCA_028286945.1 Parcubacteria group bacterium | reverse complement strand
AAGCTGACTCCAGATGCACAGACCGAGCTTGCTGCTAACTTCTCTGAACACGTTGAAGCATCTGAAAAGCATGCTGCTCGCCTGGTGCATACCGGTGACGCCAACGCCTCTCTTTCCGTTCAGTCTGACCTTGAGGCACGCCTTACGGCCCATGAGCAGATTCTTACCGTCATTGCTACTCACTACGACCTTGCAACGTCTACAACGCAAAGCGCTGCTGAAACTAAAGTCGCGCTCGCGCAACTTCTTTCGACCGTTCGTGATCATCAAAGCGCTATCGTCTCCACACGCTTGGCTCTTGAAGATTCCATTTCTCCACAGCTAGCAAGTAGTGCAAAGATGGCCACGGAAAGTGCCGCCGCAAGTACCTCACCTGAGGTTGCAACCACTCGCGGTATCCGTTTTGGTCACCATGTCATTGCTCCAGCAGCGCGCATCGCCATTGCTGACGCAGCTCGCACTGAAGAGGTGACGAATATCTTGGACCGTCACGCAACGCTTCTCGCTAAATTCCTCCCCGTTGCAACCACCACCGCTTCAACAACCGCTACCACCACGGTAAACGTTGCAACTACTACCGCTTCAACAACTTCTGAAGTGAAAATCAAGAATTCAGAGAATACTGATGGAGAAATTGTGAATCCATAGAAGTGTGCTCAGATCCCGAATCATAGCTTCAAACGCGTGCGCTGATACAATAGGTTTATGACTCAGGCTGAAGCTCTCTCCATTCTTAAAACAGGCGCAAATGTATTTCTTACCGGCGAACCGGGAAGCGGAAAAACACATACCATTAATGAGTATGTGGCGTGGTTGCGTAGCTCAGGTGTTGAGCCTGCCGTAACAGCCTCCACCGGCATTGCAGCGACCCATATTCACGGCATGACAATTCACTCATGGAGTGGTATTGGTATTCGCGAATCGCTTTCAGATATCGATATTGATCAGATCGCATCGAAAGAGCACGTATCGCGCCGTATTCAAAAAACAACCACCCTCATCATTGATGAGATCTCGATGCTTTCTGCAAACGTGTTAGCCATGGTGGACGCGGTGTGTAGAGAGGTTAAAAGAAATGATCTTCCATTTGGCGGGCTGCAGGTGGTACTGGTAGGTGACTTCTTCCAGCTGCCGCCTATTGGTCGCGGATCTAATCGCCCGCCTTTTGCCTTTGAATCAAGTGTGTGGGGAGACCTGCATCCGCTTATCTGCTACTTAACTGAGCAGCACCGCCAAGAAGATCCTCGATTTCTTTCCGTACTTTCAAGTATTCGCGCAGCTGATCCTGACCCCACAACCGTTTCTGTAATCATGGGACGTGAGGCTGAGGTGGAAGGTTTTGACGAAGATGTTCCGCGCCTTTATACACATAACGTGGATGTGGATCGACTAAATCAGTCAAAGCTTGATCAGCTTTCCGGCGATCCAAAACGATTCGTAATGAATGGTGCTGGAGCCCCGCCCATGATTGAGGCGCTTAAGCGAGGCTGTCTTTCCCCCGAACTGCTAACGCTTAAAGAAGGAGCAGTGGTTATGGGTACGAAAAATATTCCTGCGCTCGGCATTGCTAACGGCACCTTAGGAACGGTTATTTCATTTGAGCGAGGTACGAATTATCCCGTGATTGAAACACATGACGGCCGCACCATAACCGTGGCCCCTGTTGATTGGGCGGTGGAAGAAGGTGGCAAGGCGCGCGCAACGATTACGCAGGTTCCCCTGCGTCTAGCCTGGGCCATTACGGTTCACAAAAGTCAGGGAATGAGTATGGACGCAGCGGCTATTGATCTCTCACGCGCCTTTGAATATGGCCAGGGATATGTGGCGCTCTCACGCGTGCGCTCACTCGAAGGTCTTCATATTCTAGGCTGGAGCGAACAGGCACTCATTGTGCATCCTTTGGTGGTTACTCACGACGAAGTGTTCCGCGATGCTTCAGAAGATGCCATAGAAGCATTTGCAGCGCTTGATGCTTCAGGCGAACGCCTTGAACTTGAGAAAAACTTTATTATCGCCTCTGGTGGGCAATGGCACGATGGATCAGATGAGACACTGGCCGCGCCTCGTAAGAAGCCGGTGAAGGTCAGTACATATGCAGAGACCCAGCGCCTGCTTGAAACAGGAATGAGTATTCAAGACATTGCAAAGGAACGTAAGCTTACGTTCGGCACCATATGCGGTCATATTGAAAAACTTGTTCAGAGTGGTACGGTCTCCCGCGCACTCGTGCAGGAGCACATTCAGGATTCGCTTCGAACTGAACTGCCACGCATTCATGATGCATTTCGCACGCAGGGCAGTAGCGAACACCTCGCACCCATATATGAACTGCTTGGAGGCTCTGTGACTTTCGATGATCTTCGTCTGGCACGCACGGTATACGAAGGATAGTGCCCATATTTGCCGTTCACCTCAGCTTAAGAGAATTTTTGATATATATCCTGATATGAAAGTAGCCGTAGGAGTTTTGATCGCAATATTTTTGTTCGCCGGCATCGGCGAGTGGCTTCATCATGCATATGTAAAAGGAGCGGCTAATACCACTACGTTAGCTGCTGCAGTGGCGCTCCCGGTAAAACAGATCACCCCGGCCGTGGGTCCTGTCGGGACAGGTGTAACAAATGAATCGGGTCCTTTTACCATCCACGGTACGGCCATTATGGATACGTCGGTTAATCCTGCGGTTCCGTATATTCAGTATGTTGACGCGTCTAATCACACGGCGACGAAGCAACTCATATTTGATGATACGCGCGGATGCTCACCGGGCGCCGGAGACATCCCTTGTGTACCCAGTTATTCCGTCACCGCACCATATCCACATCTCACTACCGGTGATCCTATAACCGTCACCGGATACATCTATGAGAATCGTTTCCTGATAACCTCAATTACGGCAGGGTAGTCAGGTATATACTATATTCATGACACGTTTTGGCCTAGCAGTGTTTGGAGGAATTCTCGTTGTTATTGCACTCATTGCTGGCATTCTTTTTCTTCACCACGCTCGTACATTACAGGCCGTTCCCGCAGCGGTAATGGAAAGCACCTCCACTCCCGCTGAAAATCCTTCAGCTCTTTCCATATATACGAATGGCGAGTATGGCTTCTCATTCTTCTACCCTGCAGACGGAGTTGTTACTGATACTTTTTCTACTTCTACTCAAAACGCATGGCGCACGCACGCACTCGCAAAAGGTGTTTTGGTCGTACGCATTGCCACTGACCAAGGCCAACTCTCATTCGGAGAAAGCTCCAGCACTCGTGAAAAAAGTGCTTGTCTAAGCGCTGGGCCATCTGAAATCATGACCACTCCGGTGACCGTTGGAAGTACTACCTGGAAACAATTCACCTTTGATAAGATCGGCACGGATAATGAACAGCATGTTACGAGTTACCGCACCCTTCGTGATGCGACCTGTTTTGCCTTTGAATTAAGTGAGCCCACTTCTGTAACAACAACCGCAAGTACCACGTACGCAATCAAAGACAGCATCACCAGTTTCACTTTTGCACATTAGTTCTCGGTGATCGTGGAGTATACTTTAGGCAATGGCATTTGAAGGTCCAATACAAGCGGTGGCAACACCTGAGCAGGAACTAGCGTTCCTGCGTGAACAGATTGCACAAAAAGAACAGGAGCTCGCTGCTCTTAAAGAATCACGTCCTCGCGATGAAATTGTGCACGAAAGCATCGTGCACCATCGTGAACATGGACACACCGCACTAGCTCCTGAATATGTACTAAGCCCGCAAGAAGCAAAGACATTGGCGCTTGACCTTGATCCTGAAAGCGACGACGAAACAATTCAAGAGCTTCGTACCATCATGGAAACAAAGGGTATTAAGAATGCCTTTACGGTGCTTGAAAACTTGAATTCACCCCATCTCGAAGATGACTTCCATCGATTCCTTGTGCAGTATTTGATTAAGGGTATGACCGTACAGGGCTTTTCGGAGAAGCAGCCTGCATGGAAGGCGCTCCATATGACGATGTACGAGATTGCTCTGCCCGAGATGTCAGGATTGTCTGATCAAGACAAAGCAAAGCCGCTTAAAGAACTTCTTTCTGCGATGGAACAGTTCTATTCGGGCATGTTTGCGCTGCAGCACGAACATACGGGTGAGCCTGCGTACTTCACGCTTGAGCTTGCCGTGCCTGTTGGACAGGCGCATCTTATGTTCTACGCGTCCGTACCGAATTCACGTCGGGATCTTTTTGAAAAACAAATACTCGCTATCTTTCCCGACGCCCATATTGAAGTGCAGCCGAATGATTACAATGTCTTCGTACAAGATGGTACGAGCGTAGCTTCTGTTGCTACCTTCGCACACCCTGCAGCACTCCCATTAAAGGACTACACGGATTTTGACTATGACCCGCTCAACTCTCTTTTAAATGCCTTTGCGAAGATTGCACCAGAAAATGAAGGTGCTTCCATTCAGTTTGTTATTAAGCCAGTTGGGGATCGGTATACGCTTCACTTCAAGCGAATTCTAGAAATGCTTCGCCATGGCGACAATAAGCACGATACCTTGCGCCTGCCAGAATCTTTGCTCGGCGAAGCCATGCGAGGTCTGGGCACGACATTTTTTAAGAATAGTCAGAAATTGGAAGAAGAACGTAAGCGCACCAGGGAGCTAGAGGCAAACAAGACAGAGATCGAAGAAGTAGAGAAGAAAATTAGTACTCCAATTCTTTCAGTAAATATGCGCTTTGCGGTTTCTTCGCAGGATCCACAGCGCGCAGGCCACATTCTAAGCGAGCTTGAATCCGCCTTTCATCAGTTCGAGAATCCTCACGGAAACCGCATTGCGTGGCAGCGAGTCTCAAAGGGAAGCCTGCGCCGTCTTTTCCATGACATTAGTTTTAGATTGTTTGAAGAGAATACTGCCCTACCACTTTCACTTCACGAACTTACGACCCTCTATCATTTCCCACCAAAGGGCATTGAATCTTCGCCTCACCTTAAGCAGGCACGCTTTACCGGAGCGGCTGCACCTATTGATCTGCCAAATAACGGAATTATTCTTGGAACGAATACTTTCCGAGGCCAAACCACCGAAGTACGCATTGCTCCGGAGGACCGTCTCCGTCACTTGTATGTGATTGGTCAGACTGGTGCAGGTAAGTCAGGTATGCTTCGTACCCTCATTGAGCAGGATATTAAAGCAGGTAACGGCGTTTGTTTTATCGATCCCCATGGCAACGATATTCTTGAGGTACTCGCCACCGTTCCTCCAGAACGATACGAAGACGTGATCTATTTCGATCCAGCCGAACTCTCGCGTCCTATCGGTCTCAATCTTCTTGAGTACGATCCCGCATACCCGGAGCAAAAGACATTCATTGTTAACGAACTTCTGGCTATCTTCCGTCGTCTGTATGGTGACGTGCCTGAATCTATGGGCCCTGCCTTCGAACAATATTTCCGCAACGCCACACTTTTGGTTATGGAAGATCCTGCATCAGGCTCAACGTTGATGGACATTGGACGAGTGCTTTCTGACAAGGCATTCCGTGATCTCAAACTCTCACGCTCGAATAATCCAATTGTGAATCAATTCTGGACAGAGATTGCCACGAAGGCCGGAGGTGATGCTTCACTTGAAAACATCGTGCCGTATATCACAAACAAGTTTGATGACTTCACCGCAAACGATTTCATGCGTCCCATCATTGGCCAGCAGGAATCATCGTTTAATTTCCGTAACATCATTGATTCGAAGAAGATTCTTCTGGTGAATCTCTCTAAAGGACGCCTGGGTGAACGCAACGCAAACCTCCTTGGTCTTATCTTGGTGGGCAAGCTCTTTATGGCAGCACTTTCGCGCGCGGATAATCCACGTGGCGACTTTGCACCGTTCTACTTCTACATCGACGAATTCCAAAATATCACCACAGATTCTATTCCTGGCATTCTTTCAGAAGCCCGCAAGTACAAGCTTTCTCTCACTATCGCGCACCAGTTCTTGGCACAGATTGATGAAAAGATTCGTGATGCCGTATTTGGTAACGTCGGCTCCATGACCGTGTTCCGTGTCGGCCAGGATGACGGAGAATTCTTCGAGAAGCAGTTTACGCCTACATTCAAAGCATCTGACTTTACCAATATTGAAAATAGAAACGCGTACGTGAAAATTCTTGCGAATGGTATTCCACAAAAACCGTTCAATATTAAAACGCTTAATCTGGGCGCAGGAAACCCTGGTCAAGTAGACGACCTTCGTCAACTTTCCTATCTTACCTATGGCCGTGACCGTGCTACAGTTGAAGCATCAATTAAACAGCGTTACTTAACTTAACCTTGTACCTATGCGTGGAATAGATTTCCCACCCCGTGCGACGCCAAATGAAGATGGCGAATTAAAGGATCGTCCAGTTCAACAAGAAGTTGAAACAGTAGATCAATATCCTGCATCGAAAGGAGACGCTATGGAGGTTGGGGAAACTCGTGCTGAACAACGTGCGAACCAAACAGTCGCGGTCGAAGAAATAGAGAAAATCACTTCCGCAAAACTTGCTGAACGTGCGGGTATTTCTGATGAGCGTAATGCTGCTTCAGCAGCCTTGGATGCGCGTCGCAATTCGTTTAAGGAGTATCTGCGTGCCACTGCGACATTTAAGAAAATTAAGGAGCCAAATGCTCAGCAACTTGCTGATTTCAAAATTCAGGAAGCGCGTTTCAAAACAATGGATGCTGAAGCAAAGAGACAGCAGCTTGCATATGCTATTTCAATGCAAGACTCTGTTAAAGAACGTGTGGAGAATAAGAACTGGGACGAACAAAAGGCAGATAAGGTAACGGCTCGATATAATCGCATAGTTCGTCTCCGTGAAGTCACCCTGCCCTTAGCAAATCAAGAACAGGAAGTTAGAGAAGAATTGCTTGATGAAAAGGGTAGAAATATTTTCCAAAAGACTCTGAAGGTATATGGCGATCTAAATAAGAAAGTCGAAAAAACGTTTGAGAACCGCCTTCTTGAGAAGGGATTTATGGGTAAGAAGCTAACGCCTGCCCAAGCAGAACGTTACGGACGCGTAGGGGCACGCCTTGCACGTGTACTGACTTTTGCCGCACTGGGTTCAACAATTGGCTTTACTGCTGGAGGAGTTGCCGCAACGGTAGCGGGTGGACGGGCAGCGTGGAGCATTTCTCGATTTGCACTCGGTACGGGAGCGGGGCTTTTATATGGAAGGAATTTCGCTGAAACAGAGGGTAAGAGACGTAGTGCGGAATTTGAGGCAATGCAGCATCAGGATATTACGTCGCTTGAAGATCTTGCAGCGCAAGAGAAAGTACAGCATACAAGCAGTAAAGAGGGTATAGAAAAGGCGCGCACTAAGCGTGAGAACCTTGTAACGCTTTTTTCAAGCCTAGGACTCTCTGTAGATGCTGCAGTGCACGCAGGCGGATTAGAGGCTATTTCGAATGCGGCCAGCAGACTTTGGCATGAATTTGGCATTGGTGAAGCGCATGCTGAGACCATACACGCTGTCCCGGGAGCTGCGGTGAAGGGGGTTTCCGCTATAGTCGCGCCTAACACCCACGTAGAAGCGCCAGTGCTAGAACATGTTGAAATTAAAGGACACGTAAATAACGCAGACCGACTTTTCGGGCACTTTAAAGATGATTTACTCAAGCACCATCCTGATTTAGCAAAAAACCCTGCCATGAAAGCACTTATCGCTCATGGTAAGACACAGGATCAACTTACAAAATGGCTTGGCTTTCAGGACAAGAATGGCGCGAGCAGCGTAATGCATAAGGGAGATCAGGTTCTGTATAAAGATGGGAAAGTCATATTTAAACCATTCCACGGTAAGGAATTTACCATCGTTGATGAGAAAGGTCAGGTACATGCACTCAAACTTCCCAAGCATGCACCTGCGATACGAGTACCAAAAGTTCACCATGCAGTATCTGCTCCGGCTCCTCGAATCGAGCACACCCTTCCGCCGCCTAATGTAACTCCCGAAGCCTTGACGCCTACTCCTTCAGACACTGAACTTCCAGTTCAGGTGCCTAAACCAGCTATAACTATTGAGAAGCCAGCAGCTCCCGCAGGTCCACTGCGAGCAGAAGATATACTGAAAGGCACAAAGACCTCTATACCAGGAACAACCATTCCTACAACGGGAACTGTTTCGGGCCATTCTATGAATGCAGAACAGATGCTCGGACACTCAACAGGCGCAGGCGTTACATCCGAGCAAACCTTGCCGCCCCGAGTACCCAGTAAGCCTGCATTACCAACAGGAGGAGGTCATGCCATGAGTGCAGAACAGATGATGGGGCGTCCCACTGGAACTGGTGCTGCAGTTGCTGAACAAGGCGTATCGTCATCAGCGCACATCGATTCTGGAATACCAGGTGGCCACGCACGCAGTGCAGCTGAGATGCTTACATCAGCACCGAAATCACCGACAATCATTTCTTCACCAGAAGCGGTATCCTCTGTTGACTTCGTGAATCCGCATAACGTTGGAATCTCAAATGCAATACCAGGGACGTATGAATGGAAAACTCCTTCGGGAGCAACTATACCTCTTGAATACGGAGGTACAACGGAGCAAGTCTCATCTGCTGCACGTACGCACGTCCAAGGAAGTCTAAATTCTTCGGCTTTCTTTATAAATGAGAAAAAAGGTTTTCTTGGTTTCGGTAAAGAAAAATTTGTCAGCTCCTGGAATACTGACAGTAGAGGCAATGTAACTCTCACCGAAAGAGCGCTTGATGCTAATGGACGTCCAATGAAGCTTCCAAACCCAAATGATTTTATAAGAAAAGTATAATAATTATCTATGGCTACTCCAAACGACACAACATTACTCAGCTCGCTCGGTATTGAAGGCCTGCCACCTGATGAGCAAGAAGAAATGCTACTCAAATTAAGTGAAGTTGTCTTTAAAGGTTCGTTAGTGCGCATGATTGAGCAAATGGACGAACAGACCAAAGATGACTTTAACGAATTGCTCGACTCTGACCCAGATGACGAGGTCGTTCAAGCTTTCCTTAAAGAGCGCGTACCTGACGCTGACCGAATAGTAGAAGAAGCTATACAGAGTCTCACCAGTGATATACTGGATGTAACCGGCGAAAGCCAGGATTAACACAAACCCTATGAATACAACGCAGGTAACGTCTACGGGTATTGCAGTCGCTATCGCGGTTGCAGTAGCCCTCGGTCTTCTGTTCTTCGGTCCTCGTATTTTCTCGCCCTTTCAGCCGTCAGCGCAGAGTAATGCCACCACCACGGACATGACTGCTTCGACTACTGCTCAAAATACTATGAACCCTGAAACAACAAACCCAGAAGCTATTCCTAATCCACTTCCAACTACCCTTACCGGTTCTGATACGGTCGTAGGAACAGGTGTGGAAGCGGTTGCTGGAAAAACAGTAACCGTGAACTACGTCGGCATGCTTCCGGACGGTACCGTCTTCGATGCAAGCGCAAATCACGGACAACCCTTTAGCTTCACGCTTGGCGCAGGCCAGGTAATTAAGGGATGGGATCTTGGTGTTGCAGGTATGAAAGTTGGCGGGAAACGCCGCCTCATTGTCCCTGCTGACCTTGCCTATGGAAATCAGGCTGTCGGAGGTGTGATCCCTGCGAACGCAACGCTTATCTTTGATGTTGAACTCCTGGACGTAAAATAGAAGAAGTCATCTTCCTAAAAGGGTGTGAAAAAGGGCCGGGGACAACGTGTCCCCGGCCCTCACCCTTACGGGATTTAGGTTGTCAGTCGTGCTGACGGTGGTTGTTCGGCTTGACCGGCGCCGGACGTTCGATCTGGGGTGCAGCTGCGGCCTTGTTGCCGAAATGCAGTTCCCAGTTCCGAAACGCGCCGCACCAGCCGCCAGGAGCGATCGTGCCGCCGACCATGGTTTCGACCCATCCACGCCGCATTTCAAGGTCGAGACCCTGAACTTCGGACGTGAACATGATCTCGTCATGGAAGGTTTTACGATCCGCCTTGTTCACGCCGTGATCGACGAGCCCGACGAGCTCACCCATTCCGATGATACCGGCGTATATCGGTCCGCCCAAGGCGAACCCGAGAAGCGGCTTGACGATGGCGCCGGCGACATGAGCACGATCCGAGTCGCGGTTACCCTTATGGAAACGCACATCGGATTCTGCCGCCAACACCTGGCGCCGCTCTTCGAGCGTACCAATGCGTGCAAACCAGCGGTCGCCGGCGTTGCATGCTTCGATGCTGACATGCGCCTGTCCTTCGATCTGCTCGGGGGTAAAACGGACAACGGGTCCGCCCTCGGTCAGCTGGACGCCCTTGAGCATGTCCGCCGCGTAATAGAAACGCGGAGGGGTGATCATGCCGGGATCCGCCGGGTTGGGCATATAGATGCCCACCGGATATCGCGCATTGAGCGCACGAGCTTGCTCATCGAGCGAACCCGTTTGCGGCGCCGGTGCGGCCTGGCTCGGATTGTCGGCGGGTTGCGCCAACGTCTGAGCCAGAGCCGGAAAGGCGCTGCTGGCCATGAGGATTGCCCCCATGCCCGCGATAAATCGACGATAGTTCATGGGGAACTCCTCTTGCCTGTGTTTCTAACTGTTACTGACTATGTTGGGTACTAGCGCACCCTGCAACCAATCTATACCATATTTCACTGCTTGTCAAGTCCTTAAACCTGGCTCTGACTTGCCTGGAAAACAACTTACCCATAGGCTGAATATATGACCCCGCTCTCATTTTCTATACTCGCTCGAGATTCTAAGTCGCGAGCTCGCGCTGGCACACTCACCACGCAGAATGGCATCATTCAGACGCCTTCATTTGTACCCGTAGGAACGAAAGCCGATGTTAAGGGGGTAACACCGGCTCAGCTTTTGGAACTGGGAGCGCAAGTTGTTTTAGCTAATACCTATCATCTGTATCTTCAACCTGGAGAAGAAATAGTTAAAGCCGGAGGTGGACTCGCAAAGTTCATGGGCTGGTCTAAGGACGGTGCACTCATGCCAACCATGACGGACTCAGGAGGCTTTCAGGTCTTTTCTTTAGGGGCAGGCTTTGGGAAAACTATTTTTAAAGTTGCAACCGAAGAGGAGGTACGTCATGACAAAGGAATGACCGTGTACGACGAAGAGGTTGCGACGCAGCATGGCCAACTCGCGGTTATTGACGAAGAAGGGGTGACATTTACTTCGCATCATAATGGTTCACTTCATCGCTTTACCCCCGAGCGCTCTGTTGAAATTCAGCACGCACTCGGAGCAGACATGTTCTTTGCTTTTGACGAATGCACTTCTCTTAGTGCGCCGTATGAATATCAAAAGGAGGCGATGATACGCACGCATCATTGGGCAGCTCGTTCAATCACGGCACATCGCCAGAATTTAGAAGCACAGAGAACGCAGTCCATTTTTGGGGTGCTTCAAGGTGGCCCTCATTCTGATTTGCGTACAGAAAGCGCAAAAGAAATTGCATCGCTCGGCTTTGATGGCTTTGGTGTTGGCGGGTCGTTTAGTAAAGAGGGAATGGTGGAAATGTTTGAAGCGTCAGTACCCTATTTGCCTGAAGACAAGCCGCGTCACTTTTTAGGTATTGGTGAACCAGGAGACATTCTTATTGGTATTTCGGAAGGTATGGACCTGTTTGATTGCGTGGCCGCTACACGGCTTGGACGTCACGGCAGTATTTATACGAAAAAGGGAATAATCCATCTTAAGAGCGAGAAGTATAGAAATGATTTTACCGCTCTTGATCCTGAGACCACCGTATCTGGCACTGAACTTTTTACCCGCGCATATGTTTCTCACTTAGTTCGCTCACGTGAATTTTTGGGACAGACTATCGCTTCAATGCATAACCTTGGCTTCATCATTCAGCTGGTTGATGGCGCACGAGAGGCAATTAAGAATGGAACGTTTAGCGAATACCGGGAGAACTTTGAACGGAACTACTACCAACGATAGCCATTGACAGCGCTGAATAAACATCGTACTTTAATGAAGTTCAACGTATCTGAGTCCATGGAGGCTCGCAAACGCAGGAGAGATTATGAAGCTACGTCCTTTAGTTATCGGCGTACTGCTCAGTGCAGCATCACCGACGGCTGTGTCCGCGCAGTCAACCATTGTCATTCCCAGCGCGCCGGTGCTCGTTCACAGATCGGACCTGACTCCGATGCCGAAACTTTCTGACCGGGCACTGTCACATCTGTGCGCCGTGTGGACGATCGGAAGGGAGGATCGTTTACGCGCGAACGTCTCTGCCCTCAAGTGGGCCAGAGACGTACAGAATCAGATCGTTCTCAACGATACGATTCGCGATATGAGCGATGAACTCGACGTCGATACGATGTGTCGTGAATACCCAGGAGGTTGGATTGTGTCCGAGGCTGATGTCGTCGTCACGCCACCTCCGAAATAACTTTCAACGGCAAGCCGCCGTCGCCAAAGCTCCGCCAACTGCAATTCCTTCGGGATGCGCACTGGCGGGCTTTTTCTTTTACTATTCATCTTTCAGAAGGTAAACTTTATATATGAGCGGTTTCAAAATACATTCTCCATTCCCTCCGGCAGGAGACCAGCCAAAAGCTATCGAATCGCTAACCAAAGGCGTGAAGGATGGCCTTATCTATCAAACCCTCCTAGGAGTTACGGGTTCTGGTAAGACATACACCGGCGCGAACGTCATTCAGAATATCCAGAAGCCGACGCTCGTAATGGCGCATAACAAGACGCTTGCCGCACAGCTCGCGCAGGAGTATCGCGAATTCTTTCCTGAGAACGCCGTGCATTATTTTGTTTCGTACTACGACTACTATCAGCCGGAAGCGTACATCGCACACTCCGATACCTATATTGAAAAGGAAGCCCAAATCAATGCTGAAATTGATCGTCTTCGTCACGCCGCTACTCAGGCACTTCTTACGCGCAAAGACGTAATTATCGTTGCATCTGTTTCTGCGATTTATGGACTTGGTTCACCAGCGAACTATGAAAAAGTGCATATCAAACTAGCGGTGGGAGCAAAGGAAGATCGCGCATCACTCATTCGCAAATTCATTTCTATTTACTTTGAACGCACCACGGCTGACCTTGAACCGGGAAAGATTCGAGCAATAGGAAACTCGCTTGAGATTATGCCGGTGAACGAACGCGCTATTTATCGCATCGCCTTTGATGCGGATTCGATTACGCATATTGAGTGTTTGGATCCTGTTTCGCGTGCACTGGTGGGCGAACCAAAAGACCTGTTCGTATTCCCTGCAAAGCACTTTGTTTCGAACGAAGATGAACGAGCACGAGCTATTCAGGATATTCAAGCAGAACTAGATGAACGGCTGGCCGTACTTAAGCGTGAAGAGAAATTGCTTGAAGCAGAACGATTGAAGCGCCGCACCCAGCATGACTTGGCACTTATTCGAGAGATTGGATTCGTTGGCGGTATTGAAAACTACTCACGTCATTTTGATGGACGAGCTCCTGGTGAAGCGCCGCACACGCTGCTTTCGTACTTTCCCCATAAGAAGGATGGTACTCCGGACTTCCTTACCATTATCGATGAGTCAC
>JAQBQR010000016.1 GCA_028286945.1 Parcubacteria group bacterium | reverse complement strand
CGCTCCATTCGTAACGTCTCACTCTTTCTTTCAGGACGAGTAAAAGCTCTTCGCACCACGCTCGAGAAAGACATGAAGCAATTCGCAAAAATAGAAGAGTTCGAAGAAGCAGCCATAACGCGAGGTCAGCTCTTTGCACTTGATCACGTACAAGATGTTTCGCTCATTCGCGAAGATCATGGTGAAGAGGTTGTTAGTCCGCGCATAGAAGCATATGACACTGCGCATATTGGAGGAACGAATGCCATTGGCGTGATGGTCGTGGTTGAGAACGGTATGCCCCAGAAGAAGGATTACCGCATGTTTCGTATTCAAGGAATCGGTGGCAAGGCCACCAATGATGACATTGCCTCCCTCAAAGAAATACTTTCACGCCGGCTTGGACATACTGAATGGCCTCTGCCAAAAGCTTTTGTGGTGGATGGGGGAAAAATTCATAAGAAAGCTGCAGAAGAACTGTTGAAGGAAATTGGTATTGGTATTCCGGTGGTGGCAGTGGTTAAGGATGAGCGTCACCGGCCTCGCGAGGTTATTGGGAGCCTTCGAGGAGGTATTTCAGACGCAGATGCAGTTCTGGCAAACTCAGAGGCACACCGATTCTCACTGGCACGTCACCGTCATGCTCGCACCATGCAGATGCGGAAGAGCCTTGATAAAAAGTAGGCGAGGGACTGATATACTCCATTTATATGCGTGGTACTGTCGTTGGTGTTTTACGTGGTGGACCTTCGCGCGAGCATGAAGTCTCGCTTCGTTCTGGTCATGCCGTTATGAATGCGCTCCCACGAGAACGTTACACCGTGCGAGATATTTTTATAGACAAAGAGGGTGTTTGGCATGAAAGAGGGATTAAGACGAATCCTGCTACGGTGTTGCCGAGCATAGACGTTGCCGTCATCGCACTCCATGGCGAATACGGAGAAGATGGTGAAGTACAAAAAGTGCTTGAGCGTTTTGGGATTCCCTACACCGGTTCAGATTCCTTTGCGTCATTCGTAGCGATGCATAAAGTGATGGCAAAGGAGAAAGCACGAGGTGCAGGACTTCAAGTACCGCGTTATACGTTCATTGAACACGAAGAAGATGCTGAGCCAATGGTGCACGAAGTTATTCGCACCTATCCTCAGCCGGTTATCGTGAAAGCTCCGCGATGGGGATCTTCAGTAGGGGTGACGGCACCGGCTGGGTATCAGCCGGTGCATCAGGCAGTGACCGGACTTTTAAATGAGGGCGCCGGAGGCGCCCTCATCGAAGAATTCATTCGCGGAACAGAAGCGTCAGTCGGAGTTCTTGAAAATATTCGCGGAGAGGAACTCTACGCACTCCCTGCCGTTGAAATAGTTCCTCCGGCGCACGAGTCATTCTTTACGTATGACGCGAAGTATTCTGGTCAGTCGCAGGAGATCGCGCCGGGCCGTTTCTCAAAGTCCGTCATGAACGAACTGCAGGAATACGCAAAGCGCATGCATCAGGAGCTCGGTCTAAGACACTATTCACGCTCTGATTTTATTGTCTCTCCAAAGGGTATTTTCTATCTTGAAACTAATACACTTCCTGGACTCACTGCCGGTTCACTCCTTCCAAAAGGGCTTGCATCTGTGGGCATCAATCTTACCCAGTTCCTTGAGCACGTTATTGCCCTTGCCATGGAAAGCCGGAAACGGTAAAGTCTAAAGGTCGCCTAGTGATAGGTGAGGTGCCGTGCGAACAACCCTATACGGGCCCTTAGCTCAGTTGGTAGAGCGCTTCATTTGCAATGAAGATGTCAGCGGTTCGAATCCGCTAGGGTCCACCAGAGAAGACAAAAGACGCTGAAAGGCGTCTTTTGCGCTGAATAGACTGGTTATTTCTCCGGTTCCAAATTTCTCTCCATCAAAGACTACTCCAGACGGGAGTTGGATCTCTTTTTGTCTCATCTGTTCTGAAAAATCTGAATCCTGTTTCTTCCACAGGGATAGCGTATCTTCACTAATTCCAGCCAGCGCAGAGGCATCTCGCTGGCTCGCGCCAGAGCGGATCGCGTCCATGATGATCTTTATGGTTTTGGGTGTGGCTTTGTTTTTACCAGCAAGCATCTTAGTCATGTAAGGATGCTAGCAAACAGACTTGAAATTTCCGGGCTAGGCATAAAAAGATGACCTCGTGCCGCTGGGGACACGAGGTCAGTTCTGCCTGTTTAGGCAGGTTGTAGTAGTTCCTGAACTCCCGGACTGTAGAACATGGAAAGCACCTCGTCTTCGAGAAGCTGTCCCAGTCTCGTCAAACGGATTCCCGCCTCGCTGCCGATCTGACAACGTTCAAGCAGTCCTAGTTCGACGAATCGACGCTCAAGTTCCGCGTAGTGGGCGACCATTTCAGGATGCGCCCACTCGTGGTTCTCGGAGTCGAGTCTTCCGGTTCGCAGGCCGACGACATACGATGCCGCTAGGTACTCATTCCGATCGAGTGCGAGTGCACTGCCGACAGCTCCGTCGCCGCCTTCGATGCGGACAACGTAGTCGCTAGCGCCGGAAATGTTCCTGAAGAAGACGCCCTCCGGAACGGCAAACCAACGAGGATGCGGTCGCATGTCCACGTGCGAATACGAGGACGCACCCAGTCCAAGCAAGTTGCTGCTCACGGAAGTTCGAACCTTCTTGAAGGGGTCAGCGTAGCGCTCATCGAGCACGAACCGATTCCCATCGATCTGGTGATACCCCATGTCAGCGAGTTCTTCCCAGATGAGCATTCGACCGATGAGGGTTTCTTGCTCGCCTTCGAAGTCCACCTGCTTTTCGATGTTTCGATACCAGTCGCCTTGTGGGCGGTTAGCATACCGACCGTGATACCAGGTCAGATGCGGTGGATGCACCTGACGAAGCACTTGTAGGTTTTCCCAGACCTCGTTCGGCGTCCCTTTGTAGAGGGACTGAATGAGATCAAGGTTCCAGTTATCGAAGACTTGGCCTGCCAACTCGCAAGCGCGGATTGCGGTTTCCCGTTTGTATCCACGCGCTGCTCGCCGCAAGACTTCGTCATCGAAGGACTGAACGCCGAAGCTGAGGCGTGTTGCGCCATGCTCTTTGAGCGCTTGAAGCTTTTCGAGACCGCCCTCTGCCGTGATGGTGAGCGGACTAGCCTCGACACAGATTTCAGCGCCCTCACGGACATTGAACTCTGCGCGAATGGTCTGCAGAAGGTCGATGAGTTGATCCTTCTCGAGCACCAGTGGCGTACCGCCGCCGATGTAAATCGAGTTGATGACCGTCTCAGATCCTTGCAGTTCGAAACCCCAGTCCTTCATTTCCGTCTTGAGCGCGTTCAGATACCGCTCGACCGCTTGAACGCGGCTGGGCGGGCTGTGCTTCTTGCCACGGTAATTCTTCACGTCGTAGTGGCAGAAGGTGCACATGGTCTCGCAGAATGCGATGTGCACGTACAAGCTTGCTTGCTCCCCGTAATAGATCGGGTGGATCGTATCACGCGGTTCGAGCTTCTGAAGTGCGTTGAGGGGAGGGTAGGTAACCACGGAGTGGCTACCACCCAGGATGAATCGCCTGACAAATACGTCCGCTTCGCGGAGCTTCGGCAGGACGTCTGGAACGCCGAGTTGTAAAAGAGCATCGGTGGCGTTCGAGAACGCGGCCGCTTTGTCTCTCATGATCGCCTCCTTAGCTGTTGTGAGAGTTCGTAATGAGTATGCAATAAATTAATTGTATTGTCTAGAAAAACAGCGGCTGCTTTCCTACTTACTAAGAAGATCATGCACAGCTTTCTCTGGTGCTGAATAGCAAGTATAATTACTTCATAATGTCCATACGCGAAGAACAACTCGTATCCTGGTCTAAAGCCCCGAGCGATACAGAAGATCAACGTTGTCTAAACGCGATCAGCCAGGTTGTCCAGGCTATGACTAGTCGTTTTGGAAGCGACGTAGAGGTCTACACTCAAGGTTCTCATAAAAACCGAACAAACATTCGTGTCGATAGTGATGTAGACATAGTGGTTCAGCACAAGCATGCCTATCTGAATGATGTGTCCAGTCTTGATGGCGCTGCAAAAGCCATTTATGATACCCATTTCACTCCGCTGGATTACACATTTCAAACATTCAAAAATGAGGTCGAAGCTACCCTACGCGCTGCTTTTCCCGGCGACGCAGTTGAAAGGAAAAATAAATGTATTCGTATTCCAGGCAATACTTATCGAGTAAATGCCGATGTAGTCCCGGCATTTACTCATCATCGTATGCAGGGCGGACCTTATCGAGCTGAGGCAGAAGGAATTAAATTAATAGCTGATGATGGGGTACATGTCGTTAGCTACCCTGTGCAGCACCACAACAACGGCCGACAAAAGCATACAGACACTGCTCTCCATTTTAAGAAGGCTGTTCGCATCCTCAAGCACATACGCCGCGAGCTGGTAGATGCGGGTATCATTCACAAAGACCTTGCATCATCACATTTTATCGAATGCCTGGTGTGGAATCAGCCACACAGTACTTTTCAGGAGGACACGTTTAAGGACATGCTTAACAACATTGTTCTTGACATCTCGATGGACATGGACGACACCACCAAGGCAAACGATTACGCTGAGGTGAGCGATTTACTCTGGCTTTTCAGAGGATCTGCTAAACGTACCCCTGCAGATGCGAAAGTCTTTGCAGATGCGGCATTCAGCTACATTACTTAAACTATGACTGAGGATAAGAAAATAGATGTTCTCATTGCAGCGCTGCAAGAGAGATACACATCTACACATACCATACGTGAACGAGTACAGAGCGTATGTTTATGGGCTCTCGGTGTATCACTTGCAGCTACTGGCTGGCTGATTCAGTCAGACGTTTTGTTTCCATTCATAATCACACTGCTATTCATCTTACTGTTAGGAGTTATCTATTATGCCCTTCGTCATGTGTACTTTGCTGATCTTGAGAGAGGTTTCAGTAGGCAACTAAAGACTACTGCTAAAATCGAAGAAGCATTACATCTTTACGATCCTACATACTTTCATAACAGTGAATCGATCTATCCGAAGGAGTGGAAATCGGCTGGTAACCCTTCCTCTGAAGGAAACTTTTTCAATTCAAACTACCGACTACTTAAACTTGGTTTGATTATTCTTGCGATAGCTCTCTTGTTGAAGACTTGTTTTGGCTATTAGGAATTTATCTCAGTGCGCCCGGGTATTATCGTGATACATGGAGTTCCAATACTCAGTAGTAGTAAGATCTAGTGCGCCAGTAAGGAAGAGATTCACTTACTTATCTGCAGCCAGTATGTAGGCTAGCCGTTGAGCGTCGCACCAACGGATACATATTTGACAAACTGCCTCCTACGGGTCATGTTGTAGTTGGCTTGATATTCAGGCAAAGCACAGCATAGAGGAGCACGAAGAAATGACACTTCACCTGAATCAGGGAACCACCCCTGACAATCTGGCAGTAAAAACCCAACCCAGGTTGATTGACTCCGATGTTCGCATTGGCGAATATTCGGTCTCAGCAGCAGACTTTTGTGCAATGGTCGAATACGTTTTAACCAACACCGATCTGGAAGACGAAGATCCACGTACTGTTCTGGTCGAACGAATTCGCGGAGCAACGCGAGTGTCCGGCCACAACAATGGTGGCGAACGACTCCTGCTGTCGGCCTGAACAAGGCGCTGACGCCAATGAGCCCTATGGAGAGCACTACGCCTCCGTGGGGCTCTTCATTTATGTAGTGTATAAAACCCATGCTACAGTTTTCATATGATTACCATCACCTATTTCGTCCACGGAACTACGGTAGATAATGAGCGTGAAATTTCATCTGGCTGGAAAGATGTTGAACTATCCGAACTAGGTATACAGCAGTCTTTAGACCTTAAAGAACAGACAAAAGACAAGTATTTCGACGTTATCTTTTGTTCCGATCTTCAGCGAGCTCAAAAATCAGCCGAGCTTGCCTGGGGTGGAATGTTTTCTATTATTCCCGACGCTCGCCTTCGAGAATGTAACTATGGCGACCTAAATGGTGCTGCATCAGAAATTGTTGAACCGCTACAAGAAAAGGAAATGCACCATAAGCCATTTCCTAACGGTGAAAGCTACGATGATGTAAAAAACCGTGTCGCAGATTT
>JAQBQR010000009.1 GCA_028286945.1 Parcubacteria group bacterium | reverse complement strand
TACTCCCACAATTCGTGAGGGTCTGAACGATTTACGGTTTGGGTGGCTACAGTACTCATGGAAAGAAATTAACCTAAAAATGAAATTGGGGATGCGATGTTCGACTCATTTCATCAGTTCTTTCAGGTACGGTGTGCATCGTACTTCGTAGTATACGCGTGTACACGCAGGTGGGAAGAGTGTGCCGGCCTCCCTGTATTTGTTGCGTCATCTGCGTCAACCTGGTACTATCCTGTGGACAACATGCCTAAGCGCACCTATCAACCAAAGAAGCGAAAGCGAGCCCGAACACACGGGTTCCTTGCCCGCACAGCTACTCCCGGTGGACGTCGCGTCCTCCTTGCTCGTCGTCGTAAAGGCCGCGCAAGTCTTACGGTCTCCAAAAAAGTCCGTTAGTAGGCCCTCCTACACGGAGTACGCACAACCGTTATATGCTCCCGAAAACCCTCCGACTCAGCAGGCAGGGTTTTGAGAGTATTCGCGGGCTACGCCGTACCACCAGTCCTCATTTTTCAATATCATATGGGCCAGCTCCAAAAACCGGGGGCTCAGCCATAATTGTGCCCAAAAAAGCGGTGAAAGGAGCGGTAACTCGACACCTTCTTAAGCGTCGCGTTCGTGCCATTATTCTTCCCTGGAGCCGTGAAGACCAGATACTTATTATTTCTGCACGCGGAGGTGCGGCGGATCTTTCCTATTCTGAGTTAGAAAACGAGCTTTCAACGGCACTTACCGCTATACTGTCCAAGTAACATGCTCGCCTTCTTCCACACAATTCTCTACGTTCCGATTTATAACCTCCTTATTTTCTTTGTAGACGTCGTCCCAAATGGCGACGTTGGTATTGCCGTTATTATCGTTACCGTGATCGTGAAGATCATCGTTGCCCCTTTCTCCATTAGCGCGGTAAAGACCCAGCGCCGCATGAAGTTCCTTGAGCCCCAGATGAAGGAGATCAAAGAAAAGTATAAAGATGATAAGGAAAAGCAGGCAAAGGAAACGTTTGCGCTCTATAAAAACAACGGCGTTAAGCCATTTTCAAGTATTTTCGCGAGCTTCCTTCAGCTTCCTATAATCATCGCGCTGTACCTCGTCTTCCGTCACGAGCAGCTTCTCGCACCTAATGCGTCTCTCATATACCATTTCGTTTCATTCCCAACCCACATCTCTCCTCTCTTTTTGGGCATCTTCCCCACCACCGGACACGTGCTTGTATTGGCAATAATTGCCGCGGCATTCCAGTTTGCTCAGGCATATTACACAATTCCTGTTCCCGATAAGCCAACGAAAGGAACGGCCGCATCCGGTACCGAAGAATTTACTCGCGCACTCTCACTTCAGTCACGTTTTATCCTTCCAGTAATCATTGGAGTTGTCGCATACACTGCCGGCGCACTCGCACTCTACTTCATTACGAGCAGTATTGTGGGAATCATCCAGGAATTCTATGTGCGTCATCAGCTCCGTAATTTGAAAATGCCTCAAGCGGTATAAGCTCGAGACATCTTTTTTCGCTACCCTTCGCCCGAAGTCACTAGCTACAGCGTATAGCTATATAAAGCACCAGTGTGTTTGTCAGTAAATATTAAGACACCTTCTGAAGAATCCAGCGTTAGGTTAACTGCATCTACGTTTACTTTTCCGACCTGGTTGGGGTCCAGTATAAGCGTTGCAACGCGCTGGGTAAGGTCAATCTTCCAGATACGATCTGTAAACGTCACAGCGCCCTGATACCAGTCATCTGGAAGGTTCCCTGAAAGGTTCGTGGGGACAGCACAATATATAGAAAGACCATTTGGTGCCCAGACACACTTTTCACTAAGAGTTGCCACAGGAAGCGCGGTACTTGAATGGGTCGCTACATCATATACGCGCAAGTTATACGTGCCCGAATCAGTGAAGCTGTACACCAGCGAAGATCCAGAAATGTTTGGAAGAATGGAAAGTCCCGGGAATGCGCCAAGGATGCGGCTAAATCCGCCCGTTGCCCGGTTAATCTGGAATGCGTATCCATCAATCGCTGATGACGGCCTATTCGTTGCAAACAAATCCCGGTTCGTTGGGTGAACAATGATTGCGGAGAGTAGTGAAGAGAAAAGAGTGTGCGAATCAGAGCCATCAGCGCGTGAAAGAGTCCCTACCGACCCGGTGCTGCCAGAAAAGAGCGTGAATAGAGTGCTAGAACCCACAACCTGCGCCTCGGAAAGACCGTTCTCAAGAAGGTACCCGTCTCCCCCGGTGGCATTAAGTGCATACGTATTTATCTGCTCAGAGCCGCCAGACGTTGCTAGGAATTGCGCGTATGCGCGCGTCCCGTCGGGCGTCCACGAAGCTTGTTGAATACCAGGAAGCGTCTTATTTGAAATACGAGTGAGTGTGCGTGCGTGCACAACATATGCGTATACGTTACCGCTAGCGCGATCAATAAAGCGAACCCCAATGTCCGGTGTTGTTGTAGCTACCGTAGTGACCGTTGTAGTCGAAGTGCTCGAAGTTGCCGAAAGAGAAACGGTATCCGTCGTAACACTATCTGTGGTCGCCACCGGAATTCGCACATTAAGTGCGATAACACCGTGCGCCACAGGGCCGTCAGTAATCTTTACAAAGCGTGGCGCCAGGGTTGTGCCTGCGTTCTTAACAACGCCATCTGTCGGTAAGTCGCTACTTGGTGTGGCAGTACCGCTACCCGTACCTGAGAACGGATCCCCTACCGTAAGGTTCGCGCTCTTTGGTGCAAGGAATACAAAGTACACCAGAGCAATGACTCCAATGATGACTACTATCCCAGCGATGATGATAAAGAGACGCTTCATACTTTATTTTGTGGGTGGCGGAGTGACTTTAGCGGGCTGCGCTGCTGGAGTTGAAGGAGGGGCCGCAGGTTTTGCACAACAGAGAGTATCTGTGGGTGATGCTCCAATACAGCAACCGTGAGGAACTGAGACGTACCCAGAAGCTACGCTGCAGAAATTACCATTACTGTTAATGCTCGTAGGCTTAATATCGGTTCCGTAGGTTGCGGTGCATTGTGCCTGGCTCATAGGCGCTGCACTATCGCTCGGCTTACAGACACTGTAACTGTCTTCGTCACTCGTACAGGTGTCGGCCGCGGATACAGCGCGTGTAGTTCCATCTTTCTTTTTACAGCCATAGGTCAACGCCCCCTTACTTGCCGTACATGCAGCCAGATCAGTAGTTCTGTTACCGTTTACGTGTTCCCACAGCGCGGTGTCAGCACCGGTGAATTGTCCTGGAGCACCAACTACCAACCCAGAATCAAAGGATTTAAGTTGTTGCAAACCGCTCACATCTATATTCAGCTTCAAAATATCAGGATTGATAATGCTAAAGACGATGGTGGGAGCGAGAATAAGAATCAAACCTAGAATTGCGTTCTGAATATGAGATTTTGCTTTTTCGTTAGAGGTCACACTTCCCTGACTCGTCATGATCTGTACCCCTCCAATCATAATCATGATCACGGCAAGTGCAGCGCCTGCACCAATACAGATTTTATAAAGTTGGTTTAAAAAAAGCGGAAGCGTCTTAGCTGTGGTGGCTGAGTCAATTTGAGGTAGTTGAGTAAGTGCGGTGAATGGAGCTGTGGCGACGCCCTCCTGATTTCCTGCTGCTGGGGTTGTCGCCGCAGGAACATTACAGGTAGCCGTTGCAACTACGCATTTGGTATTAGTTTTACCGTCAGCAGCCAGACAATCTTTCGCAGTATTTGCATCGTAATTGCTTGTTGGCGTACCTGCGGCAGCTTTACATGCCGTAATAAACTGATTCCACTTAGCCTCATCTTGAGCAACTGGCTTCTTTGTATCCAGGTATTCTGTTATGGATTGCGACGGAACGGCATCAGGAGTGTCTTGAGCAAAAGCGAGAAATGGCGCCGCAAACATACCCAATACCATAAGACCGATGCTGAGCCCTCCCATTCGTTTTAAAAAAGTGTTTTGTGTCATGTGTTATAGGCCAAAGATACCGGTAGATGTTTTTCCAAACGTGACTGACATTGTGCTGTTTGCAGACTGACCCAGCGTTCCGGATGAGCCGGTTACGTCTAGGATAGCAGTTCCCTGCCCACTTCCTGCAGGACGCACCGTAATATCCTGGCCGGTCTGACTTGGCGTACCATTCATTTGCCACGTCAGAGAAGGAATACTCGTGAAGTAATAGGGCACGGCACGGTAGGTATCTTCGCTACCGTTCAACGTAATAGAATTCGGAAGTGCGGTATCAAATAACGGACCAAGGAGTGGATCGTTATGGTATATGCGCATAAGGGGGTCAGCGGGTGCGATATATACAGATGCCTGTCCAACAACGCTACTGTCTTGGCTCGAAACAGTAAGGGTAATGGTGGCGTTGCGATACCTAACCGGTGCGGCGGCAGTAAGAACAGACCTCCCTATTCCCGAAGAGTCCTGCAATATCTGATCACCATTTTTCCATGAATACACCAGATTCTGTGGAGGAATCTGCACCCCTTTAGAATTACGAAGATCAGGAATGGCGATTATCCGCACTCGACCTTCGCTACCAACGAGCGACGCCCCTTCATAGAAAGGATGGATTGTTGAAGTGGGTTCAATGATTAATGCCACATCTGCAGGATGGATGCTTATAGATTTTGTATATTTTTGGCCATTATTTGTGGCAGTGACCACAATATTTGTCACCGTTCCTGGTCCACCCACTGCAATACTGGCGCTCTCAGAACCTGTTCCTGTTTGTACCACTCTCCCATTTACTGAAAATGTTACCGTGCTGGCAGACAGATCAATGAGATCACTATCTGGGGTAACGGTGATGATTTGATACGGTCGCGGATATGATGGTTCGATAGTCAGGTTTATCGGATCGGTGCTTCCTAATTGAGCGTGTGCAATGTACATGGCACCCAATCCCAAAAACACCACAAGTGTAAAAAGTCCCTGACGAACCGTGTGTGACATGACTATAGTATACCGCCCAAACGCACTACACGTTTGTAAAATATGGGTATTAGTTACGCGTTTTCGTACTCGTCCTCTGCGGATTCCACGGCACCGGTGTTATAGCTCTCCATTTTGGTCCAGTTTGAACGTCCTGATTGAGATGGCCCCACCTGCTGTTTCGCATTAGATGCAAGGCGATCTTCAGCACGACTGGAACGAATAATTAAAACGACTCCTATGGTAAGTGTAGGGAGGGCATTTAGAATAGGAATGAGTTCAATGACATTCATACCGAATAGGGTAAGAAGTTTAGGTAATGCTTTTTTCCCTGACGTATAGGTCACCCCACGCCACAAAAAAATGGCACTAATAATACCTTCGTCAAAAATAGTTACTAGAAAAGTTCCAGGAGCGAGAGCCCCGGTGAGGTCAAGAATAAGTTGAAGCCCGTCAGCGATTACACAAATACCTCCCATAAACCAGGCCAGCGTCGTGGGTATCCGGTACGTAACCTTTCCGGTGTCAGCCATATTCCTGCGTTATACGTCTTTCTCCATCTCTTGGCGCTGCTTTTCACGTTTAATAGCCAAAAGTTGAGAGGGGTCTGAAGTAATAATCTGATCCTCAGTGTATGAAGCAACAATCTTGATGGCCACATGTTTAAGACCAGCAAAGAAGAGGCCCTCCCCCACACCTGACTCAAGGAGTAGGAATTTTTCTTCGTCAGTAAGGTTGAATGTCTCCTTAAGAACATCAATAGTTGTTGGAGATTGTTTCAAGAGAAGCTGGATCGATGAGTTCGTAAGAATAGGACGACCGTACGGACTGCGGAGGAAGTCTTCAACGTCCTGCGTAATGGTGGCGAGTCCCAAATAATATTTACGACCACGCTTCGCAAGACTATAGAGGAATGACGCTGTATCTTCAGACTTCATCATCCACCAGGCCTCATCGATGATAAGAAGACGCTTCTTTAGTTCTGCGCGCACGGCATTCCAAATGAAGTGCGTAACGATGTACATGGCCACTGGCTTGAGCTCGTCTTCCATGTCGCGCACAGAAAAGACAATGAATTGCTTATTAATATCGACGTTCGTGGGACGGTTAAGGAACCCTGCCCAGGTACCACGTGTGTACTTGGTGAGACGGGTAACGAGTGACTGCGACCCTTCCATGCCAGAAAGAACATTCTCAAAGTCGGAGAGGAGGGGTGGCTCCATGCCGTTGAAATTTGCGTCACCAGTGATGTCTTTCAGTGCGTATGTTTCTGAAATGGCGCGGTCCACAATGGCGTCCTCTTCCGGTGAAAGGCCACCAAGCATGATACGGAAAAGCCCCACCAAGTTAATAATATTTGAACGAAGAATATCTGAAGGTTCCTCATCTTCTTTTACGAACGGGAGATCGAACGGATTAATGTGGTGTTCGCTTGAAAGAGAAATATTAAAGAGCCGTCCGCCCGTGGCTTGTGCCAAATATTCGTATTCTCGTTCAGGGTCAATGACGATGACGTCCGTGTCGAACATGAGAGAGCGAAGGATCTCAAGCTTCACCGCATATGACTTACCAGAACCAGACTTTGCGAAGACTACGGAGTTATAGTTTTCAAGCGAGAAACGATCAAAGAGAATGAGTGACGCGTTGTGGCGGTTGATACCGTAAAGAATGCCGCGATCACTTGAAAGATCGAAGGACACAAACGGAAAGATACTTGAGAGTGGCGCTGAGTTCAGTTTGTTATGCACCTCGAGCTCATCCATAGCCACCGGAAGCGTAGAGCGGAAGCCCTGCTCTTGTTCAAAGAGTGCAGGCTTCGTATACACGAGCTTAGAGTCGAGAATACCGCGCACGTCCCCTTCTATCTTATCGAGTTCCTCTTTTGAGTTCGCGTAAAGCGTCATGTAGAGCCCCACATCAAAGAGTTTTTCCTGTGCCTGCTGGAGGTTATCGCGGAGTGTCTCGAGATCTTGATAGGCAGTATCCAAAAGCGGATCACGCACCAAACCCTTTGACTCCCTATCTGAAATCTGACTCTGTACTTCAGCCACCTTCTTCTGGAAGTTCTTAAGCGCATCAGCAGTATCCATTGGATGAATGAATATCGAAACATCGAATACCTTATCTAGGTTAATGATGGGGGTGAACCAGCTATCCGTAAGATAACGGGGGTATGAAATGGTGTAGAACGTACGGGAAACTTTCTCGCCAAGCTCAATTTCTTTTGAACTCACCTTGAGCGCTGCAGGAGCGATGGTGTCCGCAAGTTCTAGCTTCCCTGCCGCATAAATATCCCTTGGAAGAACCGGAGCAACCTTCGGTGCGTCATCATCTTTTCCGCGGTTGAGAAAATCTAAAAGTGCCATAACTATTGTTGAGTATACGGTATGGGGTTTTCCATATCCCCCAAGTTAAATGAACGGTACAAAAGCTCGATTATTTCTTCAGTGTTAAGCGGCACAGCGCGCAGTCCAGCTGAGGCAAGTCCACCGGCTACGAGTGCCATACGCTGTTCAAGCTGAACACGGGTTTCTTCGAATGACCGATTGTTCGCAGGAGAATCTTGTTTTGCATGATGGCTTAGAAATGGCAAGCCGCCCGCAGCCTGAGAAAGTGAAATCGTTGAATATGGAACCACAACGTAGAACGTTTTCGTCATAATATCTGCGCCCTCAATGAAGTTGCGAATGAACGCGATATACTCACGAAGCTGAATGCGCATAAGTTCGCTGGTCTGACGATCCATTCGTTCTTCAAGAAGAGTTAAGTACGGACGAATGTCAGTTTTACGAGAGTGCACGACAATCTGCACCGGAAAGTCAATCGTGTTAAGAAAGTTCTGAAACCCGCCAATGATGGCTTTCTGTTCATCTTCGGACTTAAGCGCGAAGTTAAGCGAAGAACAGGCCATAATACCGCGGTACCCACCATTCTTAAGAATCATGATACCGTTACGCACTTCTTCGACTGGTACAAAGTCCTGGGTTGGTTTTGAAGGTGCCATATAGTCTTATTCGCTAGTGTCTGCTGGATTATCGCGGTCTTGAATATCCAAAGAGAGTGCTAAATCATGTAGTTTATTTCCTGAAAGGCTGAGTTTTTCACGTGTTGGTGTAGGTGCCATTTGCACAGGAACTGCAGTCTCTTCTTTATCAACCCTTTTCCACAAGTAGAGTCGTCCTTTTGTATAAAACGCAAAGCCTGCCCCCAAAATATCAACAAAACTCTTATTATTTATCTTATAGAACGCAAGCGCGACTGAAAATGCAATGACGAGAACATCTAGGACAACGGCGATGAGAAACGGAAGGTAGAGGAATATAATAACGGCAAGCCCAATACCTCCGCCGATAAATACGAACTGCTTCCAGGTGAGCGGCCCGAAAATCTTATCCTCGACCTCAATGAACTGCGGTACCTGATACTCCATTACTCACTAGTATACCGCACCAAGGTATGTGCGTGCGCGAATAACCTCGGTAATTAGTGTTTCCCTCCCTTATGGCCGTGGCTATCCCCGTGCCCAGCTCCAGCTTCTTTGGGTGGAGTAGCGTGACCCTTACCTCCGAGAGTAGCAAAAGATTTCTTTGCGCCAGCAAAGAACTCTGTGAGAATATATCCGAAGAAACCCCGAAGCGGTCGATATATGCGTCCCGCAATACCACCATCATGATGGTGCCCAACGCTTAAAGACGAGGTAGGAGTAGGGTTGTCTGTTGTCGGTGCTGAGGGCACCTCAACAGCTGGTGCGGCATTGGCGTGCGCAGCCAGGTTCGCTCGAGCTGCTGCCTGTTCGGCCAAATCCTCCGCAGAAGGCGGCGGCGTTGGTGGAACGTCGTAGCGCGAAGTATTGTCTGCTGAATCCTTGATAGAATCGTGGCTGCCTCTCTCCTGCGCGCCTTCGTTATTGGGAGGATTTTCCATACCGTAAGAATACCAGATAATTAAAACGATTCACGATACGGGTCAGTCGACGGTGTTTTTGAAACAATATTTGGAGCTGGAGCTGGAGCTGGAGCTGTGGGCGGCACTACAGATTGAACCGGAACCGGCTCAACTGGCAAAGGAAATACACTCGGTTGAGCTGTCGGAGTAAAGGTTGGTGCAGAAACCTGCATAGGTACAGAAGCGGTCTGGAAGGAGCGGGAGGGTGTAGCTTGTTCAGGCCGAAGATTTTGAGTTAAGGGTCTCTGGGCTGGAAGACTGCCAGGGAACCCCCCTTCTTTAATAAGAGCCATATCACTTGCCATTGTTCGAATCTGAAACTGATCAGGAGGGGTGGGAATGAGATTGTAAGACGGCTTTTCCTGAACTACTGCCGCAGGTTTAACTGGTTGTGGTTCGGGAATAATCGCAGGCGGAGGTATTGCTGGCTCTCTTTTTATTTCCTCGCGCACAACAGGGGTATCTGCATAGCTAATAGGAGGTGCAGTAGTCGTTGGCGCATCACCACCCTGTTTCATTCGGTCACGTAAAGGAATAAAAATTCTGGTATTAAGTGCTTCCAAAATACTCTTCGCAACCTCTTGATCAACACCAGAAAGAACCATTTCCCCAAAGAATTCGCTGGGACTCAGTAGCCCTATAAGCATATAGCCAACGTTTTCACCCAGAGTCCCGGCCGTGTCGATGTGAAGGTTGTATCGCGTTCGAATATCACGAATAACCGCAACGGTCTCTTCCGCGTTAAACACATCACGAACCAGCTTCGGTGAATCTTGATATGTTGCGATTACCTGCTCTTTAGTAAAAGTGCGCATAATTAAGACCAGAATATCTTACCTGGAGAATCCTTGCCATTGATGTAGTCGAATGCAGGTCCGCTTCCCCGTTTTGTAATGTGTGCAGCAATCTTCTTAATGTCACTAGGAGTGAATTTGCCCTTCTCTTCTTGAAGTGCCATGAGAACATTAGGACTGAACTTCTGGGCAACCGCCTCGGAAGTGAGCACTTCCTTAGGGAGTTTGGCAATTTGTTCTCGAGTCAGTTCATCGAACTTCGTTCCGCTTGACCCTACGCCAAGTACAATTGCTGCACCGGCAGCTGCGGCTGCAGCGTCGTCACTAGCGCCAGTTGACTTTTCACGTTCAAATATCTCGTTGTAGTCACCCTTTGCCTTCTCTGCCTTGCTCGATGCTTTAATGGCAACTCGCTCTTGAGCACTACGCTTCTCGCTTCCGCCCAAATCATCGCGTTGCTTGTCGGTAAGACTATCAAGAACATTTGCTTCCATGAGAGTCGTGGCCGGCATGTTCTCAAGATCCTTTTTGCCCATTCCGCCCAGAGCTTTTTTAAGACCACTCGTATCCCCTGCTGCAGAAAGGGCTGCAATATTTGAATATCTGCCGGTACGCAAATTATCTTTTTGAAGAGCTGAGAGCTTGTCACTCTTCATGAGACCCTCAAACTGTTCAGGACTTAGGTTTTGAGCAAGGGTTTCCACACCTGTCTTAATGCCGTGTAGTTCCTCCAACTCCTTAACAGAGAGCTTGTTGAGATACTTCTCGCTATCAGGCTTAAGCGCTCCTGCGTGTGCTTCATCCTCGAGCTTTTGTGCAGCAACGCGTTGGTCATACGCTCTATTACGCTCCTGCCCTGCTTTGTTATCTCTAATATCCTGGTATTTGTGCTTCATGTCGCCAAATGTTGCATGTTCTGATGGCTTAGCAGCGTCACCAGCACCCGCAGCGCCGAGCAGTTTTCCAAAGCCTGGAAGTCGACGCATATCAAGATTTGCGCCAGCAAGTGGTGTAAGAATTCTGGTGTTTGCAATTCTTCCCACACGACTGTTCGGTGCATATTTCTGTTGGAAATAACGGGCCGCTGTTGCTGACCCACCAATTGCAAGATTTGTTCCTCGAGTCAGGCTGCCATACGTAAGACGTGTCCCCGCGTTTATAGCAAAACTCGCACCATTAGCCCCCATGCTCTTTGCAGCCAAGAGCGAACCAATCAAAAAGCCAATCACAATCGTAAAGATCATGATAATACCCATCGTGGATGTGCTGTTTGAGGTAAGAGCATCAGCAAGACTATTGCGTGTATCTGCCCCTGCAAAACTGTCAGTAACTTTCAAACTAATAAAAATTAAAAGGAAGAGCACCGGCGCAAAGAATGCCTGACTGAGTAAGTGACTCCACCACTTGTCAGCTAGCTTGCGTAGAGGAGGGATGGCCATGCCCGCAAAGCCAAGGGGGGCTGCAATGATAATAAAAGATAGGACAATCAGACGTATGACGAGCATTATGGATGCGGCGAACATAACGACAGCACCAATCGTAGAAAATATAGCCAAACCAATATACGTCACGAGCGCAATATTAAGTGCACCGCCGTTTGTTTTGAAAAGCGATGCAAGACCTGTGGACTGCATGATATGACCAGCAATACCGTAGTCAAAGACCGACGTTGCGCAGTCCGCAGTAGTTCCTCCACCAGTACCGAAAACTCCCCCGTTTACGCTTCCGCAAGGATCAGTATTTGCCTGCGTATACATCACCGAACTCAGTGCATTAGAAGTATCAATAATGGCTTCAGCAGCGAATAGGCTGAAGTTCATGAGTATGGCAAAGATAATGAGTCGCGGAAGTGCTTTCTTTGCACTAAAGGTCTGCAGATCAAGAATTGTGGCGAGTCCCATGAAGATAAAGCCAAACAAGAGCATCATGTTTCCGATATCGCGCATGATACCCCAAGCCAAAAGAAGTCCTGGCGAATTACCAATAAGACTGCCGAAATTGAATACCGTCTTAACGACAACCCAGTTTAAAAGTGAGCCAGCCAATCCCAGAAGAAGGTTCGAAAGAGTGAGTATGAAGATCGCTACAGGTTTTAATACAGCATCTGCTGCTGCTGCACCAATACCCGAAGCCGCGTGGGACAAGCCCGTGGAAACGGCGTCGTCTACGCGAGTACCTAAATTTTTACTCCCTGCACCTGCAGTAGTATTACCGCTTGCATCCGTGTGGGAGGTTGTTAGCCCTCCCCCCGCAAATAAGCTGGACTCCTGGGCGCTATCGGCTGTCCCATCAGGGTGAGTTGCAGTACATACTATGCCGTTAACATTTTCACAGCGAAATACGTCACCTGCATTCACCGTGACCCCACGTGAACTACCGTAAAACGACGCTTCTGTAGCCGTTACGATGCTACCGCATTTTCCCGGACCAGTGACTGCCAGAGCGGTTGCATCAAAACATCTGGAAATACTGGTATTAGCGGGTGCAAGATCCTTCGGGTTTACATCTTTGTAGTTAGATACTGGCTGCAGAACTGGAACTGGAGCTGGAGCGGCGGTAGCGGCTGGTTTTTCTTGTGCTACAGAACTTGTTGGGGCTACAAAAAATAACGAGAGCAAAAGAACTCCAGCCAAGGTAAGAGAGCCTGTGCGGATATATTTCGCCATAGCTTACGTGCCGCTCGTAGCAGTGTTTGAGCAGTTTCTAGCTACTGCCGTCATCTGCGTATAAAGACTTGGGGTGGTCGGAGTGGTTGCAGGTGCTGTGCCAAGCACGCTCGTGATTGGTGTTGAATTTAAACTCGTATCGCTAGCTTGATATGCAGCATCTTTTATTTGAGTCGCATTTGGAACATCAGATGAAGAAAGGTATTTGGTCTCAAAGTTATTAAGAGCTCGTGTTACCAAGTCAATGCTGTTTGCTGCAGTACTCTGCGATGCTGTTTGAAGATCGTTCTGTGTATTCGTTATTGTAGTGAGTGCAAGATTTCCTTTTGCAACACCGGCAGTGGCAGTAGTTATTACCGTACTAATATCAGGACGTACCCCACAAGTTTTCTGTGCAGTGTTTGCCGCATCGAGCACTTTCTGCCAGTTATCTCGGTAGTTCGTCACCGCTATTTTATCGTTTGCAACACTCGTAATAACTGGATCTGCAAGACCGGCGCCTACACCGCTGTACTGAGATGGATCGGTTGCCTGAGAAAGGTATGACGAGCCGCCCCCCGATGAAGGCTGTGAAGTTCCTATCAAACCGCCCGCGCCAAGAACCTTATTCACCATTTGCCCAATAAGAGCACCGACGATTTCATTTATTGAGTTCGCAAGTTCAAGCTGACGAATGCCGGTTCCAAGTTGAGTCTCAAGTTGGGCTTCAATAACAGAACCTGGAGTACGAACAGCATTAAAAGGGCATTTCTCTGCGGTTGAGAGCGTTGTCCCTGACTCTTTCGCTGCTCCTTGCTGAAGGCTTGCGAGGGTTGAAGAACTGAGGAGATTTTTGGTCGGAGTTCCGGTGGTGGCAGGTGCCGTTGCAGCTGGCGTCGTTGCACAGCCACCGCGCCAAGAAAGAAAGCCTTTATTTTGCTGAATTTCAGCCCGACGGTCAGCGGCCGCCTGGTCTACCTGTGCCCACAATTGATTACTTGCGAGTTCATATGCACCAAATGGATTGTTCGCTGGGTTCTGACTCGCTGATAGAAAGGCGCTTACGCCTCCTTTGGTGAAGTCACCGTGTAGGAAAGCGGTCGGATCGGTACTTTGCTGAGGCAGGGTGTAGTTAAGTCCCCAGCTTGAGGTAGTCCTATAATATTCGTCACGAAGATGAGCGGCTAACTGGTCTTGGAATGGTGTTTTGATATTGAAACCAGTCCCAATCACTACCGCCTTATTAAGATTTTTTAGGAAGTCATCAGCAACTGCATCACCCAAGTTCTGAAGATTGGCACGAAGATCAGTTACGAATGCAGGAGATCCGCTAAAACCAGAGTTGATCCAGTTCACGGTGCTGCGAGTAAGGGATTGAATGGTTACTTTTGCCACCGTCCACGCAAGTCCATCGAGCACACATCTAATGGTGGTTTCTGTAGATGATTTTGTGGAAACAGCCGTTTGTACTACGAGGTTTGCAGCATCACTGACAGGAATACCGGTCACGGCTGCGGCTGCGGCTGCGGGAACAGCAGCTCCTCCGCCGGCAGCTCCTGCTGCAACTCCCGCTGCCTGAACAGCACCGCAACCTGCTCCTACTTGCGCGTCAGCTTGCATCGGACGCAATGCAATAACAGGAAGAATAACCATCAGCACCAAAACACCAGCAACGAGTGCGCGAGTGGATTTAGAATATGTGTTCGTGAAAAGAATCATGATGCAGAAATTCTAGCGAGTGCCACGATGAAGTAGCCGGGATCATCCTGAGCCGGCTCCCCGCGTGAAAGAATCGCTGTTGCCAGTTGAGTAAGCGACTGCGTAAATGTGTGTGTGCTTGAAGTGTATGCAGAAAGAGCCCCAAGAGTTGCGAGCGGGTCTTTCTGATAATTTGCCACGACTGCTGTTGAGGCGGCTAACACGTCGAGTGACTGCACAAGCTGGACGTGCGCATTCACCATGTTGGTAGGTACTGAAATGGTACGTAGTTGAGTTGCCATCCCTGCATAGGCTTTAGAAATAGCGATAAGTTTTTGTTGCGCCTTGGGATCCGTCCCTTGGATTAGTGCCTGCATGACATCTATAGGCTGGCTTCCTGCACCTCCGGCGTCCCGGAAAATAGTCTCAATAGAATCCGCATACGCAGACATACTTACCGATATGCTTGTGTGTACGGAAACAGGAGCATACGAAGAACTAAGAGACTGTGATACCTGCTGACTAATATTAGACATAAGGCTCGTCACGAGCTGTTGTTGTGTAGCGTCGTCCATTGGCTGGCCGTTACTTGCCGCCATGTATTGCTGGAGGAATTGTTGAGAGAACTGTTCGGTGAGGCTGCCGGGAGCCGGGTTAACACCCGGAAGGTCTGCGTCAGTGAGGGTGGAACTTCCCTGCTGGTCGCTAGGAAGTTGAGATGCTGCAGTCTGAGGTGTTAGCTTTCCTTCCTTTGCTGCCTGTCCATCAGGAATACCAAATGGATTACTGATGGCTTTGTTTGGGTCAGTACCATAAAGCGCTTCTTGCCAATCAGGAAGTCCATCTCCGTCGGTGTCCTTTATTGCGTACGCCTTAAGGAGTTCATCGGTACTGCCGGCATTCGCAAACTTCTCACTGAGGAATGAAGGACCTGATACTAAGTAAGCACCGCCCACCATAAGAAGCGCGAGTAGTGACGCAGCACTGATGCGAACGGTTCGTTCAGGAATCTTCATAGAAGCTCCATATATAGTATCACTGCATGTCCTTTACACCGCACACTATATATATGATAGGTGTGTATTACCTCTTCATGTGTCTGTCTCTTTGAGGGGAGGTTCTCGTTGTTACGTGGCGGGCAGATGGTTTGCCAATTGTTTCCACTGACCTACTGTTAACTCTTCAGAACGAATGTCTGGATTAAGGGCCGTTGCGAGAATTGCTTTAGAAATGAGCTCTGCAGGAGCAACAATCTCCAAGTTCTTCGCAAGCCGCTTACGTTTGTGAGCAAAACCGGCCTTTAGAATGCTGAAAAAGCGCTCTTCTGCTGTAGCAGAGACGAAGGCGTCGCCTGAAATATGGCGTATCGCAAGGACGGCAGAGTCCACCGAGGGCGCGGGGCGGAACGCCCCGCGCGGCACAGTGAAGCAATACTCAGGGTCTCCGTATACCTTTACTGAAATCGAGAGAACACTTTCTTTGCCCTTACTGCGTGCGATTCGTTCAGCAACTTCCTTCTGAACCATGAGCGTCATACTCTCCGGCTTATGTTTTGCCGTTAAAAACTGACGCATGAGCTCCCCTGTTATGTAGTACGGGATGTTCGCCACCACGTGATATGGCTGCGGAAGTGTTTCTGCATTAAATTCGCGAATATCCTGATGAATTACCTCTAACTTCCCTTCCGCAATCTCAGAAGCAAAGACTTCGGTGAGTTCTGGCGCAAGTTCGTCATCCGCTTCAACGGCGATCACCTTTCCCGCGCGCGCTAAAAGCGCGCGTGTCAGCATACCGGTTCCTGGTCCAATCTCAAGTACGGTAGCGTTCTCTGGAAGTTGCGCCGCTGTCACGATACGCTCCCCTGTTTGAGGATGCATAAGGAAGTTTTGGCCCAGTGATTTTTTCGCAAAAAGCATAGATACAGCTTACGCCTCAATAATATTTTCTGCACCGTACTCGTCAGCCTCGTCGTATTCAATCAAGAGCGGATCAATATCGCGCAAGAAAGAAGAAGGTTCTGAAAAATAATCAGTTCCATAAATGCGACGAATGCGAGCGAGCGTAAGTATCAAACGTTTCTTCGCGCGCGTTACAGCCACATAGAAAAGACGACGCTCCTCTTCCTCGTCTCGATCTTCATCGGTACCCATTCCCTCGTGCGGAAATAATCCTTCTTCAAGTCCCGTAACAAACACTGTTTCAAATTCAAGACCCTTCGCTGCGTGTACGGTCATAAGGGTTACCCCAGTCTTTCCTTCTGAGCGGTCCATCTCGTCTTGATCACCTGCCAACGCTGCATCTGCTAAGAACGAACTAATACCCTCTAGTCCTGGCAAAGAATCATAACGGCTTGCAAGCGCTCCAAGTTCGCGCGCATTCTCCAAACGTTCTTGACCGTCTTCGCCTTCTTTAAGAAGCGCTGTTTGCAAGCCACTTTTTTCGATCACCAGCTTAACGAATGCTGAGGGCATGGCAGTCTGTGCTATCTCAGCCAAACTTTGAACAAGCGCTTCAAAACTATCTACCTTTGTCTTGTCTGCAGCACGTAATTCGTCGCGCTTTCCTGCCAGTATTTTTCCGAGCGTCACTTTTCCAATACCTCGTGGAGGTGACTGCACTGCGCGCATACGGTCAGATTCACGAGAGGAATCAAGGGCGAGGCGTATCCACGAAAGAACATCCTTAACTTCTTTACGGTCATAGAAGCGCGTACCTAAAAGCTTATACGGCACCCCTGCGTGAAGAAATGCTTCTTCAAGTGCACGTGACTGCGCATTTGTTCGATATAGCACTGCAATCTGTTCTGCAGCAGTTCCCTTCGCAATACATCGACGAGCTTCACGTGCCACCCATGCTGCTTCTTGCTCTGCGTTACCTGCGGGATGAATGGTTATGCGATCACCCTGATCGTTCTCCGTTACCGCATGTTTATCTTTTCTGTTGCGATTCTTTTCAATAATCATGTTCGCCGCGTCGACAATTGTTTTCGTTGAACGATAATTCTGATCGAGCACAATGTGCTGCGCGGTAGGGTACGCATCTTCAAACTTTAAGAGGTTATCAATCGTTGCTCCGCGCCACGTGTAAATGGATTGATCGATATCACCCACCACAAAAATATTCTGACGCGGTCCGCCAATGAGTTTTGCAAGTTCTGCTTGAAGTTCGTTTGTATCCTGGAACTCATCCACATGGAGATGAGAAAAACGTTCTTGCACTCGCTCTCGCACGTCTAAGTGTTCACGTAAAAGTTTTACCGGAAGCACAATAAGATCGTCGAAGTCGAGTGCTTTTTCCTTTTTCATTTTGTCTTCGTAGCGAATCCACACCTCAGCTACTATGCGTGAGCGAAAACTTTCACGGCTGTGTTTATCGCGAAACTCTTGCAGGCTTACCCCATCTGACTTTGCCTTTGAAATACGAGCAAGGATCGCGTTTGGCGGCACTTCCTTTGGATCAATATCAAGTGCCTTGAGTGCTTCGCGAATGGCGCTCTTTGAATCGTCTCGGTCGAATATCGTGAAATAGCGCGGGATATCCATAACCGTCCCGTATGCTTGCAGAAGCTCGCGCCCCAAACCATGGAAGGTAGCCACAAACGGCAGAGGGCTGTCAGGTAAACGATGAGTGAGACGTTCGCGCATCTCTCGTGCTGCCTTATTCGTAAACGTCACTGCCAAAATCTTTTCTGCAGGCACTCCTAAACGTATTAAATGGTATATGCGAGTGGTTAGAACGGAAGTTTTCCCTGATCCAGCACCTGCTAATACCGAAACGGGCCCATCAGTGGCAAGAACAGCTTCTTTTTGGTTTGGGTTAAGGTGCGAAATATAGTCAGGAGAAGGAGGCATTACCTGACTATACCAAACAGCGCCTTAAATACCCTTGTGGTAAACGTATTTTACAACCCAACATTGCCTATTTGTACACAAAATGTCTTCATTCAATCTCCACAATTGGGGTGCCTGTCAAGATTGACCCTATTCCCTGCCAGGCTATACTTTCCAAGTTGATTGATACGACCGTACTCAAGAAAAGGCCTATTTAAAGCCTTTTTTGTATTCTGAAGATTCTCTGAAAACCTCGTTTCCTCTATTTCAAAGCACCCTGAAACCTCTGACGTCATGCCCGCGGGCAAGCGAATGAGCACATACGCAAGGAAACTCACGTTTGTCGGCATAACCGCCCTGACTGGATCCCTTTTAGGAGCACTTGCGCTCTTTTCCCCTACCTCTGTCCAGGCTACCTGGCCCTTTACGTCTGCCTATGCAGCAGACGGAACTGCACCCGTGCTCCATGACGGCTCAATGCATCTTTTGGCAGCCGCTCTAAACACGGATCCAAACCCAGTAAAGGGATACGACAACCTCACTCTTTCAGATGGATCTGCACTTTTGGCCAATGGCGGCCCCGACGGCGCGCTTCCTGACGCTAGCGCCCTTACTTCTACTGCTGGCGCTTCCGCTGATAACAGCATTTCTGTATATACCGTTAAAGACGGAGACTCTATCTCCGGTATTGCCGACCACTTCGGCGTTTCAGTAAACACCATTCTCTGGGCAAACGGCCTAACCGTGCGAAGTACCATTCGCTCAGGCATGTCACTCGTTATTCTCCCTGTTTCAGGTGTGAAGCACACCGTTGCCAAGGGTGAGACCCTTTCATCAATTGCAGCGGCTTTCCACGCTTCGTCTGACGAGGTCGCAACATTCAACGGCCTTGATACTGACGCTACGGTAGTGGTGGGCTCAACGCTTATCATCCCTGGTGGCGAAGCGACTGCCCCATCCAAGCCTGCATCTTCTGCAAGCACTCCTGCGAAGACCACAACGACCACTAAAACCACAACAAAAACTACCGCGTCTCCAACTTCCTCTTCTCTAACAAAGACGACTACAACGAAGACCACAAGCGTACATGTGGCAGCTGACCTAGGCTCTTCCTCAAGTAACGGGGGTTACTTGCAGAATCCAGTTCCAGGCGCACTTCTCACCCAGGGTATTCACGGGAACAACGGCGTTGACCTTGGCGCCCCATCAGGAACACCTATTCATGCTGCAGCGGCAGGAACGGTTATTATCTCGAAAAATGATGGTGCATGGAACGGAGGATACGGCTCATATGTCGTAATCAGCCACTCTAACGGCATGCAGACGCTTTACGCGCACATGGTTAAGGATATTGCCTCTGTAGGAGAAACTGTTTCTCAAGGTGAAGTTATTGGATACGTAGGAGAAACAGGGGAAGCAACCGGTAATCACCTGCACTATGAAGTTCGCGGCGGAAAGAATCCTCTTGGATACAGTTGTACCGAGATGAGTAAGTGCTACTAAGCACGCGCTATTCAAAACCCAGCAACCCGCGTGGTCGGTACTGCAGTGCTTCCAGAATGTATGCCGATTCAATAGTTTTTGAGTTATCCAGATCAGCAATGGTTCGTGCCACACGTATCGTACGGTGATAGCTTCGTGGAGATAATGAAAGTCTTCGTGCTGAGGAAAGCAAAAGGTCCTTTGCGTGTGTAGATAGGATCTGATCAAGACCAGCCCGCTTCTCACAGGTAGCTCGAGCTTTTACTACGCGCGCCCGCACCGTATTTGAATCTTCCGTCGAATGAGCACTTGCTAACACTTCATGGGGTACATGAGGAACCTCAACCCACATATCTAAACGCTCCACAATGGGACGAGAGATTTTTCGTGCCTGACTTCGTGCTTTACGGACGATGTCCGCACCTGCACCAGAAAGTGTTTCAGCTGGATTCATTGCGGCCACCAGTATGCAGTCTGCAGGAAACGTTATCGTTCCCTTTGCACGCGAAACAGTAACCTGTCGGTCCTCGAGAGGTTGCCTTAATACTTCCAACGCACGCGTATCAAACTCCGCGAACTCGTCCATAAAAAGAATGCCTCTGTGCGCCAAGGTTACTTCGCCAGGTCGAGGATATGCGCCACCTCCTATAATAGCGGTGGATGAAATCGTATGGTGAGGAGAGCGAAAAGGGGGATATCGAATCACTTCTCCGGACGGCAACTCACCTGCGGCAGAATGGATTGATGTTACTTCTAAGCATTCCTGTTCCGTAAGCGGCGGAAGCAATCCGGGCAGAGCACGCGCAAGCATGGTCTTCCCTGTTCCTGGCGGCCCGTACAAAACAATATTGTGCTTACCTGCCGCCGCAATCTCAAGCGCTCGCTTTGCCGCTTCTTGCCCTTTGATATCTTTTAGATCAACTTTCGGAGAAGCGCTGGGAATTACAGACGGAACTTTTAATGATAAGAACGGCGGTAAGGTTCTGACACCACACAAATGATCTGTCAGAGCTTTTAAAGTTGAAACTGGGTAGATGCGTATGTTTGGAGCAAGACGCGCCTCGTCGGCGCATTCAACGGGAAGAAAGACCTCAGCAATTCCCTCTTTAAGTGCGCACACAATTTGCGGCAAGATCCCACGCACTGGCCGAATGGTTCCGTTAAGTCCAAGTTCACCGATGAAAAGAGATTCAGTAATTGGAGGAAGTATCTCCCCGGCTGCCATGAGATAGGAGATCGCTAACGCGACGTCATATTGAGAACCCTCTTTCCGTAAGCTTGCAGGAGAAAGTGAAAGGACAATGCGCTTATTAGTTGCCTTAGGCGAAGCAAAGCCTGAATTACGTATGGCGCTTGCTATGCGATCCCGTGCTTCGTCCACTGCCTTATCAGCGAGTCCAACGATGGAGAATGCATGCAGGCCATGAGAAAGGTCAGCCTCAACACACACTAACTCAGCGCCGGCACCAATGGGTTGTGCGGCGCATACCTTCGCGTACCCACCTTTTCTTTTCGTAGCCATCTACTCACTGTGTACGCAACAAGCCGGAGGACTGCGTCCTCCGGCTTGTATAACCCCAAACCTGCTTTAGAAAACTTTTATATTTACTCTACCGCTGCTTCAGAAACTGCATCTGTCGATGCTGACACTGAAGCTGGTACTGGCTCAGACGCTGCGGTGGAAGATAGCAAACGATATGCGTGAATTACCGCAATCGTTGATATTGGGAGAGTAACCAAGAGTCCCACGAAGAGCGCGCAGAAGCCCAGGATGTTAATACCAAGGAGTGCAAGCCCAAGAAGGAAAAGATTCCATCGATTTCCGTGCGTAAGTCGAGCGCTTTCGCGGAGGGCTTCCATTGGTGAAAGATGCTTTTCAATAACTAAGTACTGCGAAAACCCAAACATGATCCCGACAATGATTCCTGGAACGATAAGCAAGATAAGTCCGATGAATGTTGCGAGTCCTGAGAGAATGGTAACGATCGCGTACTTCAAGAAAGGCTTAGGGTGCCAAAGATCAGCAAGCTTTGCACTTTCTGCAGCGTCATGACTCTTCAGATAGAATGCTGTCTTTCCCATACTGACCAAGAACGAAACTATCGAGCTGATGAGAAACGTAATAATCCAGAGTGCTACCCCTTCAGCACCCTCATGTCCCTTCGATACGGCACGGGGTATGTCGGCAATCGCGCTAATTGCGAATAGCAACGCTCCCGCCACGATGAATAACCACGGGCGCGACGTAAATGTCCTCCAGCCAGTGGATAGACATTCTTTTACTGAGAGTTGATACATATATAAATGTTACTTGCCCATGTGTGCCTTACAGGTACGAGCTGCGGGGTCCGCATTGAGACGATCTAATTCAATCTCTTCACTTCCCTCTTCGCAGATACCATAGGTGCCTGCTTCAATGCGAGCGAGAGCCCCATTCACCTCTGCATAACGAACTTCTAGGTCAGTGAGTATTGCTGCGTTCTCACTAAAATGCTCCATCTGATCAGCACGATCATTAGGATCTGATTCCTGTCCTGTTTCCTGAGGAACGGCTTCCCAATCGTTAGGATTAGAGGGATTGCGACGTCCAACGGTGGCGAGCTCCTTTTCAAGAGTTACCTTTTCTTCTTCTAAACGGGATGCGTAGCTGCTTGTGTCTTTCATATGTCTCAAACTGTACCATGCTCGACTACCCTCTGCGTCAACTACGTTCCTGCGGTTGTGAGACGTGAAACTAGCTCCGTAAAGGCGGCCTCATCGCGCGCAATGATAAGCAAATCCTTACCCTTATATCCATATATGAGTAGGCTGCGTCCTGAAGCATCTCGCAACACACGCACATCGTAGTTTGCGACCACTCCATCCGTAAACGCTGGGGTAAATGATTGCACTGGGGCAAATACAGGTGTGCTCGAAGAGGTTGTAGCTTGAGCGGCAGGCAGTGATGTATATGTAGGATAGAGAATACTTAGATCTCTTGGCATCGTCTGTTCCCAGGCAAGCATGCCGGCGAATGTTCGTTCGTAGGAACTGACTTTGAGGATGAGGAAGGGACGTGACTCAGTTCCCGCTCGAATAGTTCCGACAGTACTTTCAGCATCGATATTTCGTAGAAGAATATCTGGCGCGGAAAGCGAGAGCGCTTTAATAAGAGTTCCTCCCTGCTGGGGAATACCCGAGGTGGTTGTTGCGTCGGTACCCGTAACATAGGCGACTACGACGTTACCAGAAACGCTTCCTCCTTCTGCAACATTCGCAATGGCTTTCATTAGATCCGCTCCAGTCCCTTTCACTTCAACACTCTCGTCAAAACGGATCAATGACGGAACTGAAAGCGCCGTACCTATTCCTGAATTCTTATGCGTAAAAATATACGCACCACCAATGGCTCCGATGCCAATAATAAGCATTGCGACTCCTGCGGCGAGTGGAATAAATGTTTTGCGTGGACGGGTATTTGAAACAGTTGTTTGTCCTGCGTCACTTTGTGCGGCGAGCACTGAGAATGTTGAACTCTTTTGCTGGTCGATACGATCTGAGAAGTCGCCTGAGTAGGTGTGAAGTGGAGCTGGTGTCGGTGCGCCCGGCGCTGATACCGGCGCGTACACGCGTTCAACTACCGGCATTGAAGGAAGACTTGGTTCGGATGCTCTAGCAAAGTCAGCAGCTTCTCGGATGAGAGGTTCTGGTGCTA
>JAQBQR010000005.1 GCA_028286945.1 Parcubacteria group bacterium | reverse complement strand
TAATCTTTGTATCTTCATAGGGCCCGATTACTACTCTATAAAACTCTTGGGTTATTGCGGCAAGAACACCGAGCGCTCTATTAAGATGAAAATACTTCATCGGATAAAGACCCTTTAAGATTCTCGTAACAGCGTAGTTAAGAGAACCATCTTGCTCCTCAACTGGGAGAGATTTCAGGTACTCAATGAGCGGATTGATCAATTCATCTATTTGGGGACGCTGTGCAGGCTTTATGTATGGCATGTACAAAGTTTACAGCATTGCTGACAACGTAGGGAGATGTTGGAACCTATTTATAAAAAGAAAGTGCCGCCCGGTTTGAGCCGGGCGGCGTCTTCTAAGTTGTACGGAATCGACCAGCGTCGATCCATTCGTCTCCTTCTGCTTTGGGATAGTCGTGCCAGCCGCGAGCGCACCAGTTGTCCAACATGTGGCAGAACGCGGCGAGCTCATTCATGACGCGATGCAAACTGCTGTAATCTTTGTACTCCCCCTCGACGTAGGTCAGACCGTTGAGTTGCTCGGAGGTGAGCATGATGCCGTACTCGACGAGCTTCGCCTCACGGAACGCTTTGAATTCTTCCTTGGTGGAAAGTCCTTCACGGTTGGTAGCATCACCCGCCTCGTTCACGAGAATGCGCCAGGGCTTTTCCAGGTCGTGCAAGAAGAAGACCAACAGCGCGTCGGAGAGCGAAAACGGCAGAGGTCTACCGAAGGACATCATGAACGGGTACAAGTGACGGCCGAAGTTCATGCCGTCGGTGACGTGATCGATGTATCCGCCGTCCCACGTTTGGTGGTTGTGGGTTGAGCCTCGCGCCATCTCGAAAAGAGGCCGGTGTTCGTCCAGGATGCGAATGCAGGCGCTGCGGTTCGGTTCATCGATGAGATCGATAAGCTCATCGAGCGTCAGATAGTCAGGCGTTTCGCCCATGGCTTGGTTCCTTTCAAAGAGCTGTACCCACCATATCACTTTTATCAAATGTTGCTGACAGACTGTGTCAACGTTGAACTTAATTAGCTGCCAATAAACCGAACTGGAACTGTCTTTCCTTCAGCTCTGTCTTCTGATGGATCAATAAATACTTCAAAGTGGAGATGTGGGCCATCACCATAGCCAGTATTACCTGAGTATCCGATGAGCTGACCTTGTACGACCTTTTCACCAACCCTTACGACTACGCCTCGGTAGCGCAGATGCTCATAGGCGCTATATTCACCGTTCTCATGTTCTATAACAATACGATTTCCTGAATACCAGTACTTTTCGTCTTTTTCACCACCCTCGTTAGAGTCATCCTTTACGAACACTACAGTACCAGTACACGCAGCATATATTTCTGTACCCTCCGGGCAGTCCCAATCAATAGAATATCTAAGGTCCCCAGTATGTGCTTCAGAACCTTCCTCAGGAGTTCGATAATCAAGCAAAGGATAGTCGTAAATATTCTTAGATTCTTGCATGAGCACATTTTAACAGTTCTCAGGGAGAGCGGGTCAACATTAGAACTTTTTTGCCTACTTCGTCTGTCCTGTGGTCTTTACGTAGAGCCAGCTGCCAAGTAAAAGACCGACATATATAATTAGGACCCCAATAATGAAGAAGAGCACACTAATCCCGATATTCGTTCCGCGTGAGTATTGGCTTGGCGCCTCCCCAAAAAGTAAAGTCGAAGTCAGTGAGAGCAACGTATAAGGCACAGCGATAACTAAAGCCTTCTTAAGGGGAATCACGCCTTTTTGAAACTTCGCATATAAAACTCCAGCTATAATTCCTGCAAGACCCGCTCCAAATATACTAATGCCAAGGAGCCCTTTCAGGACGGCCCCGACAATAACTATAAAGACTGCAAGAATGTAAATATTTCCTAGCATTTTCTAAGCATATCACCTTGCGGACAGAGCAGGGATCGAACTTACGAGCAGTAAACAGTCTCAAGCGCCGCGCGTGTCTTCGGTCCGACGATTCCATATCCCGGACCTCCCTTCTTAGCGAGTCCATGCGCTATCTGGAAGCTCTTAACGGCAGTAAGTGTTGCAGGTCCAAAGGTACCCGTTACTTGTCTGCCAGGATAAAAAACTGCATCAGACGAGAGAACAGTCTGAAGCCGCGCAACGGCGTCATTAGTTCCCTTATCTTTCGCACCGAGGGTAATTGCTTTTGTAGACAAAGGACACGCTCCCGTTGTAAGAGTTTGTATTGGTACCGGCACATTACTGAAGAGCGTATTTAAGGCGTTAACCGTCGTGGTACTTAGCGTACCTGTAACAGGAATACCTTTTGCAATCTGGAACGCTTCAATTGCATTCGTGGTACACGCACCTAACATTCCGTTAATAGGACACGTGGTAAGTGTAGGGGCCATCAGACGCACATTTGCTGGCGTGGTTGAAGCGAACGCTGGATAGAAGTTAAGGGTGTGAAGTGCTGCTTGGAGCGTGTATGCAGCGGGGCTTGAACTTCCTGTACCTAACGAATCAGTGGCAAACGTAAATGGGAGTGAGGCTGAGGGATATTTCGAGAAGACAGAATCTTTGAAAAAGTCTTGAATACCTAAATACGTTTCGTACGCATAGTCCTTCGCTACTAATTGGCGAATTTCAGGATGTACTAACTGTGGTTCGGTGATGTATGAATATTCCACTAGTGCGCTCGGGACGGAGAGCGTGTTGTACGCACCCAGCGCAATGAGTTGCTGATCTTCCACCACCCCTTTGTTTTCGATTGGAAGTGTTGAGGTTGCAACGAGTGTTGAGAGTCGGGCAGCGACCGCTTCTCCGAATGGCCGAGACGTTGCTGCATTTCCGTACTGCGCATCAGGAATGTATACGGCAAAACCTGATGCTTGGCTTGGAGTGTCTGGTCCATGATCAGGCGAATCATTTAAATGAATATGCAGTACCAGATCAATGTTGTTCTCATTCGCCCACTTGTTTATGCCGTATAGGCGCATGGCCACGTCATCGAGCGCTGCTGCATGCACTACCTGGTCTGATTCAGCACGCTGCGTTATTTGTCCTTCCCCGAGCAATTTCGCAAACGCGTTCTTATGGTCGGTAACGAAACTTTGTATTGAAGATCCATTTGTCTGGAAGTAGTTAGCCAGGTCTTGAGTCCAGCTCGTATTAGAACGAGCAACGATCACTTCAAAGCGTGGGTTGTTCTTCAAGTAATTCGCGAGTTCATCTGCGATCTCAACGGTAATCTCTCGTTCGTAGGTGTTTTGATACTCGGCGCCTCCAAAGCCCGGTTCGTGACCAGGCATTATAAGGATGCGGACCTTTTTTCCAGAATTAGCCGACGAATACTTCTGCATGAGCTCGGGTAGCGTTGCGGTTTTTCTATCTGTTGCCTGCTGTGTGCCCGTAAGCGCAAAGGTGGTCGGTATGGCAATGCCAAGTACTAAAAGGAGGACAAGCGTAGTGATTAAAGAGCTTTTCATACCTCCACTATACGACATATGCGAGTGTATGCGGGTGTTGAGAACGAGAGGAGGCGTCTTAAATCGAAAAGCGTATACTCAGTATATGAAGGAAGGTGATCTCGTTATTGAACATTTTTCACGTCTGCGTGCTGATCAAAAGACCGCGCTTACCCGCCTTGGTATTCGGACTATTCGTGACCTCATGTACCACTTCCCTGCGCGTTATGAGGCGTCAGGACCCACCGGCACCGTAGCCAGCGTCACTCCCGGTAGCGAAGTAACTCTGTTCGGTACCATTCGCAAACCTGAAACGCGCAAAGCGTGGAAGAGTAAGCGACCAATGGCAGAGGCATGGCTTGAAGACGCGTCCGGCCGCATTAAGCTTATGTGGTTTTCGCAGCCGTACATGGCGAAGATGGTTGCTGACGGGATGGTGGTAAAAGCATCGGGAAAGATTGCGGGAACGGGTACGAAAATATACTTGGCGAATCCTGAGATTGATAAGTCACCAGTACGTCCTGATGAAGTGCACGAGTCACTTTTCACCACAAATGAAGCCACTGCCATCATCGACGACACCTTATATGCTATTTATCCAGAGAGCCGGGGTATTTCTTCACTCTGGTTTTTACACGCGCTAAAGAAAGTATTTGAGGCACACGTGCACGAGGAGATTGTAGACCCTCTTCCTGCAGACATCCTTGAGCGATATAACCTGCCGTCACTCTCCACCGCACTTGTGTGGATGCATGCGCCACGCAAACAGTCGGACGCAGACGCGGCACGAAAACGCTTTGCCTTTGAAGAAATATTTACGTTGCAGCTAGCGCTTCAGAAGGAGCGCGCGGAAGCCGTGAAGGAAAAATCATTGCCAGTGAATGTTGACCGAAAAGATTTAAAGGACTTTGTTTCAACGTTTCCGTTTCCGGCGACCGAAGCGCAGCTTCGGTCCATCGAGACTATTGTCGCTGACTTTGAGAAAGCACATCCAATGCGTCGCCTCCTTGAAGGTGACGTGGGCAGTGGAAAGACGGCGGTCGCTGCCGCGACCGCCTACCTTGTGGCCACCAGCAAACCACCCGGACGGAAATCAGGAACTCTTCAGGTGGCCTACATGTGTCCAACAGAAATCCTCGCGAAGCAGCACTTCTCTACCTTTGTTTCATACTTTAAAGACCATCCAATCCCTATTGGCCTTATTACCGGTAGCGAATGCCGTAAGTTCCCCAGCAAAGTCCCGTACGAAGAATCGGCAAAAGTATCGCGCGCGCAGTTTGCGAAGTGGGTAGCAAGCGGTGAAATACCCATCGTCATCGGTACGCATGCACTCGTATATAAATCACTTGAGTTCCAGAACTTGGCATACGCCATCATCGACGAGCAGCATCGCTTTGGAAAAGCACACCGCCAGAAGCTCACGAAGAAGCACGCTATTTCACCGCACCTTCTTTCAATGACGGCAACGCCTATTCCCCGCACCCTAGCCCTCACCTTATACGGTGACTTGGATCTCTCAGTTCTTGATCAAATGCCATCAGGACGAAAGCCGATCATTACTGAAGTACTTGGCCCAGAAAAACGTGACGAAGGGTATGACCGCGTGCGAAAGGAGTTAGCTGCAGGACGCCAGGCGTATGTCATCTGCCCGCGTATTGATGAACCAGATCCAAATAAGGAATTGGCGGTTCAAGCACGCTCAGTTAAAGCAGAAGCAGAACGCTTGAAGAAAGAAGTATTCCCGGATGCCACCATTGGCATTCTTCACAGTAAGATGACACCGGCTGAAAAAGAGAAAAGCATGCAGGCATTTGAAAAAGGCACGACAAATATTCTTTGCGCCACCTCGGTGGTGGAAGTGGGCGTGAATGTTCCGAATGCCACCGTGATTCTTATTGAAGGTGCTGAACGCTTCGGACTCGCACAGCTTCATCAGCTCCGTGGCCGCGTCATTCGTTCAAATAACCAGGCGTATTGCTTTGTACTACCTGAGTCGTACGGCCCTTCTACAAAAGACCGCCTGAAAGCACTCACCACTGCAAAGGATGGCTTCGAGCTGGCTGAGTATGACCTTGCGCTCCGTGGTGCTGGGGAGCTAGCTGGAAACCGCCAATGGGGTGTTTCGGACATTGCCATGGAAGCCATTAAGAACCTGAGACTCGTTGAAGCAGCCCGTACCGAGGCCGCCAAAGTTATTGAAACTGATCCCGAACTCACTAGCTACCCTACTCTGGCGCCCATTGTTCGTGAGAAACTCCAGAAACTCTACATGGAGTAGACGGTGCCTCCCGCCTCACGTACACTGAGGCGAAATGACACGTTCAATCCTTACTCAGATCTTTTTCATAATCGTCTATATTTTTGCCGCAATTGGCTTCTTCCTCACGGTCGGATACTTCGCGATTCGCTTCGGTATTACGAATGAGAAAGGAATTATTGATGTGCAGCGCGAAGCATTCTTTGGAGCACCCGCTGCCACACAGAGCGCGGCGGCCGTTGCTGCATATCACGGCCCGTGGCAGCAGTCTGAAGAGTGGACAATCATGGAGGCAGCAATTCGTCGTGACACCGCCACTATTGATCGCGCTGCAAACGATTCCGGTGTTCCCGCTCGTATCATTGCTGCGAACCTCATTTCGGAACAGCTCCGCCTTTTCTTTACTGACCGCGAAGACTATAAAAAGTTCTTCTATCCTCTCAAGATCCTTGGACCGCAGTCTCAGTTCTCATGGGGCGTTATGGGCATGAAGGAAGCAACTGCCGTACAAGTTGAGGCAAACCTTAAAGACCCTTCGTCACCATATTATCCAGGAGCACAGTACGAACACCTTTTGGATTTTCCTGCCGGTACAGCAGACATTAATGCTGTACGCTTCACGCGCATGACTGATCAGCACGATCATTACTATAGTTACCTCTACGCGGGACTGTATATAAAAGAAGTTGAGGCACAGTGGGCAAAGGCCGGATTCCCTATCGAGGGCAAACCTGCCGTCATTTCCACGCTCTACAACATCGGCTTCGCACACTCCGTACCAAACGCTAATCCGCAGATTGGCGGCGCAGCTATCACCCTTTCAGACGGTACCCGTTCATTCGGCGCTCTTGCCGCAGAGTTCTACAACTCAGAGCTGCTTGCGGATATCCTGCCCCGTTAACTTCTACCCTGTAGCGGAAGGTCGCTACGCACAAAGACATTTCGATCCGTACCTCCCTCAAGATCGCGGGTTGCTTCTGATGTGGCTATCACTTCCTGCAAACGTTCACGGAATTGCTCACGAGTCGTTGTCTCTTCGGCAAGCGGTACCAAACGGTCAGCAAGCGTCTTTGCCCAATACACCACATAGGGCGTATGACGATAATTAAGTACCGTTTTAATATCTATGCCCTGCATTGGATAGGTGGCCTCATCGTGACGCTCCCACATGCTAAGAAGTGTTTCGGTAAGTTTGCGTTCTGCTTCTGGCGCAGTGTCATAGGAACCTTTGCTGACTTCCCCGCGACGGGCATCAGACATAAGATATTCGCGAACACTATTTACCGCCTCTTCGTAGTCAATCATCGGTTCTTTCGTTGCCTCATCAAGACTTGGTTTCACTTCTTCAAGCAGAAGATGTTCGAGCAGAAGTCGGGTATCCATCGGACGTTCTGACAATCCAACACTATCGTAGATTTCATTGAAATCACGCTTCTCTGCCAAAGTCTCCGGTGTGCTTTCTGAGAATAAACGTCGGGCAACGGCCTTAGGATCGTTACGGATTATTGCATCAGTGTGAACATTGCGGTACTGCGGCTTCCACTCGCTGGTGCGTGCGCCCCGGCTCACTCGAATTCCTGGAAGAAGGAGTAAGAAAAGTGGCCATGGTATTGGCAGGTTATACACTTCCGTCTTTTTCTGATCTGTCTCTGCCGTAAGACTAAGTACGACGCCGCGGTTATCGGTAATGAGCTTCTTTACCGTTTCTGCATACTCTGGATTAGCACTGATTGCTTCGAGTACTATCGGATTCCCATCATTAATCTCTTGCACCAATTCATAGGCGGAATGCTCATCGTCATTCGTCACTGTTTCTCCCAGCACATCATGAGAAATAGCAGCAAGCGAAGCAACCTCACCATCTACTAAGTTACGTTCGTAGCTTATCTCTCTGATCGAAGAGATAGTTTCTGCGTTTACTCCCGAACGTGTGAACGCGTCCTTGAGGAGTGGCATCATATCGTTAAGACGTTTACCAGCGAGCTGCGCATTTTCTTCGTTTGGATGGGTGAGGCTTGCGGGACCGGCATCACTGCTGCTCGCTTCCGCTTCGGCCGAAGCGAATCCTGTCGCTGAAATATCAGAAACCTCAAACTTGCCCAGATCAATGTCTGCCTCTCGGGTAACACTGCCATTCTCACGGTCATATACGAGTTTTGAACCCGTTACCCCGGCAATGCCGTGCACCACCAGCTGATTTTTGATTTCTTGTTTTATAAAACCAGCGAGCTTCTCTGCCATTTCTGCACGCCTCTCTGGATGCGCGGCTGAAATCTCCCGGAAGGTACGCGCGAAGTGATAGGGCACTCGTACCTGTACATCCACTTTTGTTTTACATTCGCTGTTTACCGCAACCGCAAATGGAATGACGACTGCACCTGGATTTACTACTTCTTTCCCATTTTCATCGAGTGTGGTGAATCGCTGCATAAATTGAGCGTCGACAACGTTACAGACTTCGTCCTGAGCCTGGCGAGCAATAGTCTCCACATCTACCGTATCAAGCGCATTCATTACTCGTTCCGTTCGAGCAGTATCCGCTGTCTCCCCTCTTGAGTATTCAACGCCCGCATTTGTTGCAACGCCGAGGAGTGCAAAGGCAGGAAGCATGCGGCGAACAAATGCACCGGCGCGCATCCCTCCTACTTTTTCTACACGTAATTCTCCTCCATGCTCAACAAAGCGATGGTTGTATACCTCCTGTTCCGTTCGCGCAGGCTCAATCACTGTTTCTACCTTTTGAGAATCATCAAACTTTACGCGGTCAGGGTTAACGCCTGGCATTACTGGTTCAGGACCTTTTTCAGACGGAGTGCCTGCAGGGTGAAAGGATTCAGACTTCATAGAAACGAGGGATTATGTGGGTAACGATTTACGTGAGGACAGGAACCTTCCCTATACGCTATCACGTCCTGTCAGGATTTAAATCGATATGGTGGACTGCTTATATAAACGCTTTCTACCCTTCCCCTCACTAAGGTTGGTGTATTTGCGAAATTCGCAGCCGACGCCTTCCCAGTTCTCAGCTGAAAGTACAATCGGTGCGCCATTGATGCATATGCCTGAATCAAAGGAGAGTTCTCCGAGCCGAACCGCAAGCTCTGACGGCTCTGTTGCGGAATTAATCCGACGCATCGTCGGCAGTGAACCTGGACCCACAGGGAATGTTTTAAATAAGTCTAGATATTCGGGAAATTGATATGCCACATCAATAAGTACCTCGGTCCAAAGGAAATGCAGATTGAATCCAAATAGTGGAAGTATCTTTTGTACTCCTTCCGCTACCGAAAGCTTTTTCCAGCTAATGATTTCCTTTGCCACCGTCTGCATGATGCTTGGCAGATATTCCGTTATAAATGTTTCTCTTGTAGGCGTAGCGCTACGCATGATTGTACTGACTGGGAAAACATACGGCGTGCCATATCGCGGGCGCGGTGATGCTAAAAATCTTTTCTGTAATGCTTCATTTTCATCTACATCAAACGAAAGTAATCCTACGTCTTGCACTGTCTGGGTACGCGCAACCATACGGAAATAAAACATGTTGAGTAGCCAAAGCGGAAAATCATTTCTTATGGGATTTAAAAGCGTATGGAATTCAATAGTCTGGCGATCAAACTCGCGGAACATATTGCAGAAGCGGTACTTCCTCAGAATCGGGTCATCCGTGTAGGGTGCCTTTTCGCCTCGGTATTTCTTATCCCATATTGAAATACGCAGGCGAATGAACGCAGAAATCGCATCAAAAAGGGCAATGTCTTCGAATACCTCTGTGGCAGTGGTGCGTGCGGGCCTGGCAACGTGCCCTGACCAATGCCGATACAATTCAGTGAATTCAATCGGCAATTCCATAATGTGCGCCCTCTTGGACTCGAACCAAGGACCGCGGAGGTATAAGCTCCGTGCTCTAACCAACTGAGCTAAGGGCGCCCATTCACTATACCTTTTGTATGAATTTGCGTAAAAGCTGAGTTAACACTTGCTCGAAGTCCCTTTGTCTTCTATATAGAGTTTGAGGGTGCCGAAAAAGCCAACATCGTATAAACGCAACTAAATTGCAAATATACGATGTTGGCTTTTAAACTACCCTGTCCCCTACCTGCGGCGCACTTTGTGCGCCGCTTTCTTCCATTCACAACCGCAATTACGCAGCAGTCGCATCCGCATTAAGGGCAGGAAGTGTTTCTTCCTCTTCCTTTTTCTTTGGCGCAATGCCGTTAAGGATAAGGAGTTGTTCAAATTGCTCACGCTCCATCGTCTCGATCTTTACCAGTTCCTCTGAGATAGAGTCCAGAGCGGCACGGTGCGTGGTAAGAACTTCACGCGCCTTCTCCTTAGCCTCTTCGATGATACGTCGTACCTCGCTGTCCATCGTTGCAGCAATTTCCTGAGAATACGTTTCGCTGCGATAGTTCTGATCCGTCGCAAACGCTACAGGACCCACCTTGTCGCTCATACCGTATCGAGACACCATGTCACGAGCAAGTGCGGTGGCAACGGCCAAATCATTTGATGGCCCCGTTGTAACGTCCCCAAAGACCATCTCTTCTGCCACGAATCCGCCGAGCATCGTTGCAATATCATCAAGAAATTCTTTCTTTGACTGCAGTTTACTGTCTTCAAATGGAAGCTTGATGGTGTATCCTGCCGCCCGTCCACGGCTGATGATAGATATTTTGTGCACAGGATCTGAGTTCGGAAGCACGCTTGATACCAAGGCATGACCTGCCTCGTGGTATGCGGTAAGACGCTTCTGTTTTTTGCCAAGCAGATGAGACTTTCGTTCCGGACCGAGCATTACTTTTTCAATCGAACGAATAAGATCATACTGCGTGATTTCTTTACGATTCTCGCGAGCAGCGAGGATTGCGCCTTCATTCATAAGTGAATAGAGTTCAGCGCCTGAGAAGCCTGAAGTGCGTTCAGCAATGACCTCAAGTACCACATCAGCGCCAAGTGGCTTCTTTCGTGCATGCACTTTGAGAATTTCAAGACGATCTTTTCGATCTGGAAGGTCGATGGTTACGCGGCGATCAAAGCGTCCTGGACGAAGAAGTGCGGGATCTAGAACGTCAGGGCGGTTTGTTGCAGCCATAACAATCACTTTTTCAGTGGGCTCGAACCCATCCATCTCCACGAGGATTTGGTTAAGTGTCTGCTCACGTTCGTCATTCCCTCCTCCCACACCTGAACCGCGAACACGTCCCACGGCGTCGATCTCATCAACGAAAATGATCGCAGGACTTGAGCGCTTTGCGAGCTGGAAAAGATCACGTACGCGTGATGCACCCACTCCCACGAACATTTCAACGAATTCAGAACCGGATATTGAAAGGAATGGAACGCCGGCTTCACCAGCCACAGCGCGCGCGAGCAGCGTCTTTCCGGTACCCGGAGCACCCATAAGCATGATGCCTTTAGGAATACGTGCGCCAATGTCCAGGAACTTTTTAGGATTCTTCAAGAAGTCCACGATCTCCATGAGTTCTTCTTTTGCTTCCTTCGCACCAGCAACGTCTGCAAACGTTACGCGGGTATTAAGATCAGCAGGATCCGTAAGACGTGCTTTGCTTTGACCGAACGTGAATGCCTGCATCCCGGCACCGCGCACCTGTCGCATCAAGAAGAAGAACAGAATGCCGAGCAAAAGGATTGGCAGAAGAATCGGTGCAAGCGCTGAGAACCAGAAACGGAAACCTGATTCGCTCGCGATGGTGATGTTTACTCCAGAAAGCTGGTCAGGTGTCGTGCCGTATGCGGCAAGTGTTTCAGTAAGACCCTGGCTTGGGTCCTTCATTGCTTTCTTGTGTGAACCGTCTGCGTACGCAAGGGTAACGTTATCTCCTTCAATAGAAATATTCTCTACCTTCCCTGCACGCACATCATTCGCTACCTGGGTAAGCGAAATGGTCGAAACCGATTTCATATGCGACTGAATCACGGAGTACGCACTCATAAGGAGCAAGAACACCACCACGGTGGTCACTAAATTCGTGAAGAAACCTGGTCCTCCCGGCATAAGTGAAGCAAGCGGATTCTTTGAATCCTTCTTTCCTTTCTTACTATCTTTCTTTTCGTTCTTGTTTTGAGTTTTCTCGGTTGGTGCTTTTGGTGCCATAGTCGCTTGATTATACGCCGATTAATGCGATTCTGAAACCATGGCGCTCATCCAATACAAAAAGGCAGGCCTTAAGTACGAGGTCTTAGAAACGTTCACGGCAGGCCTTGAGCTTAGCGGTCCGGAGGTGAAGGTTCTGCGAAATAAGCAGGGCTCTCTTGAAGGTTCCCGCGTGGTGGTACGTGGAGGTGAAGCGTTCATCGTGGGCATGTCGCTCCCTGCATACCAGCAGGCAAACACGCCCGCAGGATATGACCCAGAACGTAACCGTCGATTGCTCCTAAAGAAGAGCGAGCTCATGCAGCTAGGCGAAAACGAGGCAAAGAAGGGATTGACAATAGTGCCTTTAGAAGTGTATAATGCAGGCAGGTATTTGAAGGTACGTATCGCCATTGTTCGCGGAAAGAATGCATCTGATAAGCGCGAGTCACTCAAGCGTAAAGATGCACAACGCGAAATGGATAGGGCGATGCGCGCTAAAAAATAGTGCAGTGCGGGCCGCTCGCAGGCTCCATTCATACTCCTGTATGAATGGAGCCTGGGGGTGACCGGCTTTGACGGTTTGCACCTTGAGAAACGTGCGACGCGGGAGAAGATGCTGACTCGCCATACCAACGCATCAACCAATACTTGCAAACAAAACTGTTGCAAGCGTAAAGAAGAGTGTCCTCTCACCGTTCGCGATGAGTGACTTCAACTTTGCGTTCGTTACTGCGTAAGGCTTGAGCCTTCGGGCTCGCCTCGCTTAGCGACGTCTTCCCAATTCGGTTTCTGTAGCGAATAGAGAGGGCGGAATCTTCTACAGGATCGACGTTCTGGTGCCCAACAGATTCGTTTAAACAACGGGCTTTAGCAGAAGCGTTTTCGCTCATGTTCTTATTCTTCTGCCGAACCCTTAATATGAGCTACGCGTCGTAGACTCGTTCTCAAGAGCAGATACGGACGGGGGTTCAATTCTCCCCACCTCCACCGATATAGAAGAAAAGAAAACCGCTTTTTGAGCGGTTTTCTGCTTTAAATGTGGCTACCTATCCTGTCTATTAATTGAAGTACAATAAACACATGAGTAATGAATGGCCTAAAGGCACTACAGAACCGGTTATTCAGGAAAAATCAAAGTCGGAACTGGGCAAGACGTTCCAGCCTGACGGGCCCGAACGACCAGCAATTACCGATATCGAAAGAGAGCAAACTGAGGCAAGGCTAACTGCTCTCGGGAAGCTAATGAACGATTCTCATCTATGGTGGCAACTTGATGGATCGCTGCCCCTTTCATTACGTCAAAAAGAAGTAGGTGGTGATTATATAGGCGCCCATTCCGATATTGATATATCTGTATTGCGAGATGAACTACCCGCTCTTGAAACTTACCTCAAGGAACAAGGGTATGCTCTTTTTCTACAAAGTAAGAATGGCGAAGCGCGTACATTCCGCAGAATAGGAAATGCCACATTCTCGCGCAGGACTCTGAATGATGTGCGCGAGATTCCCTACATAGCTGCAATAGACGAGCAAGGAAATATTCGCACCGATACTGATTTGGTACGCATGCAAGTCTCTGTTATCGATACGGACACTGATGGTAATCCTACCGAGCGAGGATTGTCGTATCCGAAAGAATGGTTAGAAGGGTCAAGTACGAGTATAGACGACACTCCGCTAACACTCTCTCATCCTGCTCGACATCTGCTTTTTAAACTTTGGTATATGCGCGACTACGATGATAAGGACGTTGAGTTATGGAGCGAGATGCACGCGCTATCCTCGGAAGATTTAGATACTCTTGAGCACATCATAATGGCTACTGCATCAAACCCGGAATGGTGGGAGCAGAATAAGAATTTCAAAAAGGATACTGAGACTCTTCAACGTCGATTCACGACTTTGCGTAACGGAATTGAGAAAGATCTTTAGTGGTTCTAATTTATTTTCTAGCTTTAGATAAATTTGTATTGTAGATATTTTTACCAAAGAGCAAGACATCTCCAGACAATGAACAGCCAAATCACAACGAGTGCTAGCCATATACCAGGAATCTTGAAAGGATTTTCTGGAAACCAGTCAGGCCCGTACTTGTTCGCGAGCGCCTGGCCTATCAGAGGTATAGATGGATGCAATGCAAGAATTACAGAAACAATGCCCAGCACGTTATGACGTATACCGGCGGTAGAAAAATAAAAGAGAGCTAAGACTGCAAGAGCAACAGCGGTATAGATGATATGCAACCACCCTGCCACCGTAGTTTTACCATCGTATCCGTGAGACCCAGGCAACTCTCCTTTTATATAGACCAAGAAATGAAGTAAAAGACTAACGATTACTCCCACAACTCCCGCAGTTATCCATTCCGCTACAGTCCATTGAGTTGCGTATGAATAGATAAGAAATGCAGCAAGCGGAGAAATTATAAAGAAATCGCTCCACATGCCTCCGTGTATCACAAACGGAAATCCCTGAGCAATTCCGCGTTCTTTCATCTGAGAAACGAAGAAGAACCGGTCGGTATAAGCGGCGAGAGCCCCACCGATAACAAGTAATTCCATACTTACGCCAACAGCAATAGCCAGAGTGAGTTCCATGTAAAAACTATAGCAAGTATTCAGGATTAAAAGGCTTTGATTATTCCTATACAAATCAAAAAGGGGCCGCGGTCACGCGGCCCCCATCCATGTTCAAACTATTGGCTCTTGTCTCCATCGAGGATGATGCGGGTGCCCTGACGAACAATATCGCCAGTCCCCATACTCATGGGAACATCGAGTTCCCAGCCACGTTCATCCAGTATGTAGGTGAGCCGCACAGGGAAATGCACCACTCCAATTCGAACCTTGTGAGGGACGTAAAACTGATTCACGTTCCCGTCCATCGCGAGGATAGGATTTTCGCGCGATTGCGCTGATAACACGAGCGCTGCTCGCACATGGTCGACCGACGTCACCTCAGCCTCTTTGAGTCGATTGACCTCATTGAATACTGCGGAGAGATTTGTCGACTTACGCGCCGTATAGGGTACGAGGGAAATGCTTTGGATCGGTCTCGTTTCATCAGGAGCGAACATCTCCACGTTTCCAATGACACGAACGATTCGTACGCCGTTATGTTCTCCGATCGTGAAGAATTCTCGCGGGTTATACGTCCCACAATAAGCGATCTTGATCCTGACCGAGCTCCCACGTACCAGAAGCCAGGTATCGGCAATCTGCACAATCTGCTGCATTCTCGCAGGTTCGTGAGCAACCCAGTTCAACATGTCCAGGGTCCCTCCTTCTTTAGCAAAAACATTAGCAAAGTGTGCCGCGATTCCCAATGCACGCATTTCAGAAGAGTCAGCCATGGTGAGGCATCCCCATATAATTGCTGCAGCCGGTATGGCATTTAAGACACCGTCATATGACTTCGTCGCAGCAGAAAAGGCGGAATCCCTTTCTGCTGCGACGAAGTGCTCCAAAATCTTTATACGCTTACTGACCGGTAAGTCAATTATGCGTGATGCTAGCAAGAACCCTATCTACGCGCGACGTGCGAGCTTCACAATCGCGAGCAATATTACCGCACCTAGAATCGCCACAACCAAACTGTAGAGATTAAAGCCACTTACGCCTCCCTGGCCGAGAGCATTCATAACGAAGCCTCCGATCAACGCCCCTACGATACCCACCACGATGTCGAGTAGAAGCCCCTGCTGATTATTGGTGTGCATAATCATCGAGGCAATCCAGCCTGCAATAGCGCCGAGCACGATCCAGAGAATAATTGACATAAATTGAAGGTAATTTTTATTAGCTTGTATGTTGAAAATATATCAGTCACTAGATGATGAATTCATGAGAGTGCGTTTGAAACAAATAAAAACGCCCTCCTAGGAGGGCGTTGGTGCATTCTGTTCCCAGGCTGCACCAGGCCCGGATGACACAGTCATCATGTTAGTCGTTAGTTATAACGACCTCATAAGGCGGGCGAACCGGCGAAGGATCGAACAAAGGTCGACCGGCTCACCAGTTCACCGCTGTAGATCGCACTAATTGAGACCACCTCCTCTCTTGAATGATTCGCCTAGAGCTCCCGAAAGAACCGGAAGACTCTGCGGACGAACGAACCCAGGCTCGGGCGACTTTTCAGCCGTCCTGAGTATCCTGCAACCACGTTGATACTCCTTTCTAATGCCAAGTGTGAATACTATTGCGCCTTGAAGAACCGAAAGGCTCGACGCAAAAACTGTTTCCAGCTTCTCTTGCGTGCGAGACCTCCGGCATAGAGCGCACCCATACTAATCACCTCCTTTCCAATATTGACGAAACTGCGAGTGAGCGTGCCATCGGCGGATCGTTCGGGCAAATACATTTCGCCGCTGCATATCCCAATCCTTTTCTGCGAAGATACGCCTCAAGAATGCTGCGGGGGCTTCTGTGCGATCCCACATTGGCGAAGTCTTCGAAGTGGTCAGTATCTCCTGGCCTCGCGAACAGGAACCGTCAGGTGAAAGCCGGAAGATTCCTTCGTCCACGCCGAGCCCTCGCACATAGAAGTCTTTGTAGAGATCAGTACCATCCATGCGACGAAGCTCGTCGGAAAGATAGACCTTGATTCCGTAAATGCTGGCTTTCCCTGTCAGGTATAGAAGATCTTCCCGCATCTGTACTTGGTTCGGTACTTTAGTTTTCTTGCCCACGTGTATATACGGAGAGATAGCCCATTCGCGTACCCCCACCTGACTAAGAAGTTCCGGCATACGTGCCAGATAGTCAGTCTTTCCAGGAAAGAGCACAGAGTTCACCATAAGTATTCCTCTGAATTCCCTCGAGACAGCGCGTAGACCACCCAGCGCTGCGTCAAAGCATCCCGTCGTTCTGCGCAGCTTGTCGTGAACCTCCGCACGGTCGCCATCAAGGGAAACCGTGAGCGAATCCACCAGGCCAGGAAAACTGCCGAGCTCCTGTGCATGCTCGGCCAGATATGTGCCGTTCGTAATGACTGACGACTCGCAGAAGAATGCTCCTGCGATTTGAAGGAGTTCCTTCGTAAGCGGCCACGTCTCCGGTAGAAGAGGTTCGTACCCTTGGATGCTGAACCGCCGGATTTTAAGGTCAATAAGAATCTCCTTGAAGAATCGAATGTAGTCTTCGGCAGTTAGTTCGGATGTACTCGCCTCATTGCGTTGTTTGATTACGCAGTACGCGCAGTTCAAGTTGCAGTCCAATGCCGGAAGCACGAACGTTGCATAGAGTTCATCTAGTTTCCGCATTTCTGCCTCCCATTTCAAATTTCAGTTACTCCATATACAGAGTATTTTTTTAGACCACGCAAAACAAAGATTGTAAAAAGTGCGCACAAAAGTCTTCTAAAACGCCATTTCCTATGTAGAGAAAACTTTACACTTTTTGTTAAAAAGGGTAGATTCAAAAAATGAAACATCCTTTTGCCCTTTTTGGGCTCTCCCCTTCTGCTTCAAAGGTCCTCTCTGCCGTTAAGGATGGGCTGCCCACTCCTGTAGCGATATCTAATGAAACAGGAATTTCTCGCCCCGCAATTTATGCGATTCTCAATCAATTAGAAGAACAAGGTCTTATCACTTCCGGAACACTGAAAGGTAAGCGTTTCTGGCACATCGCAAACCCTTCTCAAATCAATAGAGTCTTCGAGACGGCACGTTCGGCACTCCTTGGATCAAAAGAAGAAAAAGAGCTTCTCTATGAAGAGAAAAATATTGAGGTGAAAGTATACCGAGGTAAGAAAACTATCATCGAGTTAATGCGATTCATTTATCAAGAACATGTGGGAGAAACGTGTATCGGCATTCAAGGCGCAAATGTATACGACGGGTGGCGTGATTTGATTGGTCTCGAAACGATCCACGAGCTTAACAAGAGTATTAAAAAGCATCGCATGATAATGCAGGTGATCGTTCCTCAAGATCACTTTCAGCGTGTTGTACCCACGATGGGTGTGGAGTGGGCAAAGCACTTTGAGGGTCGAACCACTCGAGTCAACGAAATTGATGAATCATACTTCCAGAACAAAGGTGAGATGGTCGTCTTTAAGGACAGTGTATATCTAATTTGTATGGAAGAAGCACTGGTTATCGAAATTAAACATTCTCATATACAGAAAATGCTTCTCTCACTCATTCACTATGTGCAGGATAATTCGCGCGTTATCGACGGAAACCAGATACTTCGAGAACTTATGACTGCGGAGAAATAGCTATTTTGACGCTTCTTCATAAAGAAGGTACAGTCCGCACTAGGGTTTGAAGGTTCGGAACATTCCGAATCATGCTCATTGACGTTTAACGTCAGAAAGGTACAGATCATGCAAATCGAGATCAACACGTCTGCTGCTCCGGCAGAGGGCGTGGCAGTCGTTTCCCTCACCATGGGGAGCGAACTGCCGGCTTCGCTGGTTCGCACTGATGGCATCGCCGTCAGTGAACTGCAAGTCAATATCGGCGCTGGACCATGGGAGGTAGAGCGTGTGGTGCGCCAAGCAGTGCGCGCCGCGGTGAGTTTCAAACTCCCCGCGATTCAGCTCAATTCCGCCGACTTTATAATGCTCGACCGTACGCTGTTTAGCGAGCGTTCGCTTGGCAAGATGATGGCGCGCGGGGCGTTGATGGGCGCCTATGTCTTCGACGACTATCTGACGAATGGTCAGGCGCCGATGCGTATCAATCTCATCGGCGATGATGAAGCGTTTCTCGCTGGCGTCCAGGAAGGGACGGTCATCGGGCAGTGCGTCAACGAGGCGCGGACGCTTTCGAACACACCGGCAAACATTGCAACGCCGGCAGAGCTCGCACGGTGTGCGCACAAGATGGCAGCGTCCGAAGCGAATATCACCGTGCGCGTTCTTGAGGATCAAGGCCTGAAACGTGAAGATCTCAATCTCATCCGCGCCGTCGGCCGGGGTGCCAGGGGTACGCACGGGCCTCGACTCATCGTGATCGAATACAGTGGCAAGCCTGACAACGATATACAGGATGTCATCATCGGCAAGGGTGTCTGCTACGACACCGGTGGCAACAGCATGAAGTCGTCGGATAACATGCCTGGCATGCACCGGGACAAATCCGGAGGCGTGACGGTCCTCAAGACCATCCAGGCGCTTTCCCAGCTGAAGGCACGAGTGAACGTCGTTGGCTTGATACCTGCGGTCGAAAATAGCGTGGACGGCGATTCCTACCGCCCCGACGACATCATCGAAACGGCGGCAGGCATTTCGGTCGAGGTGACCAACACCGACGCTGAAGGCCGGCTCATCTTGGCGGATGCGCTTTGGTACGCCAAGCGTTATTGCCCGGACACGGTGATCGACATCGCCACGCTGACCGGCGCGGCGCACATTGCGCTCGGTGATGCGTACAGCGGCGTGTTCAGCACGAACAAGACCCTTCTTCGTGATCTGATCACGGCCGGCGAGGCTGGGTTCGACCCGCTCTGGGAACTTCCTCTCGGCCCTCGCTACGCTCACTATCTGAGGAGCACGCAGGCCGACATCGCCAATGCCTGTATGTCCGGCAAAAGCGGCGGAGCCAGTTCAGCGGCCTGGTTCCTTCATCGCTTTGCGGAGAAGGCTGGGTTCGCTGAGAACTACGCACACCTGGACATCGCACCGCGTATGGTGCAGGTGTTCCCCGACGAGCACCTGGCGCCGGGCTCGATGGGAGCGGGCGTCTCCCTGTTCGTCGAATATTTCCTTTCCAAGCAAACGCCGTGAGGCGTGCGTGAGGAAAGGCTGGGGCCCGGTTGCGCATGCGCAGCCGGGCCCTCCTTTTATACTTTTTTGCGCATTACATTAATTCCCTTCCCAATAGTCCAAGGAATCTTTCGCGTTGCCGACGAAGCGGAAATTCTCAGCAAGGACGCCAAACTTACCGCTGTCAGGGTATTCAGCCAATTCTGGAGAGATCTTTGTGGACACCGCCAAATATTTTAGCTCTGCATCCGATGTATTAATTATCTGGTGCGCATGTTCAACGCCTGTCCCAGCTGGCGAAGCAATGAAGTCTCCTTTCTTTATGGGGTGCTGTTCTGTACCCATGCGCACCTCACCCTCTCCTTCAAGGATGAAGAACATTTCTTCATTCGCGTAATGATTATGAAATGGAAATGCTCGCTTTCCGGAAGGTACCACGGTTATGTTGTATCCAAGCTTCTGCGCGCCAATCTGTGAGCCGATGAATCCCATCGTTGCTCCCTCGTATTTATCTTTTAAATTGTCTGGCACGGGACTAGGACTAGCCTGTTGCTCAATATCTGAGATGTTTATGATTGATTTCATGTGAGAAGTATAAAGTATTATTTCTTCATCGACTTCTCCAGATGTGCAAGTGCGGCATCCTGTACTCAAGCTTCAGCTGGTCTTCATTCATAGAGGTATTAGATACGCATATGGAAGGCCCCTCCCTCTTCTTAGCTCAGGAACATCTCAAACCATTTAAAAAGAAACAGATTCTGTCTGCAGCCGGCAACACTAAGCTCGGTACGGATCAGTTTGTTGGGAAGGAAGTAAAGGATATTTTTTCGTGGGGCAAACACCTGGTATTCCAATTCGATACATTCGCAGTACGCATCCATTTCATGCTCTTCGGAACGTATGAAGCTCAGGTTGAGGGCGAGTGGGTTACGGGTGACTACCGCCGCAGCCGCGAGCCGCGTCTTGCATTTACGTTCGAGAACGGCGTGGTGAACATGTATAGCTGTTCAGTGAAAATACTTGAGACCGCGCATGCAAAACGGGACTATGACTATTCCATAGATATTATGTCGCCGAAGTGGGACGGGGCCCGTGTTAAGGAACTTCTGAAACAGCAGCCGAACGAAGAGGTTGATGATGCCCTACTTGACCAAGAGATCTTCGCTGGTGTGGGAAACATTATTAAGAATGAAGTACTTTCGCTAGAACGCATTGCCCCGCAGCATTTGATAAAAGACCTCTCGGACAAACAACTCACCTCCCTTGTGGCCAGGACTCGAACGTATTCAAAACAGTTTCTCGCCTGGAAGCGTAAGTTCGTACTTCGTAAGCACTACGCCATTTATCAAAAAGGCGTCTGTCCCCATTGCGGGAACAAGATTATTCGCGCAAAGACCGGAAAGCGTGAGCGCTGGAGTTATTGGTGTCCGATTGATCAAAAATAGCCCTCCCCCGCTATCCACACGTATGCACAGAGGCTTGCACTCCTATATTCTCCATGGTACCTTTACTGAGCAAGGTACCTTCCAATGTCCTTGCGTCTCTAATTATGGAAACAACCGAACGATTCGCTTCACTCCGCAAAGGACTCCTCGAGTTCGCGGTGTTGAATGTTATTAGCGCTGAAGAAGCGTATGCCGCAGATATTCTTGGGCGTCTTTCTGCCACCGACTTTCAAACTCAAGAAGGGACCCTCTATCCCCTTCTCTCGAAACTCCGTCGCGAAGGAATGCTTGAGTATGAATGGCGCGAATCAGAAAACGGTCCACCTCGAAAGTACTACCGCCTCACGGCAAAAGGAACTCAGGAACTTAAAGAGACCGAGGCGTATTGGAAGAAACTCATTACTACCATCAAATCACTCGGCGCTTCGCGCTAACCCACCGCACCTATGAACAAAGTAATCGGCATAAATCTCAACGGAAATGCATACCAGGTTGAAGAACCAGGATTCATCGCTCTTTCTGCATACCTCGCTGAGGCCAAAGAAGGACTGGCAGATAATCCAGACCAGGCCGAAATCATTGCAGACCTCGAGCAGGCCATTGCGGACAAGATAAGCCGCTACCTCTCTGCGCATAAGTCGGTGGTTAGTGAAGAAGAAGTTCAAACGATCATCCGCGAGATGGGTCCGGTGAGTGGTGATTCAACGTCTGACTCTTCAGACTCTGCGCACAAACAATCAGCACAAGGACCAAAGCGTCTATATCGTGTTGAAAAAGGTGAATATATCGGCGGTGTGGCGAACGGAGTTGCAACTTATTTTGATATCGACGTTACCATTGTCCGCATTGTTTTCGTTGCGCTCGCCGTTCTTACCTCCGGCGCTTTCGTAGGGGTATATGTCATCGCTTGGATGATCATTCCGCCCGCTCGTACGCAAGAAGAACAAGCTGCTGCAGGTGGCACTCCCTTCAATGCTGAAGAGGTCATCGCTCGTGCAAAAGCTGAGTATGCAAATTTAGGTGCGCGGGGCACCGTTTGGAGGAAGCAATTAAAGGATTGGCGAAAAGAAATGAAGCACCAGTCCCGCCAGCATAAGGCATGGAAACGCAATGAATGGCGCCAGCAAAAACGATACCGTCACAGTCCTATGGGTGGACTTTGGTCGATAGTTATTCTTAGCTTCCTCCTATGGCTTGGGTATCATCACGTAGCGGTCCTCCACGATTTCATGGACGCAGCATGGGCACTTTGGCACCGCGTTGCTGATCAGATTGCGGCATTCATCGTCGCACACGATAACAACTAAGGACTTATACCCTAAGTTAATAAATATCTGATTCTGAAGACGTAAGGGTAAACTGTACGGAATTGCTTGTGGTGTCATCGAGGTTACGTACTGAAAGGCTGTGCACTCCAGACTTTAGGAGAAGTGCATACATTGGACAGGCCTGACCAGGCTTACAGTACGCACCAACGCTGCTTGGCATGCTGAACGTAAGAACGGTACCTGAAGCATTCACCTGTACGTTTGAAATAGCACCGCGCCCGTTTTCAACGACAACCTGACTGCCGGAGGTAAATCCTGTTCCGTGGAGTGTGACGTATGTTCCTGTGGGACCTGATGAGGGACTAATGGAACTTATCGAAAGATGTGAGGGCGTGGGTGTAGGTGCTGGAACCGGTGGCTTTGGGTGTGTGCCGCCTGAAACGGGTCCGGGGGCTGGAGTGACCGGTGACGAAGTTGCGGTGTTTGCTGCAGGAGCGGGAGTGCCAGCTTGCGGCGCACCTTCTGAGTAGGAAACAATTTTCCATGCACCGTCCTGCTTCTGCAGCGTTAGGGTTACGGGAATAATTCCTGCATTTCCTCCGTGTTCAACCTCATTACTCGTCATGAGAATGATAGAGCCTGAAACAATGTACGACTCGTCTCCACCTTCGGTGACACTTTGAATATCAATATGATCTGGGTACGGGCTAGAAGTGCTGCGTCCCGGCGCTTTTGAGGGATCGCTCTCCCAAGTAGTGAGCAGTGGTGCCGCGACATAGCGACCATACGTGTCTGCGATTGTTGAAGTGGCATTCGGCGCAAGCAAAGATACTTTTTGTAATTGAGTTCCAAATGCGGTAACCGTGGTGCGAACTGAAGCCTCAGCACCTTCTGGACGGTACTTCCCAATCAAGAAAAACCCAGCAACCAAAACGCCAATCAGCACGACAATACTTACTACTACACGTACGGAGGTCTTCATATATATGGTAGACGGTTATATCTAGTACTACTTACTATACTCTCCCTTACGCAACGACTGAGGCGCAGAATGCGCATTTGCGAGCCTCGATGTTTATTTCACTCTTACATTCAGGGCATCTTTTCGTTGTTGGATCTTCTGGTTCCTTTGATTTTGTTCGAGCAATGAGAGCATTCATAGGAACCACGACAAAGAAATATACCGACGCAGCAACCAGGACGAAAGAAATAAGTTTGTTAATGAAATCACCGAACATAAACTTACTTCCGTGTATGGTGAAGAAAAGATTGCTGAAGTCTGGTGCCTGAACTATGGCTCCAATGAGCGGCGTCATGAGGTCGGCTACCAGTGCCGTAACAATGCCGGTGAACGCTGCTCCAATGACCACACCGACCGCCAAATCGACGACGTTGCCACGAAGTAAGAATGTTTTAAATCCAGAAAGCATAAATTGAATATTCAGAGGTAATAAAATAAGCATACTACATGGCCTGCAAAGCTATCCAATTGCTTCAAATACCGCAGATGTAGTACGCTACTCAGGGACCAATTTCGAAAACACGAGGGAGCTGTCCATGAACGACAATGCAGCAGTGAACGCCGACCCACGGACGCTTCGGTTTCTTCCGCTCGATGAGGAGACCGAACGCCAATTGCAGGCGGCACTAGTCTTCCTGCCTGCAAACGCCCCCTGGAGTAGTATTCGCAGGATGATGTACCTTCTTGGTTGTGGGCCATTTTTTGATCCCAAAAGCTGGGAAAAGAACATAAAGTCCTATTTTGGAGAGGATATTTTCGATAAGCCAAGCGTGGCCGCATAGCCCCGTAGGAGTACCCGCTCCCACGGGGCTCCTATCGTTAAAAAACGTTGTAGTTTGGCTGTAATCGTTGTATACTGAGCCTACAAATGGCTGCCGTCGAGAAAGTACGTATAAACCGCGAAATTAGCGCGCCAGAGTTGCGCGTTATTGGCGCTGAGGGTGAAAACCTCGGTGTTATTACGTCTGTAGAGGCCTTGAAACTCGCCGTGGCAGCCGGTTTGGACCTCATCGAGATATCGCCAAACGCCCAGCCACCCGTTGCGAAAATCATGGATTATGGTAAATTTCAGTACGAGCAGAAGAAACGAGATAGTGCTGCGCGCGCCAAAGCCAAGGTCTCTGAGACCAAGGAAGTACAGATAAAAGTCGGTACCGGCGAGAACGATATGCGACTAAAAGCCCGTAAGGCAGCTGAATGGCTCGCCGAAGGGCATCGCGTTCGCGCAGAACTCTTCCTCAAAGGACGCTACAAAGGTATGGAAGAGGCTTTCCTCAAAACCCGCCTTGAAAAGTTCTTGCTCTTGATTCCGTACGCATATCGCATCGCTGACCCGGTTACCCGCGCCCCAAAAGGCTTCGCAACCATCATCGAACGGGATCCAAAAGCAGGAGTGACCGCAAAATCCCCAACGGAAACGGCAGTGCCAGTAGAACCAGAAACCCAAACACATGAAAACTAACAAGTCATACACCAAGCGCATCCGCGTTACCAAGACAGGAAAACTGGTTGTCCGTAAGGCAGGCCAGGATCACTACAACGCGCAGGAAAGCGGTTCTGTCCGTATGGGAAAGAAGCGTCAGCAGTCACTTACGGTTTCAAATCGTATTCGCCGCAGTTTCCTTTCGAAGATCAGCAAATAGTCTTTAATAAATTTTACGTAATTAGGTATGACACGAGTCAAAGGAGGAGTAATCTCAGCAAAACGCCGTCGCAACGTCTTGTCACGTGCGAAGGGTTTTCGCCATGGTCGCGGAACCAAGGAGCGTCTTGCTAAGGAGTCACTCGTGCATGCCGGAAAGAACGCCTTCAATCACCGTCGTGATAAGAAGACCGTTATGCGCCAGCTTTGGATCGTTCGTTTGAACGCCGCTATCCGTGAAGAAGGTTTCAAGTCATACAGCACGTTCATCAATGCGCTTAAGCTCAAAGGCTTCGGACTTGATCGTAAGGTACTTTCTGAGTTCGCTCAGAATCACCCTGAAACGTTCTCACGCATTGCAAAGCAGGTAGACGCCATTCGCGCGTAAGCGAAGATAAAGAAAAACCGCTCGGCATGCCGAGCGGTTTTTCTTTACATCCTCCCTTCCAACTCCTCAAAATCATATCCCGCTGGAAAATATTCTTGAAAGAGTTTTATCGCAGGTTCTCCCTCATATTCTTTACGCATTTCCGCATAGTGCATCGCAAGAATCATTTCTTCAGGTTCGCCGACGCAATCCAGCGGTTTAAATCCCTCAACGCCAAGTATGCGCTTAAAGAGTGGGAGGAGATGTGGGCGTGCATACAGATCGCCCCCGAACATAGTGATCAATTCGTCCTTCGAGAGAAATGCTGAAAAGCAGGCAAAGAGGAACACGCACTTCGGACAGTTCTTACACCAATATGATTTTCGTGTCAGAAGTTGTCGGTGACGTGACTGCCAGAAATAGTTGTTACAGCTGGTGACGTAGCGGAGGTACTTCGGGTACTGAACAAAGCGTCGTACAATCTCAAGCTCGCTGAATCCCCGTAAGAGTGAGGTCGTCGAAATGTCAGGAGTAATGAAGGAGCGAATGTAATCGTTTACCAGTTTCTCCGCTTCGGATGATTTGCACCACTGGTGGTTTACCTCCAAGCCAAGGTACGTCAGGTTTCCAAAATCAGCACTGCGTTCGTTAGAGAAAATGATTGAGTTGTAGCCCAGAAGCTCAGCAAGGAGCGTAGCAATGAAGGTGAACGTGGAGACAGACGGATAGGCACCGGACACGTTAGACCAGTTCATTATCATGTCCAGATATCTGTCGTGACGACGAGTAACCGTGACGGTTTTCGCACCTACGAGCTTACCGATGCGCACATGGGCCGGGGTGGGAGCAAATGCAAAGAAATCGAACGGTGTATTAGATGCTTTTAGCATTTCAGCGGAGAGGATAGAATCCTTCCCTGCCCCGTTCAAAAGAAGCGCTCGCAACGGGCGCTCAAAACGTGCTGGAGTGGGCGCAATAGCAGAATCATCATACGGAAATGCAATGAGATTTCGGAAATCCATTTGCATCTCATAGAAAAACTCTCCCAGGCCATTTAAATACAGGGCGTCCCAGAATTGCGCTTGCTCTCGAGTGAGCGCAAATCCTTCAATTCGAATATTACTCGTTGGGAATACGCACCAGTAATTAATGCCGACCATGAGTAGGAGCGCCTGGAGCGTTGGCTCAAGTACTTCGTTTGGAACACCCTTCCATAATTCCGGAGCAACATCTTTAAAAAGAAGGCGGTCAGTGAATGTCTTTGTTATTCCGTATTTAAATTCAACACGGTACGTAAAAGATATGACTGAACGAGCAGCATTAACCTTATAGGTGCCAAAGGTAAACGAAGACGCGCGCAACATTGATACGCTCTACTCAACGATGACCGCAGTTCCGTACGCCAAAACCTCAGTAACCCCCTGCCCTATGTCGGTGGCATCGTAACGCATGCCGATGACTGCGTTTGCTCCCATAGTTTCAGCATGTTCAATCATGCGATCAAATGCTTGCTCTCGTGCCTTTTCGCAAAGCGTCTCATACAGCGTAATGTTTCCTCCAAGGAGTGTTTGGAAACCAGCTCCGATGGCCCCTACAATCGAACGGGAGCGCACCGTGATACCGCGGACAAGCCCCAGGTTCTTTGTAATGCGGCGTCCTTCGAGCTCATTGCCTGTCGTAACGCGTGAATGTTCAAGTGCCATATTAGATAGTGATTGTTTTAGTAGTGATTGGTTTAGGTTCGGTATCAGTCTGTGTTCCTTCAGAGTATAGAGGAATTTGAATTGTGCTTGAATCAAGCCAGACGGCCTTTGCTTTGAATGATGGGAGGTTGGTGTTGTAGCCAAGCCACGTACCTTTCGAAGCATGGAGGATTTCCTTTTTCTCAAGCGTATTTGTATCAACGAGCACAGCACTCGCTTCGGTAATTACTACAAAATGCTTTTTATCGGGAGCCGTGAACAGTGAGCCGGTGAGGCTATCTGCAAATAGATTCAGATTGTGTTGAACACCCTGCGCATCTTTTGCGTATAGATTACACGCGTTGGAATCGCCTACGGTGACGGCCCAATAACATTCTATGGAATAGGTACTGCTTTTGAAAAGCTCGTGGTACTCCATAGCAATTTTATTTGAGTCAGGAGTCATTTCTCCAGATACTGCCTGCGTGGATGTATGAGATACCGTGGGTGCATCCATATGAATATATGGTTCAGCACCGAACAGCGATACGTATCCCGCCCCAACACCAATAATGAGGGAGGCGAAGGTAAGGACAAGTATTTTCCAACGATTTACCGGGAGACGTTCGTGCAACACAAATAACGTGCCGAGGAACACGAGCATTACGTTAAAATACGGAATGCACGATTCATAGATAGTGAGGTAGTCCGAACTAATTACATACTCGGAGACAAAAAGTTGAATGATTCCCAAAATAAGTACGCACGAACCTATGAACCCACTGAACTTTAAGCTTCTTTGCAAAGAGAGATCCGGGACGTGAAGTACCCTTCCAATGCAGAAGAGCATAAGTGCTCCAAAGAATATACTCGGAACGATGAGCGTGAGGAGCACAAATACAATGCTGAGTTCGTACATACGTAATGAATTAATGGGTTATTTCTTTCACTCCCTGTTTGGTAATCTCCCACTGTTGCTTTAGCACCGGCACAATGGCATTCACGCCAAGGAAGCCGTGCAAACGTTGCGCTAAGAAGCGGGCAGAGGATGGCTCACCTAGAGCGCAGAAGATGGTCTTTGTGCGGGGCTGGGTCATTTCGGCGAAGGCAATAAGCCCGTCACGGTCAGCGTGGGCAGACCAGCCTGAGAATGACTGTATGTGGCCGCGCACGGTGACCATATTGCCCCCTAAACGCACCTGAGAGCCTCCGTCCTGAAGAATACGTCCAGGAGAGCCTGGCGCCTGGTATCCCACCATAAAGAGGGTTGTTTTGGGGTCTGGGAGGTATTTCTGCTCCCATCTGCCAATGCGTCCGCCATGCGACATGCCAGCTCCTGCCATAATGATCTTTACCTCAGGGGCTTCGAGAATCTTTTCTGATTCCTCGCGTGTGAGAGTCTGCGTAAGCATGGGGAAACGGAAGATATCATGTTCGTGCTTCAGTTCAGCCTGAACATCTTTTTTAAAGAACTCGCTTCCCCATTTCGAATATACATCCGTGGCTTTAATGGCGAGCGGTGAATCGAGGAAGACGGGAATCTTTGGGAGCTTTCCTGCGTCCATAAGATTACTGATCTCATAGAGCATGAGCTGCGTGCGTTCAAGCGAGAATGCAGGAATCAAAATGGTTCCGCCGCGCTTGATTGCTTCCATAAGTGCTTTCTGAAGTTCGTCGACGCGTTCGTCTACATGCGTGTGCAAACGGTCACCGTACACACTTTCCATAACCATCACATCTGCATCATCTATGGCTTCAGGATCTGGCAGGTACGGAGAAGGGGTATTACCGATGTCACCGGTAAGTGCGAGCGTTACGCCGTCACTCCCATCTCCCATATCACGAATGCGAACACTCGCAGAGCCGAGAATATGGCCCGTGTTGCGGAGGTAGCACGAAAGACCCGGAGCAGCTTCCCATTCTTTATGGAACTCAATTACGTCAATGTGCGACATCGCTGCAGCTACATCACGCTCTTCGTACAAAAGCGGCAGTCCCTTATCACGCGCATCTGCGGCCATGATGCGGGCTGAGTCTTCCATGATGAGCTGCGCTAAATCTTTCGTGGGTGCCGTCATGTAAATTCTTCCTTTGAAACCTTCTTTTAACAGTTTTGGAATGCGTCCTACGTGATCAAGGTGTGCGTGCGTCACTACGAGCGCATCGAGGCTTGGCACGTCATACGCAAACGGAGCGTACATGTCGGCCTGACAAAAGTCTCTTCCCTGCTCAATACCGCAGTCCACGAGAAGTTTTCCTTTTGTACCTTCAACGAGAAAGTTTGAACCGGTTACTGTCTCTGCACCACCGAAGAAGGTAAGTTTCAATGCCATGTCTATTTTTTAGCTATGTAATACGTAATGCCTGAACCAATAAGCCCGTCGATAATGTCTTTGATGGTATCGAACCAGTAGTCGGGCTGGCCGGTTGAGATGTGATTTATGTTTTCGAAGATTTCCCATGCGACGGTCACTGCCAGAATTGAACCAAAGTAGAGCGCGGCACGTCGAACACTGAAAAAAGCCAGCAGGAAGGCTCCGATAGCTGCACCACCTAAGATGTGCATGGGGATATCAAACCAACGATGATGCCAGTAGAAATAGGTGCTGAGCGCGTACAAATGAAGTGCCAGGAGAAGGGCCGTGAGTATAAGCGCGGTGTAGAGCGGCTTCCGATTCATTACCTAAAGGGTAGCATATGAAATGGGTCGCTCAGGAACGAAGAAAGCCGGCCTCTGGCCGGCTTTCTTCGTTGAACCATCCCTGTGTGGCAACTTTTGGTGCCACGTGGGTGCTCGCATCGCGCGTCCTTAGAAGACCGAAGTCTTCACGAGATTCGCGGGATATAAAGCTCCCGAGATATTAGCAAGTCGCATTTCGGGATGGTCCTGGGAGAGTATACGACATTATTTGGTTAGCCGTAACCGGCTTAGCAAATAAGAAGTGCCCTTGTGGTGACCTATCTGCTTTTACCATCAAATGGCAGGCGTGTGAGCGAGTCCAGATCAATGTCATCAATAGTTCGAACGTTTATCATGCTCCCTGCTGCGGCGTCACCCTTTCCGCGAGCAAATGGCTGTACGCCGCATGTTTTGCAGAAGAAATGTCGAATCTTTTCAGTATTGAAGTTATATTCCGTGAGATTACCTTCACCTTCCGAAATAACGAGGTTTTCTGAAGGTACCGCTGACAAAAGCAATCCTTTTGCCTGACAATGCGAGCAGTTACATTCAATCACCGGCTTTGTAAGATCAATCTCAACCTCATATCGCACGGTGCCGCAATGGCATCCTCCTGTTCTTTGTTCAGTCATATTGCCCATATTATAACGGTATCGGGAACTTTTCAGCTAAGTCGCCTTGATTGGCTTTGATTCAACGGTGATAGTACCCGATTTTAGAGATATACTTTGAAGAATGAAAATACTCATAGTAGGCGGCGGAATTGCAGGTTGCGCCTGCGCCGCCCTTTTACAAAAAGAGGGATTTACTGACGTAACTCTTATCGATAAAGCCCCTGAGTTTAGAAACATCGGCTATTTAATGGGAATTTGGAATACAGGAAGAAAGGTCTTGAAAGAGCTTGGGATCGATATGCAAATTGAGAAAAACTCATGTGAGTACGATTCAGATATAGTTTTTGATAGGAACGGTAAATTACTGAAGCTTGTTCCTGGCGAAGAATTTAATACCTTAGGCACGGTCAGCATTAGACGCAATGATTTGCACCAAAGTCTGTTCAATCTACTCGACAAGACTTCCGTCCGATTTAATACGGCATGTGTTTCTATCAAACAAAATGAAGAAAAAGCAGAAGTTGAGTTTAGTAATGGCACAAAGGAGGTCTTTGATTTGGTTATCGGTGCTGATGGCGTACATTCCTCGGTGCGAGAGATGATATTCGGAAAAAACTTCTTACGTCGGTATGGTTGGAGAGTGTGGATGTGGTGGCTACCTCGTGAGCACGAATCTTCAAATAGCGTTACCAGTTATTACGGAAGCGGCAAAATTTGCGGGATACTTCCCTTTTTTGATACCTCGGTCGCTATACTATTTGCCAAAGTTCCATTAAAAAGGAGTAACGAAAAAGACCAGCAACCAGCTGTTCTTTTCAAAGATTTCTGTAGTGAAGTGCAAAATCTTATTACTACAATGCCTTCAGTCAAGGAGATGTATCACGATGATATTGCCTACGTAGAAATGCCTCTATGGCATAAAGGGAACGTAGTTCTTATAGGAGATTCTCAACATGCGGTGTCTCCCACTACAGGGATGGGGGCTTCAATGGCCATGGAGGATGCGTGGGTATTGGTTCAAGAACTTAAGCGTGGCGAGACTATTGCGAAGGCGTTGTCGAGTTTCGCGACAAGAAGAGAGAAGCGCATTCGCCGTTTCCGCAGAATAGTGAATCAAATGGACCGATGGACAATGGCACATGGTCTCCTTGGATATGTACGCAATAAAATAATTACCGTCGTGCCGGCACGCTACTTTATACAAGTATTACGTCACTTTGTTGAAGCAGAAATATAAGTTCGCTAATTCAACCCTTTATTTAGCTCGTACGCGTACCGTGCAAGAGCATCTCAACCGCATGATCCATCGAACCAGCTTCCGTGACGGTCCCGCCGTTCACGAAGAAAATGCTGTCTGCGTTCTGAATAGTATTTAGGCGGTGCGCGATGATAACTTTCGTGGTGCTTTCTGGAAGTTTCTCGAGAAGATCTTCGAGGAGCTGCTCGGTAACGGTATCAATGTTTGCCGTAGCCTCGTCCAAGATGAGAAGTTCAGGAGTTCGAAGCACCGCGCGCATAAAGGCAATGAGCTGTTTCTGTCCAAGAGAAATACTGCTGCCACCCTGCGTAACATTTGTTCCCAACCCTTCACTGAAGCGTTCCAGCAATGAACCGAGGTCTTTCTCCGTGAGAAGTGCCAGGAGCTCTTCTTCGCTCATTGAACTCAACTCTTCGTTTCCATACACAATATTGTCGCGTACCGTTCCACTGAATAGGAATGGTTCCTGGAGAATGAATCCAATCTTCTTGGTTCGCTCTTCAGGTGTGTATGCGCGGATATCTTTTCCGTCCAGCATGATGCTTCCTTCCTTAGGATCAAAGAGGCGTGCCATGAGTGAGGCTGTTGTGGTTTTACCACCGCCTGTTGGGCCCACGAGCGCATAGGTCTTCCCTTTCTCAAGAGTAAATGATACGTCGTGGAGCACAGGGGGAGCCGTGTCCTTATACGAGAACGAAACATCATTAAAGGAGAGAAGCGCATCGCTCTTTGAAGAGCCTGCATCCTCAAGAGTCGTAAGATTCGTGTTCATGAACAGAACCTCTTGAATACGGTCGAGAGCAGCCAGAGCAAGCTGGAGATTAGACCAGATACTCGCAATCATGCGAAGCGGATTATAGAAGTTGTTTACGTAGAGGAGATATCCGACCAAAAGACCGATGGTTAGATGTCCCGTTGAGATAAGTACCAGGCCGTATCCAAGCACAATTAACTGCGCAGCATTCGAAGCTAATGTGTAGAGCGGTGTGAAAATGTTTGACGCAATGCCGGACTTCACTGATGCGCGATAGTTATCCTGATTCGCTCCATCAAATTTTGTGCGGAAATAATCTACGCGATTAAAGGCAACAATGACCTTAAAGTTCGCAAGACTTTCTTCCACTTCCCCGCTCATAGCTCCTAGGCTCTGAAGTCCTGCACGGCTTTTACGCTTCACCCAGTCAGAGATGAACTGCGTAATGATGAAGACCGTAATAGCCGGGACAAGTGCGGCAAGACCTAAACGCCAGTTAAGCGAGAGGAGCATAATACCTGCGCCAACAATAACGAAGAAGTTACCAATGAACTGCATGAGTGCCTGTCCAAAGAATTGGTTGAGCTTGTCCGTATCGTTGTTGATGCGGGAGATAAGATCACCGGTACGGTTCTGATTGAAGAACGCCACAGGAAGCTCAGAGAGTCGTATGAAAAGCGCGTTGCGGAGCTTGAAGAGTACTCCACGACCAACCCCACCCATGCGAATGGTTTGAATGTATCCTGCTATGAGACCTGCCACGTATACGACCGCAAGAATCGCACTTTCACGCAACACCGCTCCAAAGTCATGCGTTCGGATGGCGGTATCAATAACATGCGCGATGATAAACGGCGAAAGCAGGCTCGCTCCGGAGCTTATGATGACGGCAATGAAAGCAATGCTGAGATTCTTCTTTTCATCGGTAAGAAGCGGGCCCAGGCTTTCCCACGCACCTTTGAAGGCGCTCTGCTTATTGTCTGTTTTTTCTTTGAGTGTGTAGTCCATATGCTTAGGTGGTTGCGTCGTACTGTTCCGTGGACTGCTGCGAGTTGAAGATCTGCACGTAGTCAGGAGAACTATGCATGAGGTCCTTGTGCACGCCGCTCGCAAGAAGCTCTCCTTCCATGAGCACGAGGATTTGATCGTAGTTTTCAATAGGAACGATCTTCTGTGTAACCGAGATAAGCGTAATGTCAGGATAATTCTTCATCACGTTCGAAAGAATCTTTTGTTCTGTGCGGGTATCAACGCGCGCCGTAAAGTCATCGAGAAGGAGGACCTTTGGGTTCTGCGCAAGCGCACGGGCGAGCATCACGCGTTGCTTCTGTCCGCCTGAGAGTGAGGTACCGCGCTCAGACACTAGGGTATCGAGTCCGTCTGGCAATGCGCCGATGAAGTCATGGAGTTCTGCAGTATCAATAGCCTTCGCAAGATCCTCGTCAGCAACCGTGTTACTAAAGGCAATATTCTCACGAAGCGTTAGGTTGAACATAATGCTGTCCTGGAACACAAAGCCAATCTGCTCGTAAAAGGCTTTCTTCTGGTATGCAGTAATAGGTTCCCCGTCATAGAGAATGGTGCCGGTGGTGGGCGCTGTAAGCCCGGTCATCATATAGAGAAGCTGGGACTTACCTGCAGCAGTTGGACCGACGATGGCATTCTTTGTACCAGGCTGAATCGTGAAGGTGGTCGTATCCAGTACCGTTGTTTCTCCATATTTAAGCGAAAGATCCTTAACCTCAATGCGTCCGGAGAGCTGCTTTGTTACCGTACCGGTATCTTCTGGCGCGGGGTGGTTCAACACGAGAGAAATACGCGTGTATGAGGCCTGCGCCTGCGCTATCGCATTACTCATAAATCCAATCAGGATGATTGGAAAGATGAGAATACCTAAATAGTTGTTAAAGGCGGTGAACTCACCGATAGTCATACTGCCCGTGATAACAAAGTGTCCGCCGAGCGTAAGAATGATAAGCGTCGCAATATTCGTGAGGAAGGTAATGGCAGGGATCATTGAGGCGAAGAGCTTCAATATCTGGAGACTGATTCCGCGCGCATTTTCATTCGCGTCTAGAAATTTGGAGTATTCCTGCTTATTTGAATTGAGAAGACGAATGAGCGCAGCACCCAAAACACTTTCGTTAATAACTTTGTTAAGCCAGTCGATAGCCTCCTGCGAACGACGGAACAGTTTACGCACGCGCCCAAGGATCACATAGAAAATACCAGCAATGAATGGAATCACGGCAAGCACTGCCAACCCAAGTTTCCAGTTCAATGTGAGGAGAAGAACGCTCGAACCAATGATCAAGAAGACTGACGAAAGCAATGAAGGAATTGCTTGCGAAATAAATGACTTTACGGCGTCCGCGTCTGACGTCAGGTTCGTAAGAAGCTTTGAAGGAGAGAGATCCTCAATGCTCGCATAGTCCTGAATTGAAATGGCTCTTGCAACGCGCGTACGCAAGTCACGTGCCACGATCTCTGACGCGTATACCTGCACAATTCCCTGCAGGTTGTTAAATATGAAAATACCAAGAGCAACAATGCCGAAGATAAGAAGCGAGTGCGACAGTACGAGCGTGTGATTCGTGTACGCATCGATGCCGTGCGAAATGATGAGCGGCACTACCAAGTTAAGTGCGCTGCCGGCAACGGTCAGGATAAGGAGAAGAACCACCCACCATTTATAGGGGCCGAGGAGTGAAAACAGCGAACCTTGGGGGTTTGCTGGAGTTTCTGATGGAGAAGGACGAGCCATGAATACCCAGTATATTGCTATACCGGGCTCATGTCTAAGTTTCGTTTCGCTAAATCACCCTTCTCCCCAATTTTAGTAACGACCAGGGGCCATGATGTCAGAGGGAGTCGCGCCGGTAGTATCTGGTGTATCGGTATAGCCAGAATTCCCACTATCAGTCGTCGTGCCGTAGTCTGAGGAGTACGCACTGTCGGAACCAAAGTGCGAATCAGGATGGGCTGCTGTGGCAAGGCCCGAGATGAATGAAGAGATCACAAGCGATTCGGAGATCGCAAATATCACCGCAGCGATAAGCGCCCACTTAACGGCTTCCGACATTGGAGCAGGTTCTCCGTAGGTTGCAGGATTGTAGACCGAAGAACCAAAGGCAAGGATCGGGAAAAAGATGAATGGGAGGAAGAAAAGTCCGACGGTGAACCATCGTCCTTTCCCAAAGCTCTGTGCGAGACGACGAAGAAGGATGATAGCAAGGATAATATTTACTACCGGAACAAAGCTGAGCAAGATAATCCACCATAATGGTTTCTTTACGATCTCTAGAAGGACAGCCGTACGGTAGAACGGAATAATTGAAGCCCAGCCTGGTCTACCCGCCTTCTTATATACCATCCAGGTTGAAACGAGGATGAGCGCCACGATTATCACTGCGAGAAGTGCAATAAAAAGGAAAATACCTATTAACGCACCTCCCGCGGCACCCGCACCGGCAACGCCCGCATCTCCACTGTGGGAAAGTGCTGAACCGAATAAATGAGCTACGTTGTGCATGGCGTGAATGTGAGGGGTAATATTTATATAGTAGCTCGCGAATAGGAAGTATTGACTGACCCTGGCGTGGCGTGGGGATAGAAGAAAACCCAGGGTTTGTGCCTGGGTTTTCTTCGAACGTTTTCAGCCCTATTTACTCCATTATCCCATCAAGATTCACGTCGTAGAGAATCGCTTCATTGAGAAGACGGTATTTGAGCACCTCATCTTCTGAAAGCCACATCGCAATCTCCTTCTCAGCGTTCTCTGGAGTGTCAGAGCAGTGAATGAGGTTACGAACAGCGCGATCATCAACAGCTGCAATGTCGTATGAGTCGATGGTGAGGTCACCACGAATGGTACCGACGTCTGAAGAAGCAGGTGCTGTTTCTCCGACGAGTTTCGTAACCACAGCTACGGCACTGTTTCCTTCCCATACCATGACCACCACGGGACCTGACGTCATGTACTTATCAAGAGCGCGAATGATGTCCTTACCGTATTCGATGGGTTCCTTCTCTGCAGAAAGTCCGGCAGCTGCGCGGTCAGCGGCAATACGCGTTCCCTTCTTGAGGAACCATTCGTCATCCTTGTCGTAATGCTTCCAGATGCGATCTGAATCGAGAACCATCATCTTAAGAGAAACGAGTTTGAGGCCGGTGCGCTCAAAACGAGAAAGAATCTCGCCTATAAGACTGCGCTGTACGCCGTCTGGCTTCACGATAACGAATGAACGTTCGGTTTTAGGGTGTGGAATGGCCATAAATAAGAGGTTTGAAAAAGTAAAAGCGCCTAAGGCGGTTAGGTAGAGTATAGCAAAAATGGAGAGGCGAAGAAAGCCGGTACGCGGCCGCAAAAACGACCCGTACGAAGGGTCGTTCGCCTAGCGTCCGAGGGGACTTGCAGGCGATACAAGTCTTTATTCAAGCTCGGAAGGTTGTACCTTTATCCTGCGCGTACTATACGCTTTTATCTTTAAATATTCGGTGAAGGAGTGAGGGCCTTTATTGAGCCGCGCCACCTGAACCATTGCCTGCAGGTAATGTTACGTTTACGTTCGCTGTTGGCGTAGCGCTATGCCCACCGCGTCCAATGGCAAAGTACCCAACGATGAGTACAACCAGGATAATAACTACAGCTACAGCCCAGCCGGCGCCGCTTCCACTATCGCGTCCGGGAGTATTAACGATTGTTGCCATACAAAAGAATAGTTTAGGGGTAAATGAACTTCACTACCCTAACGAAGGATGGGTGATATGTTCATGAAGAAACTATTCGTTCGGTCTGCGTGTGACCACGAGTGTCTGATCGTTTTCTACCAGGATGGTGTGTTCAAAATGTGCGCTCTTTGATCCGTCACGGGTTACAAAAGTGTAGTCATCATCAAGCAAATCCACATGTCCCTTTCCGGCATTTGCGATGGGTTCAAGTGCCAGCACCATGCCGGCTTTAATTTCTGGACCTGTTCCTGGGTAGCCTACGTTTGAGATGAAAGGTTCTTCGTGTACGGCGCGTCCTACGCCATGTCCTCCTAATATTTTTACGACTGAACAACCGGTACCTTTAAAGGCCTGCTCGGTGGTGTATGAAATGTCTCCGATATGATTTCCGGGACGTGCTGCGAATATGGCAGCTTCGAGCGCATCGCGGGTAGCGTCAATAAGTGCGTACGCAGATGGATCTGTCTTTCCCACCGGCACCGTAAGTGCTGAGTCTACGATGATGCCGTTATGCGAAAGCCCCAGATCAAGCGTTACAATGTCTCCTTCTTTAAGAACACGTTCTCCAGGAATCCCGTGTACCACTTCTTCATTCACCGAAATGCAGAGTCCTGCAGGATACGGGTACGATGCGCCTTCTGGCTGGTAGTTTTTGAAACAAGGAATATCCCCACCTTCAATAATACGTTTCTCCGCTAATTCATTGAGTGAGGCAGTGGTGATGCCAGGACGAACGTGCTGCGCAAGCTCGTCGAGAATAATCCCCAAGCGCTTCCCTGCTTCGATCAGGTCAGCACGTTCTTCAGCCGTGCGAATGGTCATACGCTCAAGAGTTTCTCAATATCCTCTGCGATCTTTGCAGGACTCTGTTCTCCATCAATTTCTTTCACGAGTCCGAGGCTGCGCAAATACTCAAGCGCGGGCATCGTGTCTGCAGCGAATTGCGCCAAACGAGCTTTAATCTTTTCCTCGCTATTACTGTCCGGGCGATGCTCCACTTCACTTCGTGAAACCATGCGGCGCGTCACTTCCTCTTCAGATACTTCCAAGTTAATGACCACCAGATTGCGGCCAAGCCATTCTATGATGTCGGCGTAGTGGTGAGCCTGTTGTTCGGTACGAGCAAAACCTTCGGTAATAACTCCCACGTATGGTTCAATCTCAAGCAGACCGCTTTCGAGAATATAGTCAGCAAGCCAGTCTGGAAGGAGGGTTCCTTTATCAAATACGGCACGTACGCGTGCTGAGAAGGGCTCGTTACCGTCACGGATCTCTTTAATGCGCTCACCTGATGAGAGGCAAATCCACGCGAGGCGCTCAGAGAGTAGTTTCGCCTGTGTTCCTTTGCCAGAACCAGGGCGACCAATAAGAAGAATTGTATTTACGCGTTCCATATCCTCATCCTAACAATAAACAGGCTCTTACGCACTTGGGAGTAACGAGCTGATGATTTTCTCAAATGATGCATCTGCCTCTTTGAACTTTCCATCAAAGTTTTCGACGATATGATCAGCCTCGTCCTTAAAGGCACGCTCGTATTCATAGCGAAGACGACGTGACTCCAACTCTTCGTCACTAATCGGCGCGCGTCCTTTGATGCGTCGCGCAAGGCTCTCCCATGAACCTGCATCAATGTATACCGTGACGATATTTTCCTTAGGGAGAGTAGCTCGCATCTGCCCAACGCCCTGCACCTCCATTTCCTTTAGCAAAAGCTTTCCTTCGGTAAGCGCTGGAATGACGTCTGCCTTAAGAGTTCCGTATCGCTTACCACCATCTATCGACGCCCATTCTATGAAATCATTAGCTTCGATGCGCGCATCAAATTCTTCTCCAGTTAAAAAGTGGTACGGGTTGCCTTCCGTTTCTCCGGGACGAATAGCGCGCGTAGTGGCGGTAATGGGAAAGAGGATTTCTGAATGCTGTTCTTTGGCGCGCTTAATCAATACCCCCTTCCCACTTCCGGCAGCGCCCACAACAAGCACGAGTTTGCCGGGATAGGTCATGTTAGTCGCACTTTATCATGGATAGAATTTTTGTCTCGGTTTGGATTAAAGGCTAATTCACCCTACTCCACACCATTTCAAATATCTCACGCATGGTCTTTGCGACGTCTGCATTTTCAATTGCTATACCCTGCAGGTTTTTATAATCATGGATACGCACGATTCGATCTGAGATATCAATGCCAACTTCTGATGAGAATTCGCTATGGGGCACCACCTTCATAACTCTCCCGTGCTTCTCGTCACTTTCACGATAGTCTGCGAGCGAATCATGGTCCGGCACGATACCCCGCATAGTAATGCGACGTCTAGTATTCTTCGCATTCCACTCATCAAAGAATTCCGTGAGCTCTGGTGGAAGATTCTTGCTCGTGGCATAGAAGCCTAATATCTCTTTTCCTTTATCTTCGTCACGCTTGTATTCCATCACCTGCTTAATACCCTTCAGGCCTTCGAAATAGAGGACATTCACTTTCGTATCAGCACCTTTGCTCATGGCCAGAAGCTCCGGCAGCTTTTCTTTGGCGAGTGAGAATCGTTCTTCTGCGACAGCAAAAGCTTGTTCCGGTGAGATAGGGCGATATAACTGCTTACGCGCTCGTGGCACTCGTTCAGCCAGCCCTTTATCTATAAGCTCTCCGAGAATGACATATGCGGTCGGACGCTTGATGCTCGCCTTATCCGCTAATGAGTACGCACTTCCCTTACCAAGCTGTAAAAGTGCCAGATATATAGCTTTTTGCTTATCATTCAGCCCTAAAACAGAGAGCGACTCGGAAATATCCATATATTTACAGGGTATATTAGTTTAAGTGTTTAGTCAATATTATTGATGATAAATCGCCGAAACGAAGGGGTGTGTTGTATATACAGGATATTATATTGATTTGTATAGTCATTTTTGTTGTATATTCTATTGACAAATGCGTATTTGAAAAGTATAGTACTGTCAGATTCAAAGCACGTTGAAGTTGCTAGAGGCAATCCCGCCCCGCACTCAGAGGAGGAATCCCATGATCGGTATGTTCATCATTATCGAAGACAAGCCGGCTGAACAGCAGGCGGCATACGAAGCCGTAAAGCGCTCACTCGGCGAGGTCGTTGAGGCTCATGAGAGCTGGGGCAGTCATGCCGGGTTTGCGTGGACCATGGCACTCAAGCGTGTCGATGGTTCAGGCGGAACCCTTGTGTGGATTGCCAGCAATCTGCGCATGCTGGAAACTGTCATGTCCCCGGCATTGCGATTCTTGGAGTCGGGAGCCGTCAGCAAGATCAACGTGTTGACCGACCTGATGTTCCCTATGCAGGAAGGAGGTAAAGAGGAACCGAACGGTCTCCTCATTATCGCCAAATGCATAGAGAAAGGGCTGCCCGTGGTGGTTTGTAGCGATACTGACCACCACGATGTGAAGTGGCTGTGTCCCGTCTTCCCTTTATTGGGAAAGGCGCACCCAGCTGGTCAGATTCCCGTCATTCTGGACAAGAAGGATTGGGATAAGGCAGTTGCCCTTCTCGCCGAGACATTCGCATAGCTTGATCGACTCGGAGCGGGCTGATATCCCGCTTGGCAACAGAAACAAAACTATTACTTGGGAGAAGTTCGCTTCTCCCCTTTATTGAGTATTTGAAGCAATTCGAATCCTCATTGAGAATTGATCTTTAAACGGGCTTTAGATTCAAAGAACATTGAAGCTGCTGGGGCAATCCTGCCCCGCTCTCAAAAGGAGAAGACACATGACTCAGACCCTCACCCAGTTCCTTATCGAGCGTGGACTCGACCCTTCGGTTTTTGCACCCATAGTGAGTGCACTTGGGGATAAAACCGAGTCGAGGTACGGGTTCTTCGATACGTACTGCAGTTCCTATCTGATGGATGTCTTGCCGCACGAAGGAGGTTTGCTTGTCCTGTATGGGACGAGCATGTACTCCACTGCCGGCGGAGGCATCCAGAAAGGCTGGAAGACTGCATTCGTTGAAAAGGGCGGCCAGAGGACGGAACTTGATTCCTGCATCTGGCGCGACCAATTCAATCCAAGTAAAGATCGGCCCATGCTCGACTACACCAAGATTTTGGGTGTCGAAGAGGAAGGCGACAAACTTAGGTTGAAGCTCGGAGCGGGCTGATATCCCGCTTGGCAACAGAAGGTTCGAGTACTCGCAAGAGGCAGTAGGACCAAAACTATTACTGGGAGAAGTTCGCTTCTCCCGTCAAAGCCGCTTCTCACGAAGCGGCTTTTTGTATACGAATGCCCGCCCTAGCGAGTCGCCATCGGAAGAACCACGCGTAGATAATGCCACGCGTGCTTCTTTCAGTTAAGACTATGGTCTTAATCCATTTAGTAATTTTTGTATTGATAATAATTTGCAAACTGACTCTTAAACCAAGGAGTGTTTCGCAACATATCTAATTTCATAATCAGACCAGTGGTGCGCACCAGTGCAAAAGGTATAGATACAATAAAAATGATAAGGAGCGCTGAGATCAGTGTCGGGAGATGAACTAAACTCGCCAAGATAAGGACGCCATATGCAAGAATTGCTTCGGTGCCAATACGAACCAAATAGAAAGTTAGGAGGCGTGGGAAATTTTGACGATTGCATAGTGTACGCACATACAACCATCTTTCGTTAGCTTTGACGGGAGCTGTAAGGATTAGCGAGCCCGTTGAGAGGATTATATAGAATACTGGATACGCTATAAGCGTACAGATACTAATGATAGCTGTGCCAACAATTCCTTGGATACCGGCAACAGGAACTATAAGATACATAATGGCCAAAAACAGCGTACCAAATACTACACCGCAAAGAATCTGTAGTATGAAATATTCTAAGGTCCTTAGCGAGAGGGTCGCATGTAAAGCCTTTATCCCTGGACTCGATTGCTTAGCAAATACAGCAAGCATCGCCGAGGTGTTAAATATCGTGATGACTGAAGAAGCGAAAGTAGCACTTCCTGCAATTAAAGCACCGTGTAGAGTTAGAAATACATTCTTTGCGGCCAGAGCGAATAGCCAAATACTATCGGCACGCAATGGATTAAGATGTGAGACATCAAAACCTACATTCGAAAAGAACTTGTTGTACAAACTGATAAAGATAACGAGCACAATGAGAATGGGATTTTTAAAAACCCACGACGTGGCTGTTTTGAAAAATTGGACAAGCCAGTTCATGCAAAAAGTGTACCAGGCATAGCCCAGTACACTAATTGTTTGAAAACTTTCTAACTTTTAATACTCGCGAAGTGAAACCTGCGCATCCACCTTTCGGATAACGTCCAGAAGAACCTGCACGGCAATGAGAAGTGCCGTACCGCCGACGAGGATAGCTGAGACGCCCGTAAGTGCCTTTATGATGAACGGAATGACCGCAACGATACCAAGGAAGAGAGCGGCGGGAAGTGTAACGCGGTTCACTACCTTACCGATGTACCCTTCTGTCTCGCGCCCTGGACGTACTCCTGGCACAAAGGCACCTGACTTCTGAAGGTTGTCAGCGATGCGATGTGGTTCGAAGGTGATAGCGGTATAGAAGAAGGTGAACATCACCACAAGGATGAAGTACGCGGCGCTGTAGAACCAGGTGTTGTTTGAAAATGACTGGTACCCCACGAGCCATCCTGCTGCAGCAGATACATGAAGTGCTGAAAGTCCGCTAATCAAAAGCTGTGGCAAGAGAAGAAGCGAAAGCGCGAAGATAATTGGAATAACTCCAGCCTGAAGAAGGCGGATTGGAAGGTATGTTGGGGCTCCAGCGGAACCACCACGCACCTGACGAGCGTATGCAATAGGAATAGAGCGTTCTGCGTCAGCCACCACAACCACGGCATATACCACCGCAATAGCGAGTGCTACGAAGCCAATGTATGCAGGAATGTTTGCGCTTGAGGCAGTAAAGAGTGACTGTGCGATGCCTGAAGGAATACGCGCAACGATACCAGCGAAGATGATGAGCGATACACCGTTTCCGATACCGAACTCAGTGATGAGTTCACCAATCCACATAAGGAAGATTGAACCTGCGGCCACCACAAGCACGTCAGTTACGAGCTGGAGGTGTGAAAGTGGAAGAAGAATACCTTCACGCTGGAGAAGTGAGAGGAAGGCAACGGCCTGAAGAATAGCGATGGGTACCGTGATGTAGCGAGAAATAGCGATGAAACGTGCGCGTCCCACTTCCCCTTCCTCCTGGTACATCTCTTTGAGGTTTGGGAAAAGAACCGTTGAGAGCTGCATAATGATTGAAGCCGTGATGTACGGAGTAACACCAAGAAGCACAATCGAGATCGTGTTGAGACCGCCTCCTGAGAAGACAGAGAGAAGACCAAGGTACGCGTTAGCGCCGAAGAACTGTGCGAGCGCAGCGTGGTTTACCCCAGGTACAGGGATAGCTGACGCGAAACGGAAGATCGCGATAGCGAGGACGATAAAGAGAATTCGCTTTCGCAAAGCGCGATCGCTTAGTATGATCCCGACTTTGTGAAAGAAGTTTTCAAACATGGTTTATTTTTTACTGGTACCGAATGAACCTCCTGCAGCTTCAACGGCTGCCTTGGCGGTTTGTGAGAATTCACAATCCACGATGGTGAGTGCCTTGGTGATGGTACCTGTTCCAAGGATCTTTACCGGAATGATGTAGCCACCGCGTGAGCGAACAAGTCCGTTAAGCATAAGTGCTACTGGGTTTACAATGTCCCCTGCTGCAAATGTTGCCTCAAGCTTCGTAAGGTTTACGGGAGTGTAGATAATCTGTGGCTTTACCGTACGTGAACGGTTCTTACCAAAACCACGACGCTTTGGAATCTTCTTAAGAAGATCGCGCATCTCTGGGCGGTTCTTGTGACCAGCACGAGAATTCTGACCCTTGTTACCGCGGCCAGAGTTCTTACCGCGAGTACTTCCGCGTCCGACGCGTACGCTGGTGATGCGAGATGTAGCGGCTTTAAGAGTGTTGATTTGCATAAAAGTGTAGCTTAACGAGTTTGGAGTGACTTAAGAGCCTCAACCGTAGCGCGGGCGATAGTGAGTTTGTTCTTTGAACGAGTCTGGATCTTTGCGATGATGTCAGTAACACCGGCGTACTCAAGAACCGTACGCATTGCTGAACCAGCAACGAGTCCGCGACCTGGTGAAGGAATGATCTCGATCGTTGAAGATGAGTACTTTGCAGAAACATTGTGCTCGATTGAGCGGTTGCTCGTAAGAGGCACGGTGATGAGATTCTTCTTTGCGGCGCGAACAGCCTTGTCGATAGCAAGTGCGGTATCAGCCCCCTTTCCAAGACCAACACCTACGCGACCCTTCTTATCACCGATAACAACCGTAACGCTGAATGAGAAACGGCGACCACCACCCATAACGCGGGCCACACGACGTACGTCGAGGGTTACCTGGTCGAACTCGCTGCGCTCGCGAGGAGCACGTTCACGAGAACGCTGAGGACGTCCACCGGGACGACGACCATCACCACGTGCGCCACCACGAGAGTCACGCGTAGGTGCTGCCGCTGTTTCAGCAGGTGCAGGAGTAGCCTCTGCTACGGGAGCAGTCTCTTCAACCGCAGGCGCTTCAACAGGTGCCTCCACCGTTTCAACGGCAGCAACTGCTTCAACTTCGGTCTCGGGAGTGATTACGGTGTCAGTCATAAATAAGTAAGGTATTAAAATGCGAGTCCGCCTGCGCGTGCAGCGTCAGCAAGGCCGCGAATCTGCGCAGCGTATGAGTAGCCGCCACGGTCAAACACAACGGTGGTAACACCTGCTGCCTTTGCGCGCTCTGCAATTACCTTTCCAACAGCAGCAGCCTGTGCAGACTGAGCACCCTTGAATTCACGGCCGTGTGCGGAAGCGATTGTGTGACCCTTGTCGTCATCAATAAGCTGAGCGGATACGAAACGGTTTGAACGGTATACCGCGAGACGAGGACGTGCGGCTGTACCAATGATCGTTGAACGAATACGCTTGTGGCGAGTTAGGCGCTTGTCATTCTTTGATGGTGCAATTTTAGTCATAGTATTTTACGTAAGACCTATACGGCCTTCTTACCCTGCTTACGACGGATAACTTCGTCGTCATACTTAATACCCTTTCCAAGGTATGGTTCAGGACGCTTCACGTCGCGAACTTCTGCAGCGAACTGTCCAACGCGCTGCTTATCAGCTCCTTCGATGGTGATGGTGTTCTTAAGAACGGTAACGGTGAGTCCTTCAGGAATCGCGAGTACTACCTGGTGTGAGAATCCAACGTTAAGAACGATGTCCGTACCGCGAACTTCAACCTTGTATCCAACTCCGTTAAGCTGAAGCACTTTCTTCCAGGGTGTTTCAACGCCTGCGAGCATAGCGCGAACGTGCGCTGCGTATGTTCCCACAAGAGCGCGTCCGAGGCGTGAGTTATCAGCCTGCGTAACCATTACTCCTTCTGGCGTTACGGCAATAGAGATTGAAGAGTGAATGCTCTTTGTAAGAGTCTCCTTTGGACCTTTTACGGTAAGCATCCCACCAGCACTTTCAATGCTGACTTTAGATGATACTTGAATAGGTTTCTTTGCTAGGCGGGACATAGTACGAAAATATAACGATTACCAGATCTCGAAGAGTGCTTCACCACCCTGGTGAATCTTACGAGCTTCCTTATCTGCGAGGATACCCTTGGGCGTTGAGATGATCGCTGCGCCAAGACCATTCTTCACACTGTGTGCGTCACGGCTTGCAACGTAGAGACGACGACCTGGCTTAGACACGCGCTTCACGTCATGAATCTTGTGCTTTCCACCAGAATCGTAGGCGAGCGTTACTTCGATCATGCGAGGCATGTCTTTGGTAACTTCAACGCGCTCAACGAATCCAAGCTCCTTAAGCTTGTTCGCGATGTCTTCAATATGCTTTGAGTGTGGAGCTGTGGCCGTAGTGTTGCCGATAGCACCGGCATTCTTAAGGCGAATTATGAAATCTCCAACGCGGTCTGTTACCATGATGCTTTTTTTACACCGGGAATCTTACCTTCACGGGCAAGTTCGCGGAACATAATACGAGAAAGGCCGAAATCACGCATATATCCACGGCTGCGGCCAGTAATGGCACAACGGCTTTTGATGCGGACAGGAGATGCGTTCTTCGGAAGTGCCTGGAGGCCAATGTAATCACCTGCAGCAAGAAGCTCCGCACGCTTTGCAGCGTACTTAGCGACGGTTGTAACCTTCTTTTGGTTGCGGGCGATTTGTGAGGCTTTTGCCATACGAAAAATAGCTCCGGGGAGCGTTTAAACAATGTATCAGTAAGGGAATAGGCTGTCAAACAGGCTGCACGGGTGCCTTCCTTCGACGTGCTCATCTCGAGGCCTGCACGCTTCCGCGCGTCTCCGGAAGGCACCCGTTTCGCCCCCCATTTTGTAAATTAAGCTATAAAAACGGCCCGCGTTGCTAGCGCGGGTCCATTTGCTTCACTTCTTGGGCTGTCTCCACGAGATCATAATTGTCGTTTGTATCGATGCGATAGTTGCTGATTCGGTTTCAGAGGTACTCCCTACCTCAAATTCCCGAATCGTCTCCCACTGCCCGAATCCAACGATTCGAAAGCCGCTCTCACTGAAAAAGGAATGCGCGTACACCTTGATTAGCTGCTTCATAAGTGCAAGCTCATTCTTGCGCGGGTTCGGATAGCTAAGTGGGAGCGAGCATCCGGTCATTCCCTTTGCGGCTGCGGCCATAATCAGTTCGTACCACGCCGAATGGAATACTTCATGGAAATGCGCGTATTCCATCGGGAAGCCTTGCATGTCGTGCGTTTCAAAGGCGGTACGTCCCTTTGCGACCCTTTGTGCATGCTTAGCTGCCCTCGAAAGGGCTGTTTGTAAGTGGCTCATGTCTAACTCCTCCTTAGATTAGTACCAAACAAAACGTACCGAGGGTGCGTCAGATTTCAGATAAAATAAAGAGCATTCTAATAGCGTTAAGCGGCTCCACCCTCTAAATGAGTGGAGCCGCGCATCTGCCGCTTATTTCTTGGCGGGCCAGGAAATCCTGAAAGACAGGCCCCAAACTCCACCGCCGCGATTGAAGCCTGCCGAGTTGGCGACATACCCCAGACTTTCAAGCCCGGCCTGGATCTGGGCGGTCGCAACCAAATCGTTCCTATCGAAATAGGTGTAGAACAACACCTCGCTCGCACCCTGGCTCGACGCAAAATCGATTTGGCCAGTAACCTGCGCCATGCAGATTGGCCAAGCTTCAGTCGACTTCCACGGACCCCCAGCACGTGCTTCCGCCGTTTGCTTCGAGGCCCATATGGCGCTTCCGCGGCCCCCATCGTTCATGTTCATGCCACTGTTCCCTTCGTGCTGTACTGCGCCAAGTAAAACAAAATCCCTGACAAGGGTCAAGGATTTTTGTTTTAGCGTCTCTTTCTGAATCTTACAGACTTTCAATATCAGTATTGAGGTCCTCGATCATTGAATTGAGCTGCTTCAGGAGTTCTAGATACTTTTCAGGATCCTTTTCCTTTAGCGCCGAGAGTTCTTCGTTAATCTTTGTAAATAACTCTTCTTGTTCTTCTTGAGTAAGTTCCTCAGTATTTGCCTTATTGATGAGTTGTTGGAGTTCCATAGCAATTACGCAGTTCGTGGATTAAAAGATGCCTTTTCCCCAGAACGCTTCCTGAGCCAGTTCATAGTCTTAGCGATGGCGATTGCTGCGACTGTTCCGACCAGGACTAAAGATCCGCTCTCCAGCGCATGCTTTCCAATTTCCAGAATGTGTTGAGCTTTTTGAGCAGCATCTGGGCCCATGAATGGGTCTTGGGGTCCGCCTTCGAACGCTCCTATCGCCGCACCTGTGGCCATGAGAGCTCCTGCTCCGATCATTCCCCCATAGAACATCTTATTTACGCGGTCATTAGCTTTTTTGTATAGCTCACCAACCTGCGCATAGGTAAGTAGTTTCTTAGAAGCACTCGCTTCGGGCGCGGAAGCGTCTAGGCGTGCTTCTGCAGCAGATACTACTTCTGCATGCGTTTGAAGATTAGTACCTAGACGACCTTCCTCATGTTCAATTTGCTCTAGTACTTCCTCTCTACGCTCGGGACTTAGTGGAGCAGCAGGAGAAATTTCTACACTGCCTGCGAGGTCAGCAAAACTTGTATCAACCGTTTCTGCGGAGGGTTCGAGAGCTTGCTCTGCAGCAGCAATTGATGGAGCATGCAATTCATCATCGTATAAGTCCGCATATGTGCGCTCGGTAGTATCGGCTCCATTTACGTTTTTATTTCCACTTTCAATTCCCATAGGTTATTTGTTATATGCACTGGCTATTCGCTAATACTAGCTTTTTTATTTGAAAAGCGCTTTTATATTGTGGACAAGGAAAGAGGCCCTCCGGCTTTCGCGGAGGGCCTCTTTCTGACTTCTTTTCCTGTGTTATGGCTTCATTGGAAGCTCGAGGTGGCGGAGGAACGCTTCTGCCTCTTCTTTGGTCTTTGCGGTGGTCACGAGGGTGATTGCAAGGCCGAAGACGTCCTTAAGATCTTCTTCTGAAGTCTCAGGGAAGATTGAGTTCTCGCGGATACCGATGGTGTAGTTACCCATTTCATCGATGGCGGTCTTTGTAAGACCACGGAAGTCACGCGTACGGGGGAGAGCGATGTGGATGAGCTTATCAAGAAACTCGTACATGCGCTGACCACGGAGTGTTACCTGGAAACCAACAACATCACCTTCACGAGACTTGAAGGCTGCAATAGACTTCTTAGCTACGCGCTGAGCTGGCTTCTGTCCGGTAATACGTGCAAGCTTTTCCTGAACGAGCTTGTTACGGTTCTTATCCTTCGCCTTTCCAACACCACTTGAGACAACGATCTTCGTGAGCTTCGCTGAAGCCATGACGTTTGGGTAGTTGAACGTTCCCTTGAGGGTCTCGTAGGCGCTCTTATTCTTTTGTTCGGTGATCATCATACGTAAATAAGTTAGCGAGATTACGAGAGCGTTGAGCTACTCTTCTTTGCGAAGCGTACGAGCTTTCCGTCTTCAACACGGCGACCAATACGCGTTGGCTTCTTTTCCTTAGGGTCCATGAACATAACGTTTGAAGCGTCGATAGGACGAGGCTTCTCAACGATGGCACCTGCTACTCCCTGACGTGCACGAAGTGAACGCTTGTAGATAGCAACACCTTCGATCATCACCTTTCCGGTCTCTGGGTATGCGTGCGCAATAACACCGGTCTTACCCTTATCCTTTCCTGAGATAACCATTACGTTGTCGCCTTTTTTGAGTTTCATTTTCATAAGTAAAAAAGTTATACGACTTCAGGTGCGATAGACGCAATGTTCTGCCAACCCTTTTCGATAAGGTCGCGAGGCACTGGTCCGAATACGCGGTTACCCTTAGGACCCATTTCCTTACCCTGCTTCTCAATGAGGACAACGGCGTTGTCGTCGAAGCGTACGTACGAACCGTTTGCACGGCGGAACGTCTTGTTCTGGCGAACAACCACGGCCTTGAAAATGTCTTTCTTCTTAACGGTCTTGCGAGGCTCTGCTGTCTGGATAGAAACCACAACCACATCTCCAATCTGAGCGTAGCGGCGCTTTGATCCACCAAGCACCTTGAAGATACGCGCAACTTTTGCGCCTGAGTTATCTGCGACGGTGACGATTGATTGGGTCTGAAGCATACAGTTGTAGGTTAGTAATTAGATGAGTTATGCCTCTTCGGGGGCTACGTACTTAACGTCGACGGACTTAAGCGCGAAACGCTTGAGCTTTGAAACAGGTGCAACACCAACGATGGTGACCTGGTCGCCAACCTTAGCCGTGTTCCCTACATCGTGTACCTGGTACTTCTTCGTACGGTTCTGGTACTTCTTGTACTTAGGGTGCATGACGTAACGTGATACGGCAACGGTAGCCGTGTCAGTCATGGCCGTCTTAACAACGGTTCCGCGGAATGTCTGGGGCTTTGAAGTGGTGTTTTCCATGGTAGTAAAATTATGCAGCGCTGTTACGTGCTCCGATCTCCGTCATGACACGAGCGATCTCTGCGCGAAGCTTCTTAGGAGCGTGTGAATCTTTGACGCGTCCGCTAAGGCCTGAGAAACGAAGTCCGCGAAGCTCCTCACGCTTTTCAGCGAGCATCTTTGTCATGTCTTCTACGGTCTTTTCTTTTAGTGAAATCTTTTTCATACGTTTATGCCTGTGAGCGGGTTATGATGACCGTCTTTACGGGAAGCTTTGATCCGGCGCGGCGAAGTGCATCGCGTGCCTTAGCGTCATCCACACCATCAACTTCAAACATGATGCGTCCTGGACGTACTTCGAATACGAAGTGCTTTGGATCACCCTTACCCTTACCCATGCCCACTTCAGCTGGCTTCTGCGTTACCGGACGATCAGGGAAAATACGGATCCACATCTTTCCTCCCTTACCGGTAGCGCGAGTAAGAACCTTACGAGCAGCTTCGATCTGGTTTGAGGTAACACGGTGTGGAGTCGTTGCCTTAAGTCCGTAAGAACCAAAAGAAAGCGTAATACCACGGGTATCAGGACGTGCGAGCTTCTCCGGAGACTTACGTCCGGTCTGCCACTTGCGATGTTTTACTTTTTTAGGGAATAACATAAGCAGGTATATTACGCGCGACGTTCGTTACCACCACGCTGAGCGCTCGCTGGAGCTGCAGCATCATTTGTACCTGCACCCATGGTGAACTGATCACCGAGGTAGACCCAAACTTTGATACCGATAACACCGAACGGGAGGTGTGCTTCCTGGTGTGCGTAGTCAATGTTTGCACGGAATGTCTGAAGAGGAATACGTCCACGCTTGATAGCTTCCGTACGAGCCATATCAGCACCACCAAGGCGGCCTGAGACAACGATACGAACTCCGATAACATCACGTGAGGTCATTACCTTTTCAACCGTACCCTTAAGAACACGGCGGAATGGCATACGTTTCTCAAGTCCTTCAACAACCATCATTCCCACAACCGCAGCTGAGGTTTCTGGCTGACGGATTTCCATGATGTCGAGCTTGATAGCGCGACCGTGTCCGGGAGCAACTTTCTGAACAACAGACGCAAGTTCCTTACGAATCTTCGTAGCGTTTTCGCCAGAGCGTCCGATAACGAGACCAGGACGTGCCGTGTGAAGAAGAACGCGAAGTTCTGCCTGTGAACGCTCGATCTCAATCTCAGCAATGTGCATGGCACGAAGCTTCTTCTTGAGGTACGTGCGTACGGCGTTATCTACCGCAATGTTATCGCGGAAAGCTTTCTTATCTGTAGCAAACCAGCGGCTTCGCCAATCACGAATGATGCCGAGGCGGTGTGCGTAAGGATGTACGGTGTGTGTCATGGTAAAAAATTCGCTTACGCGTTAGTTGCGGTGGTGTCGCTTAGGAATACTGAAACCTGACTCTTGCGGCGGCGTACGGGAGCAGCGCGACCCATAGCGCGAGGCATAAACTTAACCGTCATACCTGCTGAGTCCACGGTAATGTTCTCAACCTTAAGATCTTCCATCTTAGAACCCTTAACCGTTGCGTTAGCTGCTGCTGAGGCAATGAGCTTGTAGATAGGAGCTGCTGCACGCTTTGGGAGGAATGAAAGTTCCTTAAGAGCCTGAGCAACCGACTTACCCTTAACCATCTCTGTAACGAGGCGGACTTTGCGGGGTGGCTGGTTATGGCTGGTAAGGTGAGCTTGCATGATGTTTTACGTAAATCTAACTATTTCTTCTTTGGTGCAGCAGGTGCGGCCTTAGCAGCTTTTGCAGCAGCGATCTCAGAATCCTTGCGCTTCTGCTCAAGTTCCTTCTGCATCTTTCCTCCGTGACGAACGAATTTCTTCGTTGGTGAGAACTCGCCGAGGCGATGTCCAACCATGTCCTCAGTAACGAGAACATCCACGTGCTGCTTTCCGTTATGAACGCCAAAGGTGAAACCTAGGAATTCAGGAGCAATCTGGCTTGCGCGCGCCCACGTCTTAATCACCCCGGCAGTTGCCGGCTTCTTGTCAGTAAGCTTTTTGAGGAGCTTCTGGTCCACGTAGGGGCCCTTTTTGAGTGATCGAGACATGTCGTAATTAAAAGCCCGCGCTAGGCGCGAGATAGCTATAATCTATAGGAAACTACTCACACTGTCAAACTTACACAGGCTTTTGCGCTGAGGAACTTCGGCGCGGGTGTATCATAGGAGGATATGGACCTAAAACATAAGCATTGGGCGGTAATAGCGATCGGGGTACTTATTGGCGCTTTTGGGGTTTTATTGGCCTGGTACGTGTTCGGAAGCCACAAAGCCCTTGCTCCAGGCGGTGAAACAGCGTCCAGCACCCCAGTAACAGCTACCACCACTGCTTCTGTGCCCGCTCCAGCCCTCCACATAACCGAACACGCCGCGTATTACGACGTGGATATGGAATATCCCTCTGCCACGCCGTTGGTAGCCGTAAGTGCTGCGGCAAATGCTCAGGCAGTGGCCACGATGAAAGCTGCCATGCAGCAGGTAGTGGACCAGTTTAAGAAAGACGGCGGTTTTGCGACCCTCACGCCCAATGACGTGCAGATGATGGGTCTGGACCAGCGAAAAGAGGCTCTTTCATCTGAATATAAGACATATATTGGAGCACGTACGGTTTCGTACTCCTTCCTTATTTACGAAGACACCCTTGGTGCACATCCGAATGGCTTCTTCCAAACCTTCACCTTTGACACAAAGACCGGTGCGCAGCTTTCACTCGGAGATATCTTCCTTCCTTCAATTCCCTACCTTGAACGCGTGAGCAACCGCGCTCGTACTGACTTGCCAGGAATTATTGGCAAAATGAGCGGTGGAACGTTTACTGACACCGATTCAATCAAGATGGGTACCGCCCCAACAAAAGATAATTTCAGCACGTTCTACATCAGTGGAAAGAATCTGGTCATTGTCTTCCCGCCATATCAGGTAGGTCCGTATGCACTTGGCACCGTTGAAGATCCTATTCCGCTCGCGCAGCTCGCTGATTCGCTTAAGGCTGAGTATCGCTAATTATAAAGAGAAGGCCGCCTGCGCACGAAACGCAGACGGCCTGTTGTAGCTGACCCTATTGATCCAGAGCCCTGAAGCCTCCGCGAGGCCAGTTCGGATTATCGGACGCACAGGAGCGAATCGCACTCCCTCAAGCACGTAAACCCATATCAACATCCCATGGGGGATGGGTCGTGCCGGTCTATAGTCACAAACGAGGTGTTCCAAGTTCCCACCTGCCACAACACCGGCACTCTATCATATTTTCTTATAAAGAAAATAGTCCTTGATCTGCGACGCCTTTAGCGTAAACATCGAGGTCTGTTTCTTCTTGTAGCTCCTTAAGAGTCACCCATTTATATTCCGTATTCTCAGAGAGATCGAGTGCGGGTTCGCCTTGAGTATGTGCAGTGTATGTTAGACGCACTACGTGACGTTCGGCATTTGGGATAATATCCTGCGCCGCAATAAGTATGGGAATGGAAGTAATCTCAAGTCCCGTTTCCTCTCTCACTTCTCGTTGAAGGTTTTCCATTAGCGGTGACCCCGGATCAATACGCCCACCGACGATATCCCAGCTACCTTGTGTCTTCCCATATTTTTCAAGTGAACGCTTGAGTAACAATATTTTATTCTCCTCATTTCTTAAGAAAACCTTAACTCCTACTTGAAGATTCATATGGATTACTGTTACTTCGGTTGAATAAGAAATGTTCTCGACTTTCGGTTGTATGACGGCATTGGAGTTGCTACTAGATGAGTATTACTCTCCAGGAATTCATTAAATGATTTGTACTCACCCATTCCCTTAATATCGAGATCATTTAATTTCCAATCATCGAAACATACGATAACGGGGGCCTTGATGCGAGACGCAAGAAAATCGAGAACAGTTTTTGAAGAACTGTACGTATCGCAATCAATAAATACAATGCCGAAATTACCGAGTCCGTGCTCATTAGCCATTTCTGCCGTAAGCGACTGGTCATACCATCCATTTATCCAAGTAATCTCATCAGGATTTACATCCCTTCCTTTGAGACACATTTTCATCTGTTCAAACGAGCAGGTATAAAAACCTTTTTTCCAAACTCCATCATCCTCATTCTCTGCTCCTGCAGGGAGTCCTTCGAAAGAATCGAAGCCGAAGAGACGCATTGATTTAGCGCTAGTCGTTTGTCGAGCAAGATACATGCTGCCAATAGAATTGCCGTTGAAGATACCGAACTCCAAATAATCTCCAATGTCTTCCCCCTTAAGAGCTCGCAGCTTTTCTACACAATTCGTAAAGAAAGTAACCAGTGTTTCGGGTGGCACAAGGTTCACCGCACAAATATCTTCAACGGGTCCTGCCGTCCACGGAGATCGAGGCACCGGAAAGAAGGTCCTATATACAGCTTTTGCTGTGCGCTGGACTGGACTGTATCGGTAGGTCATGAGTAAATTCTATCATCTGTCATTGTGCGGCTCAGGACAAAGCAAAAGCCCCGCTCCGCGGGGCTTTTGCTTTCTCTTAACGCTTCTTTCCAACCTTTCGGCGAGAAACAATGAAGACGTTTGAGTACTTCTTTGGAGTACGAGTCTTCTGACCCTTTCCGGTTGGGCGTCCCCACATGCTCTTTGCACGTCGGAGTCCGCGTCCCTGCTTACCTTCACCACCTCCGTGTGGGTGGTCGACAGGGTTCATGGCGTTACCACGAACCGTAGGACGAATACCTTTCCAGCGTGAGCGTCCAGCCTTTCCGTACTTAACGAGACGTGACTCTTCGTTGCTTACGCTACCAACCGTTGCGTAGCAGAGGTCTGACACACGGCGAACTTCGCTTGAAGGAAGCTTCACCTGTGCGTAGCCTGCGTCATGTGCGATGACTTCAGCGTAGTTACCAGCTGAGCGTACGAGACGTGCGCCTGCATTGAGCTTAAGCTCAATGTTGTACACAAATGTTCCTGAAGGAACTTTGCCGAGCGGCATGCGGTTTCCTGGCTTGATAGGTGCGTTCTCACCAACGATGAATATGTCACCCACTTTCGTGTTCTTAGGAGCAAGAACGTAACGGCGCTCTCCATCGGCGAATACTACGAGTGAGATGAAGCCAGAACGATACGGATCGTATTCAATCGTTTCAACACGAGCAGGAATATCATGCTTGTTGTACGTGAAATCGATATCGCGGAAGCGACGCTTGTGACCTCCTCCCTGGTGACGTACTGAGATGCGGCCATTGTTTCCGCGTCCAGCGTTGTCTTTGCGTCCCTTGATAAGGGCTTTGTGTGGCTTATCGCCTGACAGGAGCTGCTTGTAGGGCAGCGTTGTCATGTTGCGACGGCTTGGACTGGTTGGCTTGTAGGTTTTCATAATCTAAATACTTAGCACTATACGAGGTTGAGGGTGTCACCCTTTGCAAGGTAGACGTACGCTTTGTGGCGACGTGCTGCCGTTCCTACTCCGCGACGAGTACGAAGCGCCTTCGACTTTGCAGGGAGGTTCACCATGCGAACCTTTGCAGGAACAACGTTGTAGAACTTCTCGATAGCAGCAGCTACTTCGTGCTTGTTAGCATCAGCAGGAACCTTGAAGACGTATACGCCCTTTTCAGTTGCAATGAGTGCCTTCTCTGAGAAGTGAGGTGCCTTAAGAACCATTGAAAGGCGTCCGTCTTCACGAGCAAGTGCCTTTGTGCGTGCGGGATTAGCTCCGGCCACATGTGCCTTCTTCGTCTTTGGTGTCTTCTTCGTGTCGGTTGAGAAAAGTGCCATACGTTTGAGGGTTATGCGCCAAAGCGGTTAGAGAGAACCTGAAGTGCTTCAGCGGGGTTAGCAACCACGAGGTACTTCTTGTTAAGAAGATCAACGGGGTTAAGGTTACGCATCTCTTCGGTCATGATGCTACCGATGTTGCGGAGTGACTTCTCAGCTACTGAATCCTTTGTTGAGAAAGCGATGATAGCTGCGTTCTTACGCTTTGTTGCAAGCGTGTTCATTCCTGTTCCCTTTGCGATAGCTACGAGTGCGAGCTTTGCATCCTTAGTCTTTGGCTCAGCAAAATTCATCGTGTCGACGAAGATGATTTCGTTATCCTTCCACTTGCGTGAGAGTACAACGCGGAGAGCGGCAAGACGCATCTTGCGGTTGATCTTCACTGAGTAATCTTTCTCAGCGCGAGGACCGTGGGTCACACCTCCACCCTTCCAGATTGGAGAACGGTTAGAACCATGACGAGCGCGTCCTGTTCCTTTTTGCTTCCATGGCTTCTTTCCACCTCCTGATACTTCGCTGCGGAACTTGGTGTGCGCGATGCTCTGACGAGCGTTTGCCTGCATACCCACAACAACCTGGTGAACGAGGTCAGCATTCCACTTAGCTCCGAAGATATCTTCAGGAAGAGCAATGGTGCCATTCTCCTTTCCAGCCATCGTGTAAATCTTTGCCTCAAGGTTGATTACCTTCTTAGCTACTGGTGCCTTTTCTACTGAAACTGCAGGAGCTGACGCAGCGGCCTTTGGAGCAGCTTTAGGTGCAGCAGCTTTCTTAGCCACCGCTTTTGCTGGTGCCTTTGGAGCTGTTGTTTTCTTTTCGGGTGAAGTAGCCATACGTACTAAAATTATGCGGTTGTTGACATGATTTCTACCAACGTGCCGCGTGCACCAGGAATTGCACCTGAGATGATGATTTCTCCCTTGTCAGCGTCGATGTGAAGAACCTTTAGGTTCTTCACCGTAACGCGGTCATTTCCCATTCGACCACCCATCTTCATGCCTTTAGCCACACGACCTCCGGCACGGCCACCTCCACCAATGGAACCTGGCTCGCGCTCAGAGTGCTTCTGACCATGTGAACGGCGTCCTCCATGGAAACCATGGCGCTTAACCACACCAGCGAAACCGTGTCCCTTTGATGTGCCTGCTACTTCAACACCGTCGCCAACGGCGAATGTGTCGAGACCGATCTCCTTTCCAACTTCGAAGTCAGTAGGAGTATCGGTGTGGAACTCGCGAATAGTCCTAAATACCTTGTCTCCAGCCGCCTTAAGGTGACCAAGAACTGGCTTAGATACGCGCTCAGGCTTCTGAGTACCGTATCCAACCTGAACAGCGTTATATCCATCCTTACCTTCCGCGGTCTTAACCTGCGTAACGGTGATAGGAGAGGTCTTGAGTACCGTTCCAGCCCAAACACGGCCCTGATCATCGAAGATCTGAGTCATGTGAGACTTGGTAGCAAGAAGGAATTTCATGTTTTACAAAAAGAAAACGCGCATCTATAGCGCGGAGCACCCTTTCGGGTGTTTCGGGCCATAGGACCGTTCAAGGGCAACGTTCGTAGCGTTTCAAGCACTATACAGAACGCTACCAGAAAATGCAAATTCGTTGACTAATCCGCCATCAATACTATAGTCAACCCGGGTGTCCATGGGGCGATGTTGCCACATGTCATCGGAGGAATAGTCCATGACTACCAATGCTTCCGCAGCGTTGCCCGCTGCAGCGGGTGCGCGAAAGCCCGCGCGAGCATCGCTCGCGCGGGACCTCGAACAAATGGGGTTTCGGGTTATCCCGGACGGACGGGTCGAACAGCACAAGAGCGCGGTGATCGCCGCACGTCGGCCTGGCGCGCTGAAGTACTGGGCGCCGGTGCTTCGCTTGCTTACGCTGGCGCTCCACGTGACCAGTCTCGAGATCTTCCTCAACATGGCCGCGGAGAAGGTCTCGGAAAGGACGGCGGATCGGATCATGTTTGTGTGCATATTGCTCAGCGCAATTATGGGGGGAACCTTCCTCGGCGGGAACTTCGTGCTCGCTGGTGCGATTTGCTTCACGCCGTTCGTGTCGATCGTCATTATGCTGGTGATGATGGCCACATTCAGCGCGAAGCTGCACACCGCAATCAATGCGCACTGGGAACTGGCCGACTTCGATACGTTCGCGGGGGCTAATTACGTTCCCATGCAGGTGCGCGAGAAAGCCGCGCAGGCGAAACTTGTGCCGAACGCGCGTGTGCAGATCGAACGTCTGGAGGAAGACCCGTTCCTCGCCGTCGTGCGCGGACGCGGTCTCTCTCGCCAGATCGTTCGCATCGCGGCATGGGACACGGGTGACCCGTTCCTCAACCACTTTGCGAGCTGAGCTCGCATCAACTCGGCCTGGCGCTTCACGCGCCGGGCCAGTTTTTTATACAAAAACTATAAGCAGAAACCGCCCGATCAGTATCTTGGGGCGGTCTGCTACCTCTTACCGGCTCAGGACGTAGGTCCATGGCCCTCGTTGGTGGAGGATTGTCTCCAAGAGGTTGTTTGTATAATACAGAATGAGTTTAAAGAATGTATGAAAAGTGCGCCCCAGCAAGCCGGGGCGCACAAATTCTGCAAAACAGTGAGGTCTACCGACCAAATGGCTGTCTTAGCCGAAGTTCTCGAGGTGGAGCTCGCTGCGATAGGGATTGTCGTGTGCCAGCAGCAGACGAAGAATTTCTTGCTCCGACAAGTCCTGCAGATGGTATAGGACCGCGAGAGCAAAATACTCGTCGAGGCGTTCGGGCATCCCCGAGAACGAAACGATGTAGCGCTTACCGCGCGCCGCGCCGCCCCATTTATTGTTATCGGGATCTCGACTCTCGAAACTCAGCGAGTGCGCGGTGTTCGCAGCAAGGCGACGAACCTTCTCCTGACAAAACTCGAGTCGCGTTGCCGATTTCGCCTCGTTCGGTTCGCCCAGCGCCATGATCAATATCGGCAGACCATCCTGCTGAGCGACGCACGCGTAGCCCCCAAGTTTTCCTTCGCTGCGCAACGTATCGCACAGTTCCGGGTAGCCGCCGAGCAGTACCTCGAAACCGTTGATAACGGCATCCATGGGAACATCTATTAGTTCGAGCCAGTCTGTCATTGGTGAGCCCTCCTTTGCAGCTCTGTAAGCACCATGTCACACGAAATATATAAAAGCAAAACCGCCCAGTACTGGGCGGTTTTGCTTAGTGTGCTTTTGGAACGTTCGCTTACACCATCTTCACATCGATGGTAACACCAGACGGAAGGTTGAGATTCGTAAGCGCTTCGATAACTTTCGGGTTTGGCGAAAGGATGTCGATAAGACGCTTATGAATACGCATTTCGAACTGCTCACGAGCGTCCTTGTGGACGAAGGTTGAGCGGTTAACGGTCCAGCGCTTGATCTCAGTTGGGAGCGGCACCGGTCCAACGATTTTCGCGTCGAAGCGGTTAGCCGTATCCATGATCTGCTTGACCGAAAGGTCAAGGATCTTGTGCTCGTAGGCACGCACGCGAATGCGAAGCTTTGGCTCTGCAGCCTCCGCTGCCGTCTTCTTTGCAGGAGACTTAGACGGCGCCTTTTTTGTGGGAGTGGTAGCCATACGAGTTATATAATCGCGGGTATTAGGCGACGATCTTCGTTACAACGCCGGCACCCACGGTGCGACCACCTTCACGAACTGAGAAGCGAGTATTGTCCTCAAGAGCGATAGGCGCAGTGAGCTTAACCTTGAAGGTTACGGTGTCACCTGGCATAACCATTTCCTTTCCTTCTGGAAGAGTCACCTCACCGGTAACGTCCGTAGTACGAACGTAGAACTGAGGCTTGTATCCTGAGAAGAATGGAGTATGGCGGCCACCTTCTTCCTTAGAAAGAATGTAGACCTCTGCTTCGAACTCGGTGTGTGGAGTCACAGAACCGGTCTTTGCAAGAACCTGGCCGCGATGTACATCGTCCTTCTTCGTACCACGAAGGAGGATACCTGCGTTATCACCTGCCTGTCCTTCCTGAAGCTGCTTGTTGAACATTTCAATACCAGTAACGGTTGTCTTAGCTGTAGGTTGAAGACCAACGATCTCTACTTCCTCACCAACTTTGATGATTCCGCGCTCGATACGTCCCGTAATAACGGTACCGCGTCCTTCGATTGAGAAGATGTCTTCGATAGGCATAAGGAATGGCTTGTCGAGGTCACGAGCTGGCTGCTCGAAGTACGTGTCCATAGTGTCCACGAGCTCCTTAACCTTGAGAGCGTATTCGTCATTTGCATCAGTTGCCTGAAGCGCCTTGAGACCAGAACCCTTGATGACAGGCGTTGTTGCCCCATCGAATCCCTGAGCCGTCATGAGGTCACGGATTTCCTCTTCAACGAGGTCAACCATGTCCTGATCATCAACCATATCAACCTTGTTGAGGAAGACGATCATTTTTGGCACACCAACCTGCTTTGCAAGAAGGATGTGTTCACGCGTCTGAGGCATTGCGCCGTCAGTTGCAGCAACCACGAGCACTGCGCCGTCCATCTGGGCAGCACCGGTGATCATGTTTTTGATGTAGTCGGCGTGGCCTGGTGCATCAATGTGAGCATAGTGTCGGTTAGGACTCTCGTACTCTGAGTGGTGAAGAGAAATTGTAATACCACGAGCCTTTTCTTCAGGCGCGTTGTCGATGTTTTCAACGTTCTCTGCGCGGGCCTTGTAGCCCTTGTCCTTGTTGAGGTTGAGAACATTGAGGATAGCAGCCGTGAGCGTAGTCTTACCATGGTCAACGTGACCGATGGTACCTACGTTCATATGTGGCTTACTGCGGTCGAATGCTTCTGCTGCCATACGTTTAGTAAGTTACTTGTATATAAGAATAAATGTGCCCGCGAGCGCTTTCCCCTAATGGCAAAAGGCGTTGGACGGAAATACCCGCGCAACGCCTTTTAGCCGTCCTCCCGTCCTTGTGGCCGGGCAAACATTTAAAAGAGCGTTGACGTTACTTATAAAAGTACCTGGGTCCGCTGAATACGTCAAGAATGTACTTATCC
>JAQBQR010000030.1 GCA_028286945.1 Parcubacteria group bacterium | reverse complement strand
GATGCGGAAGTTACGGAAGAGCAGCTTCTGGCTACCGCAAAGGATTTGATGACAGCAAATAACGTTAACGAAGATGTCTTTGTGCGCGTAACCATCCATGTGAGTGATCTGGTGCCCGGAGTGCGTTCACGCGGACTCGGTACCGTGCTCAGTATTTTTGTATATGAAGCAGCATGCATTTTGCCGAAGGATGGGGCCCGTTTGAAGACGAGCGTGTGGCGACGCATTCCCGACTACGCCATCCCGTCACGCGCAAAAGTGAACGGTGCATATGTAAACTCTGTTTTAGCTCGTCAGGATGCGCTTGATAGCGGGTATGACGACTGTGTGTTTCTGGACGTGTCCGGTCATGTTTGCGAGCTCTCTGCAGCAAATATCTTTTTAGTACGTGAGGGCGTTCTGCACACGCCTGGACAGTCGAGCGATATTTTAGAGGGCATCAGCCGCGCCACTATTCTTAAACTTGCGGAAGACTTGGGAATTAAAACGGTTGAGAGAAGTATCGATCTAACAGAGCTGTATGTTTCTGATGAAGTATTTGCCTGCGGAACTTCAGCATTTCTAACGCCTGTTGTGGAGATTGATAAACGAAGGGTTGGGGATGGAAGGATGGGGGAGATGACCAAAAAACTCCAAGCACTGTATTTTGATGTGCTGCACGGAAAGAGCGAACAGTATAAAAACTTCCTTACTGAACTTTAGTGCCGGGGGCGGGACTCGAACCCGCACGGCATTGCTGCCTAGGGAGTTTAAGTCCCTTATGTCTACCATTCCATCACCCCGGCTTCGCCTAAGACGATATCACATTTTTTGGAGGCCCAGACGGAAATCGCATCCGTGCATAGCGGGTTTGCAATCCGCCGCGTTTCTACTTCGCCACTGAGCCAATAGTGGCATGGTAGCACATTACAATATCGTGTTGAACTAGGCTTCTTCGGAGTCAGAAGCCTCTTCGGGCTTAATTTCACCAACCTCTCCTGAAAGCTCGTCTAAGCGCTGGCGGTTCAGTTCTCCGTAGTCAATTTCAAACTTAATAAAGGGTAGAACGGGGAATCGCGCGTGTGTCTTTAGCCAAGTACGGAAAAGATCCTTGTGACGCATAAGGAAGGTGATGGCGTGTTCACCTTCTTCGGTGGGGAATACGCTTACGAAAATAGTGACATGCTTACCGTCACGACCAAGGTCGCTACGGGTAGGGGTTATGAGCGTGGTACGGCCCGCTTCGCGGGCAATATACTGTGCTGCAAGCTCAGTGATCATAAGGGACTTCTTTGTTCCTTTGAAGTTTGCTCCGCGCGAAGGTCGTGATCGGTCCATATTATTTACGCGTTACCGTACGGAAGGCCACGAGTGTGTCGCCCGCAGCAATGTCTGCCTTTGTTTCAACCTGCAATCCAAATTCTCCTTCCATCTTTATTTCCTTAACGTCAGAGCGAGCAACCTGAAGGTTCGTAAGCTTACCATTTCCAAGAGGAATACCGCGGCGGTCCACCTTAATAAGGTCTCCTGGTGTAAGAAGACCAGAAACCCACTTCGCGCCAAGCACATGTTTGTTTCCTGCAACGCTAAATGCCTTCAATACTTTTGCCTCACCGAGTATTTCTTCAACAGTGATCTGGGGAGCTCGTTCATCAACGAGCGTTTTTACTCGTTCGAAGAGTTCATAAATAATTGAGAACGATTCTATAGAAATGCCGGTACGTTCTGCAAGGTCACGTGCATTACTGTCGGTGCTTACGGTAAAGGCAATGATATGCGCTCCTGAGGCTGCTGCTTGCTTCACGTCGCCTTCCGATACCGCTCCGATGCCTTCTACCACAATGCGGATGCCAACGCGCTCATGGGCAATTTTGCGGAGCTCATGCTTAATAGCTTCAAGGGATCCGGTAACGTCCGTCTTAAGGATAAGAGGAAGTTCAACGTCACCTTCTGCGGCATTCGAAAGGGCATATGACGTCATGACGCCGGAGGTGGTGGCCTCAATAAGGTGCTCTGCTTCTTTCTTAGTAGCGGCAGCCACGAATGGGGTCCCTGCGGGAGGAAGATCGCTCCATCCTGAGATGCGAACAGGCTGAGAAGGCGTTGCTTCGGTAATACGTGCGTTTATAAAATTCTCAATGAAGCGAACAGGTGCCATAGCTTTTCCAGCTACAACGTATTCACCGGTGTGAAGTGTTCCGTTCTTAATGATGAGGGTCGCGGAAAGACCACGCTTTGGGTCTTGGGATGATTCAAGGATGAAGCCATCAGCTTGAGCGTCCGGATCTGCGGTAAGCTCCGCGAGGTCTGCAGTGAGGAGTACAAGGTCAAGAAGTTCTGGAACCCCTTCGCCAGATTTACTTGAAACACCGGTGTAGGGAATTGATCCACCAAGACCTTCAAGATAAATTCCATGTTCAACGGCTGAGTATTTTGCCTTTTCAATATCAGAACCATTCTTATCAATCTTTGTGAACGCGACGATGACCGGCGTACCTGCTTCAACGGCAGCTTCATATGCTTCTATGGTCTGAGGCTTTACTCCTTCTTCAGAAGCAATGACGAGGATAGCGACGTCAGCTGCAACGGCGCCGCGGGCACGTAGCGCCCGGAAGGCTTCGTGGCCGGGAGTGTCGAGGAAGGTGATACTTCGCTGCTGTCCCTCATGTTCGTGGACCGCTTCGTATGCGGAAACGTGCTGCGTAATGCCGCCGGCTTCGCCGGCGGTTACGTTCGCCTTACGGATGTAATCCAGCAAGGAAGACTTGCCGTGGTCGATGTGACCCATTACGGCCACTATTGGTGGGCGGGGAGATACTGCCATATCGAGCAATTATGGCACAAAACATGAGTTTTTACCAATCATGCGGTAGAGTATGGGTACTTCCTCGCGAATTACTTTCATGACAAACCGTTTCTTCAGCACAAATAAAAAGAGGGTATATCTCGACTGGGCCTCAGCTGCGCCGGTACTTCCTGCGGCGCAAGCGGCTTTTTCGAACGCGCTTGAGGTATTTGGGAACCCTTCGTCTCCACATGCAGAAGGGCGCGCTGCGCGCACCCTTCTTGAAACTGCCCGCACGCACATCGCACGCCTCGCGAGCGTAAAACCACGCGCTGTCATATTCACCTCAGGAGCCACTGAAGCAAATGCACTCGCTGTTCAAGGTCGCATCAATGCCTGTTTAGAAAAGGGAATGAAATATGAAGACATGCACGTTCTTTATTTGCCCACCATGCATGCATCAGTAATTGAAACGCTTCACCAATTAGCAAAGAAAGGAATACAAATGGAAGCGATACCTCTTAAAGACGGAGCCATTGATCTAGGAACCCTCGAAGAGCTCATTCGCCCTCAAACAATTCTTATCTGTGTTGACGCAGTCTGCGGAGAAACGGGAATCCGGTATGACACGCTTCGAATTCGTAGAATTATAGATACCGCGCAGAGCGAAGCGCGCGCTGCAGGAACAGTCTCGAATGCAGTACTTCATGTGGACGCAAGTCAGCTGCCGCTTGTTGAACAGATTGACCATACCCGTCTAGGCGCTGACCTCATGACGCTCGACGCACAGAAAGTAGGTGGCGTGCGCGGTGTCGGTGTTCTTATCATTCCTCAGCAAAATCTCATATCACCCATCACCCATGGTGGTGGACAGGAAGCAGGACTTCGCCCGGGAACGGAGCCTGTCGCATTGGCCGCCGCTTTCGCGGCGGCCCTCACCGAACGCGCGAAGAGACATGAAGCTTTTTCAAAGTCAGCCACCTCCATCCGAACCGAACTCGTAACCGCCATCACTGCGATGCTCCCAAGTGCGCACATAACCGAAGGGAAACGTCAGGCACCGCATATTTTAAATATTGCTATTCCAAGCATGGATACGGATTATGCCGTTACGCTTCTGGACACGGACGGATTTGCTGTCTCCACAAAAAGCGCTTGCGAAACTGATTCTGAAGATGGATCACGTGCTGTTTTTGCACATACACTGAATACGGAACTTGCAAAATCCACCCTTCGTATTTCATGGGGACCAGAAACCCCAGAAAAAGACTTTAAACGCTTCATTCCTGCACTAAAAGAAATCACCACCTTCCTTCAAAACAGTTGATTGGTATACTAAGGGTATGGATATCGAGGATCTCTCAAAAGCCCAGCTTCTGCTCCTCACCGTCATGGTTAACTTCGTGGTGTCTATTGCCACGGGTATTCTAACGGTCTCGCTTTTGGATAAGGTGCCCATACAGGTTTCGCAGGGTGTCGACCGTATTGTTGAGCACACTATCCAGACTATCGCGACGCCAATCCAGGTAGTGAATCCTATAAAATCCATCACGTCGCCAGCAGCACCTGCCGCCCCTGATACGGAACAGCTCATGACAACGGCAGTGGGAAATGATGCAGCACGCACAGTACTTATCTACCGCGATTCAACCAGCACGCCAGCTATTGCATTTGGAACCTATCTTCCGAAGTCTCGCGCCGTGGTGACGGTCACCACGGCAGGCGGTTTGCCTAAGGAAGCAGTGATTGCCTTTAGCGATGGCTCAGCACTTAAGGCCTCAATCTCAAAATCCACTGGCACTCTTTCAATATATGGATTTGCCGATGAGGCCTCACTTCCCGTGGTTCCTGACGCAGTTCTCGTTGCATCCAGCAAATTAAAGCAGGGTCAAACCGTACTTGCTCTTACGAAAGATTCTGCTGCCTTAACCGGCATCATAAGTAAGGTCAGCGCGACTTCCATCGACACCACAATTTCAGGTGTGCCTGTGGGCGGGGGAGTCGTGGACCTAAGTGGTCACGTTATTGGTATCAGCGGTAACGCAACTACGGGGCTAATCATCCCAGCAGACGCAATCATTGCACTTTTACAAGCCCCAACGCCTAAGTAAGATCAATTTTCTATATGTCACCTTTCAAAAATTTCACCGCAAAAGCTAAAGAGGCAATAAAAAAGGCTCATGAACTCGCTATTGAGCGAGGTCAGAACCATGTCAGTCCTTTGCATCTTCTAACCGCCCTTATCCATCAGGAAGAAAGCCTTGTCTTTTCTGTACTTGACCGTATGGACATAGATACGATGATGCTTGCCGATCTTCTTTTGGAGTCCCTCGAGTCTCCTGAGACTGCAAACATTCTTTCTCCTTCATTTAACTTGTACCTCACGCCGGAACTCGCTGAGGTTCTTGAGTCTGCCGGAAAAGTTGCTGCAAAGATGAATGATTCATTCATTGGAACAGAGCATCTCTTTGTGGCCATCCTTGAACATCCCGGTCCTGCTGCAGACGCCATTAATCGCTTTAAGATCGATGAGGAAACGGTTACCGCAGTGCTTCATGAACTGAAGAACTCTAAAGACGGTCAGGTTTCTGAACCAAAACGCTTCCGCGCACTCGCAAAATACACCCGTAACCTTACGCAGCTTGCGGCAGACAGTGCACTTGATCCGGTCATTGGCAGGGACATGGAAATTAATCGTGTTATTCAGATTCTTTCACGTCGCACGAAAAATAACCCGGTGCTTATTGGTGAAGCCGGCGTAGGAAAGACTGCTATTGCTGAGGGCCTCGCGCAGCGCCTCGCTACGGGAGACGTACCGGACTCACTTAAGGGAAAGGAACTTCTATCTCTGGACCTTGGACTCATGATCGCTGGTACAAAATATCGCGGTGAATTCGAAGAGCGCATGAAGGCGGTTATGAAAGAGGTTGAGAAGGCGAGCGGTAAAGTGATTCTTTTCGTAGATGAATTTCACACCCTCATGGGAGCTGGAGCAGCTGAAGGTTCTCTAGATGCCGTGAACATGCTCAAGCCAGCACTCTCACGGGGAGAGATTCGCATGATCGGTGCCACCACCCTCAAGGAATATCAGCAGCATATTGAAAAAGACGCGGCGTTAACACGTCGATTCCAGCCAGTATTCGTTAACGAGCCAACGATTGATGACGCCATTGCTATCCTTCGCGGCCTTCGAGATAAATATGAACTCTTCCATGGCGTACGCATTACGGATGGTGCCATTGTTTCTGCCGTTGACCTTTCTTCACGCTACATCACTGACCGTTTCCTTCCAGACAAAGCCATCGACCTTATCGATGAAGCAGCTGCAGGTCTTCGCATCGCACTTGAAAATAAGCCACCGCTTTTGGAGGATACCGACCGCAGTATCCGCAGACTTGAGATTGAACGCGAAGCGCTTAAAAAAGATGAGCAGGGTGAACACGGAAAAGAAATTCGTGAGCGCGTAAAAACCATCGATGCTGAAATTGCTGATCTTCGCGAGAAAACATCAGAACTCGAGCTCAAGTGGAAGAATGAAAAAGAAGTTATCCACTCCATTCGTGAAATAAAAGCAGAGTTGGAGAAGCTTCGTATACACGCAGAAAACGCTGAAGCCACGGGTGACCTTGCACGCGCAGCTGAAATTCACTACGGTACCGTACCGATGCTTCAGAAAGAATTGGAGACCAAGGCAAAGCGTTTAAAGGTACTTCAGAAGTCACGTCGTATTCTCCATGAGGAGGTGACGGAGCATGAGGTTGCAGGCGTTGTTTCGCGTTGGACGGGAGTTCCTGTTATGAAGATGATCGAAGAAGAAGCATCAAAGCTTGCCCGAATGGAAGCCGACCTGACTTCTGCAGTCATTGGTCAGGACAAAGCTATTAAGATCGTGGCTGATGCCGTAAAGCGTTCACGCGTTGGTATAGCAGACCCAAACCGTCCCATTGGTTCATTCCTCTTCTTGGGGCCAACAGGTGTTGGAAAGACTGAGCTCTCACGACGTCTCGCTGAATTCATGTTCAATGACAAAGATGCCTTGGTGCGTGTGGACATGAGCGAGTTCATGGAAAAGCATTCAGTTTCTAAGCTCATTGGTGCACCGCCAGGATACGTGGGATATGAGGAAGCGGGAAGTTTGACCGAACGTATTCGTCACCGACCGTACGCTGTGGTGCTCTTCGACGAAGTTGAAAAGGCGCATCCAGAAGTATTCAACATTCTTCTCCAGGTACTTGATTCTGGACATCTTACCGACGGAAAGGGCCGCAAGGTAAACTTCAAGAACACCATCATCATTCTCACCTCAAACATTGGTGCAGAGTACATGGATCGCGCTGCGAACATTGGATTCGTTGCAGGAGATAACGACGACAGCGCCCAGTACGAATTGATTAAGGAAAAGGTTATGACGTCACTTAAGGATCACTTCCGTCCAGAATTCCTTAACCGTCTTGATGACATTATTATCTTCGATCCGCTCAGTAAGACTGCGCTTGCGGACATTGTGGAGAACCAGGTTCGCGAAGTTGTTGAACGTCTGGGAGGAAAGCGTATTGAGCTCTCCATCACTCCTGAGGCTCGCCTCTGGCTCGCAGAAAAGGGATATAACCCGCAATACGGAGCACGTCCATTGAAGCGCGCTATCCAGGATAAGATCCTCACCCCCATAGCTTCGCTCATGGTTGAGCAGGGCATTATGGAAGGCGGATCTGTCACGGTGGGCGTGAAAAATGCTGATTTGACCTTCGAAGTGAAGAAAGCACCAGCCCGAAAGCCACGTGCCAAGTCAACTAAAGCAGCAGTTGCCGCCTAACGGCCTAAATGCTAGAATGCGGTCATGCCACAGATTAATCTAATCAAGCTTCGCTCAACCGCCTCAGAGCAGGTAATCTTCACTCGTAAGAACAAGAAGAAAGTTGAACGCAAGCTCGAACTCACGAAGTTCGATAAGACCACGCGTAAGCGCGAAATCTTTAAAGAAGTGAAGAAATAAAAAGCTTCACGCAAAAACCGCTCGGCATACCGAGCGGTTTTTGTTTACCTCCTTCTCAAAGTATTAAAATCTATATGTAGAAAGGGCCCAGAGAAACTAATTCTCCGGGACCCTTTGGTTGCTGCTGACGGATGTCAGGCGGCGGTGTGCTGAGGCGCCTCCTCGATTTTCCGGAAATTGAATTCCGGGATCGCGGAACTGAGCCAGATCACCATGCCGACGACGACGGCAGCGAGGAAGGCGAGTTCGCCGTCCGTCATTACATTCGTGAACCAGCCGATGATGAGCGAGATGGCGAAGCATACGCCGACCACGCCATACATCAGGGTGGTATGCCACCAAGCAATTTCCTCAGCCGCAGGCTCATCGGTGATCTTGCACCAGGTGAGAAAGAATGCGAGGAAGTTCTTCGAGAAGACTGCGATAGCGCCGCCAGTCAAGAAGAGCGAAGCAGTGTGATAGAACATCGTACGTCCCCCGTAAAAATGAATTAAATTTAAATTCGGTGTACTTTTCTACTATATGTCAATATGTACCTTTTGTCAAGCATTTATATGCAATAAAAAGGGGAGTATCTATTGACATTGCGCGTATTTATGTAGTATAATATATCCAGCACGTTGCTCGTTAAAACAGAGTTAGTGCACCACTTCAACTCCAAAGGGGAAAAACTGAATGGCACATCGTCCAAACCGCAACCACCATCGGCAACCGCAGCGTCACCAGCACCATGCCTCCGGCTGGAAGACGCTGGCGATCACGTTCCTCGGAACGCCGCTTCGGGCTGTTACGACACTCGCTGTTGGCTGCATATTGTTCTGGATTGTGTACATGAAAATTGCACCCGTTCAGGCACATCAGCTGATCACGAATCTGTCGGTGTCGTTTGCTCATACAGTCCACACACTGTTTCGTCCCGTGGTCGAAATCCTCCTCATCATCGCTGGTGGGTGGATTGTTATCCTGGGGATCAGGAAGAGCCTCGGCCGTCACTAACCTCTGTTTCGTCATTCGCCCCCCGTACCATTTGGTGCGGGGGTTTGTTGTTTGGGTCTGCGGAAGGAAATTCGCACAACATTGCGATGATCTGAGCTAGGAGTATAGTTCGCTCGGGACAATAATGTTCCGTCTGACCGTGCTTGCGGACAATGCAGCACAGAAAGGTTTGACCATGTACGTACCTTCAATAGAGCCTGTAGATCCTTACCGCCGCATCGAGCACACTATCCCTTGGGAGACATGGCTTGAGCGATGGGAGGCTGCGAGGACGTCAAGTGATGTTCCTGCGTACCTTGGCGCAATACATTCGGCTAGCGTGATAACAAGCGGATCTGTTTTCATCAAATCCGAGTACATCGAGTGCCAGGAGCGCTGGATGCGGTTTCTGCTCGAGATCGCTAACGACTTTTCCGCCGGCAACAAGGTGTACACCACTGTCCGTGACCCTGGAAAGGAAGTTGCAAAGGCGGCGCTTTTCAAAGTCATCCGCGTACTTAAGGATTTCACTAACAATACGATGGAAAGCATGTCGAATGAGTTTGTGGACTGCCTGTTTTGGTTTTTCCGGCCAGCAACCGAGAATCCGAACACTCTGCACCACGCTCACTTGCTCGCCGATATGCCGAAATCGCAGCGCGAAGAGACTGAAAACTTCATCGACTCGTTTGCTGTGTGGGCTTGGCGGCTTATGCCGCAACAGCGGATGGAAAGTAGGCTTTATCGCGACGAGGCCCTCCGATTGTTGGCGGCACGCGGCAAGCTCCTTCAATTTATGATTGATCCGCTGCGTCACACCTGGAATTATTTCACGGGGAGGAATTGTGACACCCTCCGCGACATTGCCACCCGCAAGGGAGAAATGAGTATTCGCGAAGCGCTAAGACACCATGGGGATGTGGATGCTGCTGTGCTCTACGTCAGCATTCGCACAGCGTATAACCAACCCTGGGAGGACTGACTCTCAAGACGTCAGAGACTTTCTTTGCCCCGGTGAAAATCCGGGGCATTTTTTATGCGGTCCCTGTAGTGCGGGATTTGAACTGAAATGGATCGAGTATAATTACTGCAATGGCCCATATCGGCGCGGGGCTCCTAATGTTTAGAAACACGGACAACGGTCCCGAAGTTTTACTCGTGCATCCAGGCGGTCCTTATTTTGTAAATAAAGATGATGGAGTTTGGAGTGTCCCAAAAGGTATCGCAGAAACAGGAGAAGAGGGCGACCGACTCCTTGAGACAGCGAAGCGAGAATTCGAAGAAGAGACAGGGATCAAACCAGAAGGTCCTTTTGCGTATATCGGCATAATGAAACGAAGAGACGGTAAAACGGTAGATGTTTGGGCTTTCAAAGGCGAGTGCGATGTCTCGACCATTGTTAGTAATACGTGCACAGTTGAGTGGCCTCCACGAAGCGGCAAGAGAATAGAGATTCCTGAAGTAGATCGCGCAGCATTCTTTAATCTTCAAGAAGCTCGAGAAAAACTATCCGCGTACCAGGCACCAATCATCAATTTATTTGAGAAGTACATTCAATCTGCGAAGGACTCTTTACAAAAGACGCGCAGCGCAGGAGGAATCGTATTGAATGCGAAGGGTGAAATATTGGTTGTGTATGAACAAGGATGGTATTTACCAAAAGGTAGAGTTGAGCAAGAAGAAACAGACCTTGAGGCTGCCAAAAGAGAGATTGGTGAAGAAACAGGCATCACACAGCTTACAGTAAGTAAGGATTTGGGTGAGTATCAACGCTATCGAGTTTTGGAAGATGGAAGTGATGATCATTCAGAACTTAAGGTCATACATATGTTCCTCTTTTCTACTGATCAAGGAGAATTAGCTCCCAGGGACAGTCAAATTAAAGAAGCGCGATGGGTATCGAAGCTTGAGATTTATGATCTGCTATCCAATGGGAAGGATAGAGAGTTTGTAAAAGGCGTGTTGGCAAAACTAGATTAATACTTTCAAATCTAATAAAGACCTTGCCCCGCTAATCGAAGTCAGCGGGGCAGTCGAGCAGCCTGGAATGGAACACCCTGGTTCGAAGACGCGCGAAGCAATCGTCCGCATGTACAGAAACTAGTTCGCATACTGCAAAAACAGAAAACGCTTGCGAGAGCGTTTTTAGCTTGGATATACGAGCTTCACCTGTTGCCAGGTTATTTGTGAGATATTTTTTATTACGCTCGCGAGGGTAGAAAAATCAGATCCTTTTGTCATAACGCAGAGGAAATACGGATGTCCAGGATAGTAAATAATGCCACAGTCATTGAGCCCTAAAGCGTTGTTCGGATATATATTCTCTCCAAACTTGTGCGCGACGGTGGTGCTTGCGGGAATACCAGCAGCGAGGCCCGGGGTGAATGTGGTATGGCTTAGTAGCTGTAAAGCATACTCAGAATCAGCGTTGTTCAGATAGCTGCTGTTATAGAGAACGCGGAAAAGATGTGAATACTCTTGGGGGCTTATATCTAATGTCGTGCCATTTTTTGGAAGCGAAATATGGAGGTTCGTGTAATTCGCATTTGTGGTTGAGTCGCCAATTATTGTGGTGAGCAATGCATTGGCACCGTTGTCGGACTGCACGATCATGCGCTGCAACAAGTCCTGTACGCTATAGGTCATGCCACTGTGTACAGGGTCGGCAGGCGGATAGTACTCCTGTCCGCCTGCTGTTGGAATAGAAATTGATGCGGGAACGCTGATGTGGTCGGAAAGCAGATGTGGATTGGATTCGCTCGCGCGTAACACACCAATGAGCGTTATCACTTTCAACATACTTGCGGGGTTGTAGGTCTCAGCTTGATTGACGCCAATCCATTCACTTGAATTCAGGTCACGGTAATAGATCGAGATATCAGTCGCAGAGCCATCTTTCTTTGCTTGTGTGACGTTGGCGCTAAGCGCGCTCTCCAAGGGTGTGTATTTTGGAAAGGAAAAACTCTCCGGCGTTTCAATATATAGCACAGGATTTATTAAGCTATAGACCGAATCAGGATCGCGAACCGTGGTGATGCCTGTGGGAGTTCTAAGTGCACGTAGCGCATATCCTGCGGCAATTCCCAGTAGAAATAGAATGCTCGCCGCAAGCGTTAGAGCTATCCATGATTTACGTATGTCTCCCAACTTCATGTTTAATATAGTAGTACAGATCAATAGATGCACCAATTCAAACGGGCGGGCTCTCTGGGACGAGATTCGATTCGTAATTGCTAGCTCTCATAGCTATTAAATAGCCGAAATAGGCAAAATGCTTCATAATTGAGATACATAAATGAGCGAAGAACCGCCAAAGGATTTGAGGGATTTTACGAGAAAGCATGCCTCAGAAGCACGTAGTTCTCTTGCAGCAGAAATGCAAGAAACCCGAAAAGAGTATTTTTCCCATCAACAGCAAACTTCTGAAAGTTTGGACAGGCTATATAAAGAGGCTGAAGCAAAACAGAGAGAATCACTGGGGGTTATTGAAGAAATAGAAGCTATTGAAGAAGAGCTTCTAAATACTCGAACGTCTAAATATTCTGAATTCATACACTATTTCAAGTTAAAGAGTCTTCAAGACAGACTGAAGACTAAAGAACACGATCGTGGCCAGACAGAAGAAGATTACTCTACTTTACAATCTTCAATTTCTGAGCTAGAAAACCTAAGACAAGAAAATTCAAGTCTGGATCAAGCGCGAGAAAAGCTTGGTGATTTTTACAAAGATCAAAACGAGACTTGGAATCTCTATCAGGAAGAAAGGAAAGCTACAGATATAACTGAGATACGTAAAAAGTACGGTGTTACTTTCATACACGCTATTCGTCCAGACGTTACTCCTGGTATGGATAATTCGCTATTAAATACCTGGGCAAGCTGGAAACAAAAATTGGACGTGTTACTTACGCTTGAACCCACAATCTCTACATCTACCGTTAAAGAGGGTGCAGATAACATGTGGGGAAGAATGGGAGTTATTTTAAGCGGAGGTCGAGTTGTCGACGCTTCTCCAAGTGACTTAGGAACAGTTGCAAAGGGAGTAAAGACCAGAATGACTCATTCTGAAAGATTTGCCACTATTACTGACAAAATAGAATCCTCCATTAATCGTAATCGTGATAATCATCCCGGATATAACGAACTCGTAGTCGAAGATCCACAGGTTGCCGGTTTTTATATCTCACCTGACAAATATAGCGGATTGCCTGATCTCGTCTCTGATGAAGAAATCCATGACTCATTGAAAGATTCAGGTATGAAAATCTTTCATCTTCGAAATGGAAAAGTACATGCTACCCATTACGATAAAGATAAAAAAGTATTTATTCCAGACGAAGAGAATTTAGACCCAGAAGCTCTAGAGGAAGGGTATGTAACAAGCCGGGAAGTTAAGAAGCTTGCACTAGAGGAACTAATGGCCGATGCTCCTTTTAAAATAAGCTCTCCCGAAGTCCGTTACGTAGATAGTAGTTCACAAGGAAAGGAGTTCTATTTAAATCTGCAAATACCACAGTTCTTGCCAAATGCGGCACCTAAAGAATCAGAGTTTGAATTTACAGAATTCAATCAAGGCTATCAAATACCTAAAGGTAGTAAGATACAACTACTAACTGAATTTGCTTCCGTTGGACAAGTACACAAGTATTTTCTTTTTGAAGGAGCGGCATATATCCAAACTGTGGATACTCATAAAGGTAAGTCAAAGACAGAACCCATTGGAAACAAAGCTACAGAGGCAAGTTCCCATATCTTCATTGGTTTAACCTCGTATGATTTTGAAAAGCAAATAATAGATACCGAGACATATCTATCTTCAATGGAACAAAAAATAAATTCTATTTTAGAAAGAAGCGATGAAGATAATGAATTCCGAGAAGAAATTGGAAGAAAACTTCTCGAAGGTCGTATTCAAGATGTCCACAACTTAGCTTTTCATCTATATGGCTTTGCTGAGGAAGCAGAGAAGTTCAACGATTTAGAGTCGGCAAAGAGAGCTAGGTCAATTGCAGAGAAAGTTATGGGTCACTCTGAATACAAAGAGACTATTATCCGTCGTGTGGACGATAAAGGTAGACTTAAAATAACTACGGCTGATATTCCTGGTTATCAAGAATAATCTAAATTAAGAAAATGTGAGCGGGCTCTGACGGAGGATTTTAGAACTATTGATTGGGTGAAGGAATACCCGTTTCCTACAATTGCATTGCGTGAGTTACAGAATCTATTTACATAAACATATTGCAAAACCCCAGGCCAAATTACCTGGGGTTCTCATTTAGGGCATATCGAGTGAGCCTATCGTTCTGCGATTGCTCTAATCGCTTCGGTAAAGTTCTTCGATACTCCGTTAGCGGGCTCGAAAACTATAACCACACCATGATCCTCGTGAGGACGATAGCGAAACCAGGGGCACGTTTCTTGGTTGTGCCTTGGACATATAGTCCCAAAATACCTGTGGCCCCGAGTATACAGTTCTAATTGCCAACGCATTGTGGTTGGGGAAGCTACTCCATCTACATCCCTATAGAATTGAGATCCGAAGCGAAGCATTGAACCCTTGTAGAGAACCATGCCGCTTACGAAGAAGATGGGGTCTCCTCCCGAAATATCGATGCGGGTCAACTTAAACGCTGAATCCAGCTCATTGCTCGCGACAAACTTTGCGAAGGCTTCGTTAATCTTAAAAGCGATAACAAGATCGCTCTCGTTCAAAGTACTATCTCTATGCTCAGCCATTTCCGTCTCCAGTCTCTGGAGTGAACCTTACGTTTCCGTAAGAGCCTATCGTCTCAATAGGCGAGTGGATAATAGTATTAAAATATGTAAACGTCAAGTGCGGGCCCACGAGGAATCGAACCTCGGCTAATGGGTTTGGAATCCATTGTTCTACCATTAAACTACAGGCCCGAGAGAGGTATCGAGCAGGCATGTCCTCATGCATGCTCGGTTACCGAACGAGGGTTCTGTATCAATGCAAGCAATTGATACAGGCCCGAATGAGGTATCGCAGACGCGATTACCTCCTGTAGCACGTATGCACCATACCAGATTTTCGTGCCCTTAGACAGGTTCCGCTTGCGCGTATTTCTGGGGAATCACTGCTTTTGTGAGCTTTCATGCCGTACTATAGAGATATCTCATGACGCGTTTCCGCCTCGGCACCTATACTGCGTTCGCACTCTCTTTTGTTGCACTCCTCGCTCCGCACGTAGTGTTTGGCGCAACAAACTTCTTGCCTATCGTCGCGCAACCAGGAACGACCTGTTACTGCGTTGGTTCAGCTCCTGATTATGGTTGTGTGATGGAGATTATTCAAAGGGTGATAAATGCTGCCATTGAACTGGGAGTCATTATATGTGTCGCGTACATAGGATACGCCGGATTTTCTTTGATGCTTGCACAAGGAAATCCTCAAGCTCTTTCGGCAGCTAAGACGCGTCTCCTAAATGCGGCTTTGGGAATGGCGATAATACTTTCCGCGTGGATTGTGGTGGACTTCGCGGTAAAAGCAATATACAAGCCCGACGTCACCTACTTGAGCGTTACCTTTGGTCCATGGAATCAGCTCCTGGCTCCAGGGCCCGGTTCAGAGTGTATTAAACGAAATGACAACCCAGACACGCTGGCTACAGGAACCGTAACGTCAGCTGCCCTTACAAGCGGCGGAAGCACAGGGAATGGAGGTGGGAATGGCCCTGTTGGAAGTGGGAGCTGTACTGCGCCAGCAAATGGTCCCTGTTCGATTGCTCTACTCTCTCAAACCTGCTTTGGTGGCAACGCGACTGTAGCAGCCGGCTTCTGCAATAAGGAAAGCGGCGGTAACCCTGCAAACACAAGTCGCACCGATATTCTGGCAGACGGTAATACGTATTCAGTTGGATTGTTCCAGACAAACCTCACGAACTCATATCTAATACCCGTGAACGGTCAACAGTGCAGTACTGCATTCACCGGAGCATGCCAGGGCACCGGTGCTAACGGAGTAAGTCATGTAGTACAAAGCGGTCCAAACATCGGACACTGCGATCAGCGCGTTAAGCCTGACAAGATGGCGTTATATACTGCCTGTGTCGCTCAGGCGCGAAGTGCAAGTGGCGGTGTACAAGCGGCATGTTCGCTGAGCAAGAATGGTACAAACTGGAGCCATTGGTCAACGCACCAAAATGGAAGTCTTGTTCCTGAATGTCAAACGACTCCTTAATTTCTACTGATATGACCACGAACAAAAAAATCATTTTTATCGTCGCATCGTTTAGCATTATTGCGATTATTTTTGCGCTTACGTATCACGGAAAATCAGGGACCACTTCGAGTACCTCTTCAACTACGTTTCCTGTATCTGGTACGGGTACAAACACGAATCAAAACCAAACAGCCTTGCCTATCATCTTCAAAGATGGCTCAAGCGCCACGGTGCCTGATTTTACTAAGGAAAATCAGCCTTCCTATGCAAATGCGACCGATGGATTTGTTGCGGCAGGTGGTGAAGAAAGTGATTTTACCATCACGTACTTTCCCGATGGTTCCTATTTTGACATTATTCTTAATGTTGAACCTCTTGGGGAGACGCGAAAAAAAGCTGAAGCTGCACTCCGTGCGCGCTTGAATCTTACCGACGAGCAACTTTGTAAACTCAATACTCAGGTAGTAACGACAAGTCAGGTTAATCAGCAATACTCAGGTAGTAATCTCGGACTTAGTTTTTGTCCTGGTGCCGTAACGCTCCCGTAGTAAGGTAGAATATTTATATGAAGAGAACGGCAGGAGCTGGAATTATTTTTGCCGCAGTGCTTTTGCTAATGCCGCTTGCGACCTTTGCGCAATCAAAGCCAACATTCCTCATCAAGCCAATTGTTCCTGCGGAGTGTCGCTGTGATAATCAAAAGAATGCGTCTGACGGGACGACCCTTACCACCGCACCGGACTTTGGTTGCGTTATGCAGGTGGTGCAGAACTCGATAAACCACGGTGTTTCCTTGGCAGGTATTATTTTTACTATTTATATTGTCATCGCTGGGTTTGCCTTCGTTACCGCGCGCGATAGTAGTGAGGCGATAAGCAAAGCCAAAACTCGTATTACAAATGTATTTATTGGGCTTATTGTCTTGCTTCTTGCGTGGCTTTTGGTGGATTACATCATGAAGACGGTATACGACTCTAACAGCACGTTCTTTGGTCCATGGAATACTATTCTTGCGGAGAAACCTGACGGTAGTGATCGATGTATCGTTGCAAAGAACCCATCTATTCTTGCTACAAAAGCCGATCCCTCTGCGGGACTTACAAGTGCGGGACCTGACGGAACAGGAGGCGCAAATGATGGGTCAGGTAGCGCCGCGGGGGGTTCAAGTGGACTGGATAAGGCTAAAGC
>JAQBQR010000021.1 GCA_028286945.1 Parcubacteria group bacterium | reverse complement strand
ACTTTCAATTATTACCGTCACTTCGGAACAATTCACTTCAAAAGTTCGCTCTAGAACCGAAGTAGAGACGCCCATCTACTTATCAATCCTTGCGCTGTATCAGCAGAAGGTTGCAGGGAAATCATAGTTTGACAAATCCGTTATTCAAAGTACTTTGAATAGTACTCGTTTTAACTGAAGGGGTAAGACTTATGTGGATCGGATTTGGGGTTGCTGTTTTTATGGCAATCCTCTATGTTGTTCTTTCGTATAACTGGGTGTCGCTGCCATTTCTGAGCTCGGTTACCCATACCGACCTCGTCAAACGAGGGTTCATCTCAAGCATTCGCCAACCCAGGGGAAATTGTATCGAGGTAACCATCACTCACGAGGTGGGTACAAATGAAGTGCGGGAGTTTCCGCAAGACGAGGAAATTTCCTACCTCCGTGGGCTTTTCACCACGACGATTCATTTTCGTCCTGGGCAGGAAATCCCTGCACTGGAATGCCCAGTGACGGTGGTATGCACGCGCCGTCTGTACTTCCCAACGCTAACCTACTACCCACGAGCCCGTAACTGGGTTACTCGTTGGGATAGAAGAACCGCCTGAATCTGCGGAAACGCACACAGGCCAAAGGGGTCCCGTACAAAATGCGGGGCCCTTTTCTGTACCCACCTACTTCGGCAGCCGGTGGGTGGGGGTATATACTGTACCCATATCGGCTGGGCGCATTTTTAGTAACCTTATTAGGCTATGGCAAAAACAATTACGGACATTATTCCTCCTTCACGCAGACGCCAGATGGAGCAGGCAGGAGAAAGCGTGCCGGCATATGTTCCAACGCCCACACCCACATACGCTCCGCCAACTCCTCCGCAGGAACCTCCTCACGCACCGCGTCCGTTAATGGATGGTGAACCACCCCGTCGTTTGGGTAACCGTCGCTTCCCGTGGGGCATGGCACTTATCGCGCTTGTGATTGTTGTCGGTTCAGGAATTGTCCTCTATACCTTTGCCTCTGCTAAGGTGACCATCACCCCCACCGCAAAGACCACAACCGTTAGTGGTGACTTCACCGCAACGTTCAATTCAGGAGATCTGCCGTATCAGATTGTGACGGTTGATAAGACAGTAAGTGCAAACGTGCCTGCTGAGAGCACCGAAACGGTGAATGACCCTGCACAAGGAACTATCACTATCTCAAATACTCAGGACACATCGCAGACTCTTATTAAAAACACCCGCTTCCAGAGCACGGGAGGATTGATTTACCGTATTCAAGATTCGGTAACTATCCCCGGTGGTTCTATTAGCTCACCTGGCACCATAAAAGCCACGGTATACGCAGACACGGGTGGAGACCAGTACAACATTGCCCCAACAACCTTTACCGTTCCTGGTCTTAAAGGTTCAGCATCCTTTGATAAGGTGACGGCAAAGTCCACGGAGGCATTCACGGGTGGATTCTCAGGAACTCGTGCAAGTGTCAGTGACGCAACACGCACTGCACAAAATCAGAAAAGTCAGTCTTCTTTGAATGATGCGCTTACCGCAGCAGTAACCGCTCAGCTTCCTGTAGGATACGTCGCTATTCCCGGTGGCACCGTCATCACGTATGTACCGGCAACAGACACTGTCGGCAAGGATAATTCTGTAAACGTAAACCTGAAGGGAACTGCCGTGGCTGTGGTACTTCCAAGTTCCGCGCTCGCCAAAGCAATCTCATACCGTACAAACGGAAGCTACACCGGTCAGCCCGTAACCATTAAGGATGCGAGTGCTCTTAAAATGACTCCCTCACTTCCAGGTACACCCACGGCAGAGCAGGGTACGTTCGCCTTCAGTCTTGCCGGTAACGCCACCATTGTCTATGACATTGATACGGCTAAAATAGCGGGTGCAGTGGCAGGAAAGAACCGTACCGCGGCCTATACCATCATTCAGGGCTTCCCTGAGGTATCCCGTGCAGTCCTTAATGTTCGCCCATTCTGGAAGACCTCATTCCCTGACGATCCTTCAGATATCGTCGTTGCTACGACCTCACCAAGCGAATAAGCCGGTAAGTACTGCCTACCCGTTGACGTCTCACAGCCTATTTGGTACATTATTAAAGCTACACATGGAGGAACTAAAGCCAGATGCACCTACGGGTACCGTTGAAGAGGTGCTCCCTAATTCTTTGTTCCGTGTACGCATGCCTTCAGACGAGTTAGTATTAAGCTATCTCGCCGGAAAAATGCGTTTACACCGCATCCGCGTGTTGGTTGGAGACAAGGTTGAACTCGTCCTAGACCCGTACGGGGGACGCGCTCGCATTGTCCGCCGCCTGTCGTAGCACCGCAGTCCTCGGTTTGGACAATCAATTTTTACCTATGAAAGTACGCGCATCTATTAAAGTACAGCAGCCGGGGGACATCATTGTCCGCCGCCGTGGCCGTTTGTACCGTATTAATAAGCGCAATCCACGTCGCAAGGCTCGTCAGGGCTAATTTCAGTAATCTTATTTAATCTAACGTCATTCTCATGCGTATCGCCGGTGTAACTCTCCCAGACAATAAGCAGCTCGCATATTCGCTGCCGCTTATTTATGGCATTGGTCCTACGCGCGCCCTTGAAATTCTCAAGGAAGCAAAGATTGACCCTATCCGTAAAGGAAGCGATCTTACTCCAGAAGAAGAGCAGACCATTCGTGCTCTTGCCGAAGGATTCACTATCGAAGGTGAGCTTCGTCGTGAAATCGGTCAGAACATCAAGCGTTTGAAGGATATTCGTTCAGCACGTGGCGTTCGCCATGAACGTCGTCTTCCTGTTCGCTCACAGCGCACAAAGACTAACTCACGTACCGTTCGTGGAAACTTGCGTAAGACCATGGGTTCTGGTCGTCGTACGCTCGAGAAGACATAGAGCATCATTATTTTCCTACATTAATTTACTATGGGTAAGAAACGTATCATCAAGAAGAGTGGCAAAGGCCTCGATCAAGGACGCAAAGAGCGCGCTCTTTCGAAGATCGCAAAGAAGCGTATCGAGCGCGGCATTCTTCACGTGGAAGCTACCTTCAACAACACGAAGGCTGTTTTCACTGATGAGAAGGGAAATGCGATCATGTCATCTTCTGCAGGGTCACTTGGATTCTCAGGAGCTCGTAAGTCCACACCGTACGCAGCCGCTAAGGTTGGAGAGCTTCTTGGTGAGAAGGCAGCTATCATTGGTGTTAAAGAAGCGACCGTTATCATTCGCGGAGTTGGTGCAGGCCGTGAGTCAGCACTTCGTGGATTCTCAGCAAAAGGCATCGTTATCCGCGCTATCAAGGACGCAACGCCTGTTCCTCACAACGGACCACGTCCGCCTAAGCCGCGTCGCGTATAGTTTTTGCCTTTAATTTTTGATTATTTAATATGAAAGTAGGACCAAAGTATAAGATCGCTAAGCGCCTCGGTGCTTCAGTATTCGAAAAGACGCAAACTCAGAAGTTTGCTATTGCTGCTGAACGTAACCCTCGCCAGTCTCGTGGACGAGGACGTGGTCCAACAGAATACGGACGTCAGCTTCTTGAGAAGCAGAAAGTACGCTTTACGTACGGTCTTTCAGAGAAGCAGTTCAGCTCATACGTTGCTGCCGCAATGAAGACTCACGCTTCTGCTGACCTTACGCCTGCTGACGTACTTCACCGTTCACTCGAGCTTCGTCTTGATAACGTGGTATCTCGCCTTAACCTTGCTCCTACACGTCGTGCTGCTCGTCAGATGGTATCTCACGGTCACATCACGGTTAACGGACGCAAGACCACCATTCCTTCACGTCTCGTACACATGAATGATGTTATTGGTATCCGTGAAGGCAGCAAGAAGCTCCCACTCTTTGAGAACTTCACTGAGCGCACGTCAGAAATGACCACGCCATCATGGCTACGTTGGGACGCAAAGAAAATGGAAGGCGGCGTACAGACCATGCCAACCACTGAGTCAGCAACACCTGCCGGCGACCTCAGTACCGTGCTTTCGTTCTACTCGCGTTAGGACCCATGAACGCGCGGCCCGAGCAACGCTCGGACCGCCTCTCATGGCTCTTAGCCATCATTATTTACATCTGCTAATCACGATTGAGTTATGGAATACCAGATCACACTACCATCAAAGCCTCGCGTCGTTTCTGAAGAGGGAATGCAAGGAGTATATGAGATTGATTCTCTCTACCCCGGCTACGGCCACACCCTCGGCAACTCACTACGCCGTATTATTCTTTCGTCACTTCCTGGTGCCGCGGTTACCTCAGTAAAAATTGAGGATGTTAACCACGAATTCGCTACCATCGAAGGTATCCGCGAATCAGTCATGGAGATTCTCCTCAACCTAAAGCGCGTTCATTTCACGCTTCATGGTGATGAGCCTCAGACCATTCGTCTTTCAATCAAAGGTCCTAAAGAAGTTACCGCTGCAGATTTCAGTCTTCCAACTCAGGTGGAGATTGCAAACCCTGATCAGCACATTTGTGACATCTCAGGAAAGGCATCATTTGAACTAGAGGCAACCATCGAACGTGGCCTCGGCTACGTGCCTCGTGAGGTACTTACGAAGGAGAAAGTAGACATCGGCACCATTGCCCTTGATGCAACCTTCACACCAATCCGCCGTGCTAACTACGAAGTAGAGAACATGCGCGTTGGTGATCGTACAGACTTCAACCGCCTCCGACTCCTCATCGAGACGAACGGAACTATTGGTCCTCGCGAAGCGCTTGAGCGTTCAATCGAGATCATGATCCACCAGCTTAAGTCAGTTGTTGGCTTCCAGGAGGGTCAGGACGAAGTTGACCACAATGCAACCGCATCATCTGACTCTGAAACGGGTAAGGATGCAAAGGTTAAGGTAGATGAAATGGGTCTTTCAGCCCGCATTTCAGCTGCTCTAGCAGATGCAGGTATCAAGACGGCCGCTGGCCTAACCCGCAAGACGGCGTCAGCCCTTAAAGAACTCGACGGCATTGGAGACAAGGCGGTAACCGAAATCGAAGAGGCGCTTAATGCCATCGGACTTTCGCTCAAAGGCGAATAGTAGCAGGTATTTGGACGGTTTATTAGAAACGTGTTAAAGTAGGAATCATGCCACACAGCGTTAAAGGACGGGCATTTAATCGCCCAAAGAACCAGCGAACAGCACTTATGCGCTCGCTTATGCGTTCTCTCATTATTCATGAGGGTATTTCAACGACCGAAGCAAAAGCTAAGGAACTTCGCCCCATGATCGAGAAGCTCGTTTCAAGCGCACGCGTTGATTCTGTAGCAAATCGTCGCCTTATTGCTTCACGTCTCGGAAACGATGACGAAGTAGTTAAGAAGATATTTGCTGAAATTGCAACCAGCTACACAGACCGTCCAGGTGGTTACGTACGTTTCGTAAAGCGTTCACCAAATGACGTGAACGCTCGCGATTATTCGTACATCGCCTTCGTATAGTCTTTGCGCCTTTTAGAAATCTT
>JAQBQR010000031.1 GCA_028286945.1 Parcubacteria group bacterium | reverse complement strand
GAAACCGTTGTCCTACCATTAGACGATCCCGCAATTACTACGAACGTAGTGTCGAAATTGTAACAAATCCGGTGTTTTTTGCACCTTATTTGAGACAACTCGAATATAAAGCACTAGCTCCTGGCAGAGCCAGGAGCTAGTTCAGTCATCCTATAAGAGCCTTAGGTAGGCGTCAAGGAGTTCTGGGCTTTCTAATTAATGTGAGGTCTGGGCAGTCGTTGTTGCAGTAGCGCCTGTTCCCTTCACTGCCTTCAAGATATCGCTCATATCCTTACGAGCGGCCTTGAGGTCAGCGCGGGCAATCACAAGCTTAGCGGCAGCTGCTTTAAGAGCGGCAGTGTTTGTAGCGTAAACAGTTGCGTTTCCATTATCAGCACTGAGGTTTACTACAAGACTTGCGGCGGCCTTAGCCTGCACTTTAGCGTCAGCAACCTTTGCAAGGTAGTCAGTGTAGGACGCGCGTGCAGCAGTTACATTTACTGAGCTTGAAGCTGCAGCATCAATACGCGTATTGAGCTTTGCTCCAACCGTATCCATGTTTGCAGCAATATTTAAGATACGATCACTTGCGGCAGTGATGGCTGCGCGAGGAAGTACTAATGCATACGTGCGGAATTCAGTGCGAATGTGTCCGGCATCGTCACGCATTGTTGAAGTGCTAATGTCATTACCAATCTTTGCTTTGAGAGCATTAAGGGCATCGATCTGAGTCTGGATCATGGCCATGAAGCTAGTCTTCTCTTCGGCCGTTAACTGCTTAGCGTCATTAAGACGCGCAGAAAGCTTTGAAAGTGCGCCTACGCGAGCATCAATGCTGTTGTCAGCACGAACTTCTCCGTTCGCACCATTTTTCATCTGACCCAAATGGTTCCCATTATTTTCCTTATTGTCTTTTTCTGCAGAGCTTGAGGAATGCATGGATGCATTTACATCTGCTTTTACACCTTTATCTTCGTTCGAGTGAAAGATTCCAGAAAGAAACCCGCCACGAACGGAAGTGTTTGCTTGTGCGTCTACATTTGTATCTGCAAGAGCGAGCATTGGGGTAAACACGAGGCTTGCTCCAATGGCTGCGGTGGTAAGGCGGTTGAGTGTTTTCATAACGAAGTAGTATCTACCAATTATTGAGCTTGTGCATGCGTATCGAGTCCCTGCTGTACGGCTGAAGCATCTTGATCAGACGCTGACATCTGTGAATCAATGGTTGATGCATCAGTAGTGAGTGCGGCATCAGATGAATCGTTTGGATTAGTCTGAAGACTGGCATCAGCTGAGTTCGACTGATCAGTAAGAGGCTGCGCTCCGTTATGCGAGCCTAGGGCGTACACAACTATTAAAAGCACAACGGCGGCAGCGACAATACCGAGCACAGTTTTATTGGTGGTAGTCATGGTGATTAGGTATGGGTAATTCCGAATAAGTAGACGTTTCGTCTCTCCCCTTCTTACGCACTTCTATCTCTAAGTATAGCGCCTTCTCTAACGCTCTTGCGCACGTATAAGTGATGCTTCCAAAAACTTCGTGAAGAGTGGATGAGGGTCTAATGGACGTGCCTGAAGTTCTGGATGGGCTTGAGTACCAAGCATAAAGGGATGCGCCTCTCGTGGGAGTTCAGCAATTTCCATGAGTACGCCGTCAGGGCTCGTTCCTGAGAAGACCATTCCAGCTTCTTCCATCTGCTGTACGTATGCGGGATTGATTTCGTAGCGGTGTCGGTGGCGCTCTTCTACTGAGTCAGAACCGTATGCCTCATGTGCAATAGTTCCCGGCTTAACCATTTCAACGTAGGTGCCCAGGCGCATGGTGCCGCCGTAGTTTTTCTCAGCCATGTGCTTCTTCTGTGCATCCATGATGGCAACTATTGGGTTTGCAGTGTCAGGATTTATTTCTGTGGTGTGTGCGTCAGCGAGTCCAAGAACGTTACGCGCGTACTCCACCACCATAAGCTGCATGCCGTAGCAGATACCAAAATACGGAATCTTATTCTCGCGAGCGTATTGAATTGCTTTAAGCTTCCCTTCAATACCACTCTCGCCGAATCCACCTGGCACTAAGATACCGTCGTATTCTGAAAGTCCTTCAATGGCTGCTCCGCGCTCATACTCCTTTGCGTTGAGCCAAATGATCTCAGGCTTAACTCCTATTTCTGCACCAGAGAACTTAAGCGCTTCGATGATCGAAAGGTATGCGTCGGAAAGAACATAGTCACCGGTATCAAAATACTTTCCGACGATACCGATCTTTACCTTTGGACGATCTGCTTTCATTTTCTGTACGAATGTTCGCCAGTCATCAAGTGACGCAGGAGTGTCCTTGGGAAGTCGCAACTTATCCAAAAGCAAATCACTGATGCTATCTCGTTCAAAGTTTAACGGCACATCATAAATACTTTCTACGTCAGGAGCGGAAATGATTCGGTCAGGGCGCACGCTGCAGGCAATGGCGAGCTTCTCTTTTCGCTTCTCATCCATTGCATGAGTGCTGCGTGCAACGATAAAGTCCGGCTGAACTCCATACGAGTTAAGTTCACGTACCGCGCTCTGCGTTGGCTTCGTCTTCATTTCCCCAAGCGTACCTGGGACCGGAAGATACGAAACCATTACGAAAGCCACGTCGTCAGGGAACTGCAGACGCAAAAGGCGCGCTGCTTCGATGAAGAGCGCGTTCTGGAAATCACCCACCGTTCCCCCAATCTCAATGACAGAGATTTGACTCTCTGCTTCGTTCGCCGCAGCTTCAATGCGTCGAAGAATCTCATCACGCACATGAGGGATCGCCTCAATGGTGGCACCGCCGTATTCAAGGGCACGTTCTCGCGCAATCACGGTTTGATACACCATGCCGCTCGTCATGTAGTCCTCAGGACCTAAGTCGCGGTTTAGGAAGCGTTCGTAGTTTCCCATGTCCTGATCAGTCTCAAGGCCACTCTTAAGAACAAACACTTCTCCATGCTCTGTTGGATTCATCGTGCCGGCGTCCACGTTCAAATAGGGATCCACCTTCACTAAGTTCACTTTGTACCCGCGCGCCTGTAGAAGTAGGCCCATCGATGAGCTCGCGATTCCTTTACCGACGCCGGACATTACCCCGCCGAGTACGAAGATGTATTTATGTCCGGGACGCGCCATACCTAGATGCGCAAGTAACGACGCACAGCCACGTATGCAGCAATTCCTCCAAGGAGAATTCCGCTTCCCACAAGAACCACGAATAGGAGTACGAAATGGCTTGTGTAATACGAGAAGAGATTAAAGCCGCCAAGCCAGGTGGCAATATGCTTTCCTGCATACCAGGTGGCGGGGGCCAGGATTATTAACGTAATAAGGGCAGACAGTACCCCGCCAATGATGCCAGCAACGATGAACGGACCGCGGATGAACATGTTTGAAGCTCCCACAAGACGCATAACGGCAATCTCGTCACGTGCGCTGTAGATGGCGAGGCGGACGGTGGCGAAGGCAATAATGACACTAGCGATAGCAAAGATGAGTACGATGGCGAATCCAGCCTTCTGGGTGGTTCCGATGGCCTGGGTGAGGCGGTCAATAACACTCTTATTTTGATAATAGTTCACGCGCTCAATGATGCTGGAGCTGCCAGGAATGTTTGAGTCATTAGAAATGTAGTTCACGATACCGGCGTACTTTGAAGGGTCTGTAGCCTTAATAGCAAGTGATGCACCAAGCGGGTTCTCGCCGAGCTGATCAAGTGCCTGAAGCGTGAGCTGGTCGTCGGCGTGACGCGCACGGAACTCAGCAAGAGCTTGTTCGCTTGAGGTGTACGTAACTGCTGCCACGTCTGACTGTTTCTCAAGTGCTGATTTTACGGAAAGGATGTCACTCTCTTGTGCGGTGGTGGTGAAATAGACATTGATGTCCACCTTGTCTTCAATCGAGGCGAGTGTATTAGAAAGGATTGCCGAAAGGAGCATGAGCGTGGCAATGATGGTGAGCGTTGCCGTCATGATGAGCACGGTTGCAAATGAGACAAGCGCATTGCGTGAAAAGGCGGTGGCACCAGCTGAGAAGATTCGTTTGAAAGAGGTAAACATATATCAGAAATTATAGAATGTACTGTCCATGCGCGTCATCTCGTGCAATGCGTCCGCGCTCCATGGTAATCACGCGCTTCCCCATCGCATCCACCACACCTTTGTTATGCGTCGTAATGATAACGGTGGTACCGAGTTCATTAATCTTTTTTAGAATCTCAACGATCTCGTATGTGTTCACGGGATCAAGGTTTCCTGTTGGTTCGTCAGCGACGATGACGTCAGGCTGATTCACGATGGCGCGACCGATAGCAACGCGCTGCTGCTCTCCCCCAGAAAGCTGATGCGGGAAATGTCCTCCCTTATTTCCAATATCAACGAGGTCCAAGATGTATGGCACATCAAGTGCAATTTCTTCGTCGGTTCGTCCTGCCGCTTCCATGGCAAAGGCAATATTTTCGTATGCTGTTTTGTTTGGAATAAGACGGAAGTCTTGGAAAACCATTCCGATCTTACGGCGATAGTGATGGAGCGAATGCTTTGGTACCGCATGCACATCGAGTTCTTCGAAATACACGTTGCCGCTTGTTGGTTTGTCCTCAGCGAGGAGCATTTTTAGGAGAGTCGTCTTGCCGGCACCTGAGTGTCCAACGATGGAGACGAATTCTTTCGGCTGGATGGAGATAGTAACGTCTTCGAGACCGGGGGTCCCGTCGCGGTACGTCTTCGTCACCCGGTCGAAATAGATCATGACTGGAGTAGTATACCCCATGCCCGCTTGGCCAGTCTATAAATTCACCTGTGCATCGATGAATTCATCAATATCACCTGCAAATACGGCATCAGGATTATGAGATTCATGTCCCGTGATGTGATCCTTCACCATTTTGTAAGGGTGCATGACATAGGAGCGCATTTGGCTTCCCCACTCGTTGGCAGTAGTAGTGGCAATGGAGCGACCTTTTGCTTCTGCTTCTCGCTGTGTTTCTTGAAGAGCAAACAGTTTCGCACGCACGAGTGCCATTGCTTTCTCACGGTTCGCGAGTTGGCTGCGTTCGCTTGAGACGTGTGCGGAAATACCGCTGGGGGTATGCGTGATGCGCACAGCTGTTTCTCGTTTGTTAACGTTCTGACCGCCCGCTCCTCCGGAGCGGGCAAACTGAATGTCCAAATCATCCGGCTTCAGTTCCACCTCGTCATTATTTGAAAGCATCGGCAATACTTCCACGAGCGCGAATGATGTTTGGCGTTTGTCGTTCGCATTAAAGGGAGAGATGCGCACTAAGCGATGCACGCCGGCTTCGTGCCTAAGTCTTCCATATGCACCAGGACCGTCGAGCTCCAGAAGCACATTTCGAAATCCCCCATGATTGTTTTGATTTTCGTGGAGCTCACGTACACGCCACCCTTTCGAGTCTCCGTATCCTTCGTACATACCACGAAGCATGCGCACAAAATCTTCAGCATCGTCTCCTCCGGCTCCCGCAAGGATAGCGACTGTTGCAGGCCCTGCATCATGCGGATCAGCACCAATCTCTCCACCTTCCTTGAGCATCTGATACTCACGCACCACGCGCTGCGCTTCATCTTTGTCTGCCCAGAATGTGGGAGACGCCATGAGGGCTTCAATCTCTGCGAGACGTTGCTCTACTGATTCGTTCATACCCTTTACTATACGACATGCCTTTCTTAGGAGCGAAGCGAGTTAGAAAGGCATTAGTGCCCTTGTGGTGGCAAAACCCGCCAAAGGCGGGTTTTGCGTGTCGGAGCCGAAGGCCGGATTCGGACCGGCGACATCCACTTTACGATAGTGGCGCTCTACCAACTGAGCTACTTCGGCAATGTCTGACTTGAGTACGATATCATATTCGCTTTTTTCGAGCGAGCCTTGCCAAGACCTGTCCTTCTTGAGCTCGCTTGCTCACCGCACGATTAGGTCTACCTCGACCTTTATTTAGAGCCGAAAATGTTGGTGTAAGCGAGTCACAATTCGGACAGAGTAACCGCAGATTACTTTCGTGATTATTACGCCAATTCCCGTCTATATGATCCGCAACAAGAGGAACCTTCGCCGTTGTCACATTAACGACTGCCCAACCACATGTACAGCATTTGTTTTCAAATTTCTCACGTAAATAACGTTTTATCGGACTACTAACCAAACCAAGGTTATTTAATCCACTTATTTCTCCAATTTTCCATTTCTGGATGTATTGCTGGTATTGATACTCTTGCTGACAAACATTACTGCAATACTTATATCCAGGGCGATATGGCTCTGCTTTGCATGCAAGACACGGCGTTCGAGGTTTCTTCGGATTCATACTTAAAGCATGCGGGCCGCGTCCTTTGGACGCGGCCCGCATGCTTGTTCCTAACGCACCTTTTACTTTATCTTTTCTTTATCTGAGCCGATGGGCAGAATTGAACTGCCGACCTACTCCTTCGCTTACACCCCTTCTCTAAACCACGCGGAAGAGGGCTAGACTGTATCTTCATCTTCGAGAGATGCCCTTGTCAGTCGTTCGGGCGTTTATCACATTGACGAACGCCACGGTCTTGGCTTGTGGAGCTATTAACCGTTATTCGGGATTCACGTTGAGATCGCTCTTAACGTGGGCGGAGTCTGCGACCCACCATGGAGTTGCTCTACCCCTGAGCTACATCGGCTTTTATTTCGTTCGCACAGGAACCTCTGTAGCCTACGGCATTTCCGCTACTTTTTCAATGCTTGCTTCGGGAGCCTTCTGCATATACGCCACCCAGTAGCTGCGCTTATATTTCCTGCCTGCCACTGTATTGTAATGCTCAAGGCGCTCAAGCGAGATAATAGTGAAATACGGTCCATAGGCATCAGTTAGGGATTTCTTCGTGAAGGTCTTTTCTGTAATACCAAGGTCCGGGTGCACATAGGTGTCGGAATCTGTTCCTGGAAATCTCTTTATAAGCTCCTTTGCGTGCACATCACCATCTAGGGAAAGCGCGCGAAGGAAAAGATATCCCCCGGGCTTAAGCACACGCGAAATTTCAGAGAGATAGATTTCTCGTTCAGCTTCATTCAATGAATTCGAAGACATTACGTCGAGTACAATATCGACCGTCTGACTGGGAAGCTGAAAAGCTGCACCAATGTTCTGGTTTTTATATTCAATGACTTGATCTCCATGGGCTGCAGTCTTTCGTGCCATTGCTAAGGCAGTTTCAGAGAACTCATACCCGGTGACATTCGCGCCGTGATTCGCCATATAAAAACTATTTCGTCCGGTACCTGAACCCAGATCCAGTACACGCAATCCATCCATGTCCAACGGTTCACCCGCCTTTTTGCATTCCTTCTTCAACCAACGCATGAAACGCACCACATCACCGTGTGGTACGTTGCTTGGCGAAAGCATCTTAGAGGAACGATATTCTCGCTCCCAGCCTTCTTTTTGGTTTTGTGAGGCACCCATTGCGTTCACCATATCACCATTGGGATAAATAAGAAGAAGCCTCCGAACGGAGGCTTCTTCTTTACCTTATATACGATGTATCAGCCTATGATCTATCGTTACGATGCTGGTGCGTCCTGTGGAGCGTCAGTTGGCACGCCATCCATGAGATGCTTTGCGGTGACGCTTGTTCCGCTTACGGTTCCCTCAACTCCTACAGAATCACCGACGGCAATGTTAGAAACAGAGATGGTCTGGATCTTAGAAGCGGTCGCGCTTCCGGCATTGACGGTGTACGTTGTGCCGTTCTTACCCTGAACGGTGAGCGTTGTGCCGTTAATGGCGGTGACGGTTCCCTGGACACCATGTCCACCAGGTCCGCCGTGACCCATACCCATTACTCCATCCTCAATTGCTGTTGCAGCAATATTCGAACCACTTACGGTTCCCTGCACCATGAGCATATCTCCTACGGCAATCTGAGATGCAGTGATTGTCGTTGGTGCTGTTGGTGTAGCTCCTGCAACTGGTGCAGTGTGCTTGCGGATAGTTGCAGCGCTGGCGTCAACGGTATACGTCGTGCCGTTCTGCTTATCCGTAAGAGTGATCGTGGTTCCGCTTACTGCCGTAACCGTACCCATCGCCGCAGGTTTCTGGCGCATGCCATGATCCTGGTCCTGAGTTGTTGCGGCAGTCGTTGTGCCGGTATCAGCAGCATGCGTTGCTGCTACGATGCCTCCGCCTGCAGAAAGCACTAATGCCATTGCTGCCAGGGGGACGGCTAATTTCTTTTGATTCATACGAATATCCATTACTTACTAACACCATGGTGAGGGGCCGCTTCTGCGTTCACCCATATCAAGTACTACACCGCTCGCGCAGAAAATATTACATCCCTCCTCGCTTCTGCATCAACATCACGTCGTACCGATTATTAATCAAATCCTCTTCTCCAATTCCAAATTCAGCAAGAAATACACGCATGCGTTCTTGAATACTGACAATGTCATCATTGGAATCCGCGAGCTCTTCAACTTCAACGTACGCGCCAAGTCCCTCGACGTCGTCAATACATATTTCCCAATTCTGGTATTTTGTTTTTCTTCTTACCTTGGTAACTCGTGCCGCTTCTTTGTATCCCATTATTGAGAGTATATGTTCCATGACTTCTCTCGAAGAGACTTCCAGCTCCAGCTCCAGCGGTGCTGAATCTAAACTCCTTATTCTGCCGGGATGATGTTTAAAAGCAAAAAGAGTTTTTCCATCATTCTGCACGCGAATACGGAGAAAGTCAGAATTGCTTAGAAATATCTCAAGGGTCTCAATTTCACGGGCATAGATAGTGTCATCCTGTTTAATTTCTTGGCCGAATTCACAACCACGCTCTGAGAGCGCCTTAATGAATGCCTCCTTATTCTTAAGGGCCGCCTTTATTTCTATTTCATGCATATGAGGAGTATATCAGCGACGTACATATGGCTTAGTATTTACCCTTCTTTTTTAGCTTGATTACGCACCCATTTCCCATACACCTCGGCCATATCTTCAAAGGAAGTACTGTTATTGGCTATTTCTTTTTTGCCATGAACCATACTGATCTTCGCGTTGAGGCGAACAGGTTTCGTAGAAAGCTTTACTTTCGCGAGACGTACGATTCGTTTCTTTGCCGTCTCTATAACTTTGTCTGGCGTCATAACCATATCTTCAAGCAGGGCTTTTGCTGAGGGATTACTGCCTGTTGCCTTACGCACAAACTCTTTGTAGGTAAAACGTGACCCAAAACTCCACATCTTTTTCATCTCTTTTCCAACGTTTGGGTTATCAACGATATATCCGTATTTTTTATAGAAATACGCGCGCCATTGAGTAAGCGCTATCTCTGCAAGTCCATATCCGTGATACCCACCTGAATATTCCCAAATGTTGATATGAGGAATGTTAAGCGCATACAATGAATCTTCCGAATGGTCGAAATATTTCCGGTAGTTCTTACGCGCAATAGCTAATACTTTTTCTCGCGTAAGCGTCTTTGTTTCGTATATATCACGCTCAAAGTTCGATACAAAAAGTATTGAGTGCATACGGGCTGCGCGAAGCGGCGCAAGAGTACGTACCTTCCGTTCATACAATTCAAAAGGATACGGATTACCTTTAGTATCTTTTGCATACCGTGTCTTCCACTCAACGCTTGAAAACACTGTGTCGAGGAACATGCTCTGTGTTTCAGCTAATGACATCGTCATTGGCGGGTATTCGTGATTCAAAGCAACTTCGCGCTCATCTACATTCATAAAATGAGCCGCGTGGCCTCCTTCGTGAAAGAGCGTGTTATATCCTTGGGCGCCGGAACCCACCTGCCCTGCCACGACGTTACAGGTAAAGTTTGAGCTGCCAGGTATGCGTTTACCTTTTTTATAATGCACAAGATCAGGCCAGTGACAAAATCCGTTATTCCATTTTCCTTTTCTATCCATAAGATCGAGCTGCATTTTTCCTTTCTGGAAATCAATGCCAAGCGCAGAAAATGATCTACCCCAACGCAAAAGAGCATCATCAAACTGGAAGTATGGATCTTCTTCCTTCGTAAAGTCCCCGGCTAGACGATACTGGAAGTTCCATGGCTTTCGAAGACCAGGACTCTTTTTCTCCAACTTTCGAATATCAGCAAACACAAACTTAGTTTTCTCGTATATAGAATCAAAAAGCACGACCAGTTCTTTTTTGGTCATACCATCCTCACTCTGGAGTTTAAACGCGTAAAAATCTGAATAGCCCAGCTTCTTCGCATATTCATTCCTCAATCTCACTATCTCGATATATTCCGTTACAAGGCCTACTGCCAGTTTCTCGCATCCCTCAAAACAGGCCTTGCGAACTCTTTCATCATCGTGCGTATTTCGCATCGTACGCATTTTGTGAAATGAAGCTTCAACAAATTTTCCCGTTACAGGGTCCAGATATCCTTCTTTACGCGCAGCCCTCTTTTCAAGCAGTTTAGATTCGAGTTTGCTTATCTTATTCTTGAGACTTTGCACTTCTGGGGGTGACTGATACAGGTCAAAGAAACGGAGCCAAATCTTAAACCTGGATTTAGTTGCAGCGTCAGCACCTTTCAGAAATTCCTGTGTCTTTGTATATAGTTCTCTATCACTTCGAAAGACATCGCGTGCGACAAGAGCAGTATCTTTAGCCGTATCAACTGAATGATCTCCCATGTAAGAGATCCAATAAAGGTCTTCATATTCTTTGTGGAGCCTGAGATATTCTGTATTTAAATGCTCCAGAAAAATATGCGCGTTCGACATGGGGAGAGTATACCAGGTAGCCGTAAACCCAGGCGTTATATACGAAATAAGGCGTTGCGGAATTGAGATGAATCTCTCCTCCGCAACGCGCTTATGTGGTGGGTGCTATCCCTCCCTATTTTTCCACCGCCAGTTGATCCGGCGGTAGTGATAGGTGCTGATCAGGGTCACCATCACCCCGATCGCGAAAGACCAGATCAGCAGGCCCGCCGCGTTTGATCCGTGGTGTTTGACCACGAGCCAGAACAGTGCGAAACGAAGGAGGGCGCTGGTAAGGACCAGCCATCCTCCTGCCAGAATGCCAGTCAGGGCAAGCAGCCTCGGTAGGACAGGGCCGCCATCGTGAAATTGGTAATCTTCCCCGATCACCCGAAAGCCTCGCTTCCCGATAAACACGGCCATCGTCACGGCTGGCGCCATGCACCACAGCAAGAGGCCAGAGATGAGCAGCCATAGCGGCAGTTCTTCGAACATTGGTGTTTCTCCCTTGCGAGGCAGAGCATTTGCTCACGATAATCCTGCAAGCCTGTCGTCAGAGTACCTTTAAATTAAATTTAGTCAAATTACAAAAAATAATGTAAATCAAAAGGCCACCCGAGGGGCGGCCTTTTGATTTATTTTTGGCGCGGCCTCGTGGACGCTGTTGGAACTGCGATACGGGAGAGTGAGGACTCCATTATTATTTCTTACCTAAAAGAAACGAGGTCTCAGGCAGCTGACGCCACCCAAGACCTCTAGTGCGACTGATATCACATTCCCCGGCTAAGCCGATACCAAAGTGAAGCCCAATGAATAAGTTCCGCTGGCTGCCCTTCGATTCGATACGGGACCGTATCTGAGCGTTCCGGCATGTTTGCCTTTTCGATACTTTGCAGTAGGCCCTTGCGTCTGCTGCTTGGCATCCAATCGACCAGGCCGCGGACGATTGAGCTCGCTTGCTGCTTGCTCCGTGCAATCACGGCGTGGTACTTCACCTCTGGATCGACCCACACAAGAAGCATTTCGCCCGGCGGCCGATTGTCTGGCGGGATCTTAAACCCACTCAAGTCGGAGTTGTCCGAGAGCGTTTCAATGCTCACGCCTTGATTGATGAGCGTGACAATGTCTGCGCCCATCGTGTGTGCCAAGTCTCCGTGTACCGCAACGAGCGGATTATCGGAAGTTTCCGGTAGCTCGTTGCCGAGGGTAGCGAACTCGGCGATCCCTTCAGTTACAGGACCAGCAATCAGTTCTTCGATCTGCCCTTTTGTTGAACAGATCCAGAGTCTTCCCCATTCCATGGAAGGACTCCACTCGCAATGTACAACGAGCGGTATATTCCGCCCGGCAAAACTAGCATTGTAAAACATTCTCAATCTCCCTATTTTGCTTACTGAATTTACAATAAAAATGCTCTTATAGCAACGGATGTATTTCAACCAGAAAGACCGCCCTTTCGGGCGGTCTTTCTTTGTTTCGAACGTTGGCGCAGTCGACGGGACTTGAACCCGCAACCTCCCGCGTGACAGGCGGGTGCTCTAACCAGTTGAGCTACGACTGCATGTATGCGAACTGAACTCTGACCTCACTCATCGAATATAGCCTTTTACGGCCTCTTAAACAAGCCGTTCCAGTCCCTATTCAATGGTGTCGAGGGTGGGGTACGATCCCACGACCTCAGCGTTATGAGTGCTGCGCTCTGACCAACTGAGCTACCCCGACGTCTTTGCACAATACTATTTTTACCCACTATTTTCAATGCTAGAGTCGCACCAAGTGAATTAAGAATTCTAAGAGCAGAATAGGAGTGAAAATCACTAGGTAGATAATGGCAACTCGCTGGAAGCCTCCGTTCACTACGAAGAACATTATTTTCTCAAGGAATCCCTCAAATTTCTTTCCGAATCCCATGATGAGCCCTCCCATATGTTCGGCAAGCCAGTCCATGCCTCCCCCGCCCGAATGCGAATCGTGATGCTGCGACATGAAGAACTTAACCGTTTGCGAGTTCGAGGATTGAAAGACGTCGTTCGTGGTCAATAACCGTTACCGCATCAATATCTATAGCCTTCTCCACTGCTTGAAGGGTTTCGTGCATATCACCCACCTTCGTTTCGAGGCTCCCTACACGTGTATTCAGTTCGTGAACTTCGGTTTTTATTCCCTGCATTTCACTACCGACGGCAGCAAATCCTTTTTCTACCTTAGTCTCCAGATTTTCAAACTTGGTGTCCAAACCTTCGAATCTGGTATCTAGATCCTCAAGCTTGGTGTCTAGACCGTCAACCTTTAAAATGAGCCTCCCAACCGCTTCTGTCACCGCATCAATCTTAAATCCCATCTTTTCTAGCTGTGCATCAGTCGTCATTACAGCCACTATATCACTGAGCACTTTTATGAGCATCTTTTCACTATCCACAGCAATTCTTTTCGCTTTATTTTTTCTTTATCTTGCACAGATTACCGCTTCATGAACTTCTACGCGCCATGGACTGGCAATTCAATGATGAATTTTGAACCTTTGCCAGCACCTTCCGATTCGGCCCAAACCTTTCCCCCATGACCTTCTATAATGTTCTTCACTATATAGAGACCGAAGCCTGTAGAATCGACGTTTACTTTTATACTTTCTGCCCCATGACCCCCTTCGGTGAACAGGTGCCCCATATCCTCCTTTGAAATACCCACGCCCGTGTCCTCTGTCATGAGGCGAATGTGATTTTCATCCTTTGTGAGGGATATCTCGATACTTCCCTTTGGCGTGTACTTGATCGTGTTATCAACGATGTTCTTAATGGCATTCTCTAACTGCATTTGATCACCGTTAAACATGACCGGGCCTTCAGGTTCAGTGACCGCTAGCGATACTCCCTTTGTATCTGCGTTTGGCTTTAGGCTCGTCACAATCCCATCGACAAGAGCTTTGAGGTCAAAAGGCGCCATATGATATGCCATCTGGCCACTCTTGATATTTGCCGCATTAAGAATTTCTTGAATGGTCTGCGCTCCTTTTGTTGAGGAAGCAAATCCTTCAGCAATCATAGGCTTCATCGTTTCTGGCACTTCACCGTAGTCCCCTTCTGAAATCATGGCAAAGATATTTCGTGATTTCGCAACAAATCCTTTTAGCTGATGGGTTATGAAATGAATGAGTGTCACCTGCTGTTCATTTGCATCGGTGAGTTCTCCGTTCAGGTGTTGAATTTTCTCGTAGATGCGTGCGCGATCAAGAGCAACCGCAACTACATCGATGATGCTTTCAAGCGATTCCTTTTCAAAAGCAGTTAGTTCGTCGTACTCGCGATTGAAACACATAACCAAGACGTCAGTCATCTTCCCGTCGATACGGATAGGATATGCAAGGAGAGTCTTAATGCGCGCTTCGGTAACGGCACGCGCCAAGATTTCTTCAGATATTGTCCCTTCCCATAGCTCGTGGAGATCGTTCGTATGATTTGGCGAACCGGCAAGGAGTTTCGTAAAAAAAGAATGTGTCGTCGCGTGTTCAATGGTATGTATCAAAAAAGGATGATCAGCGCCCACCGCCTTTTCCAGACGCTCTGAGCGTGTAAATACAAATGGTGAAAGCACGTCGCTTGCTGCTCCGTACGTATAAATACTTACAAGTTCGAAATCAAGAGCTTCGCGAATGGTTGAAACAATCTTCTGAGAAAGCGTACTTGGGTCAAGCGTAAGAATGCTTATCTGATACAGCTGACGGAGAAGCGAAAGCGTCTTGTTACGCGTAGCAAGTTCAAGACTATGCTCATACATCTTCTCGTTCGCAAGGCGCAGCTGATCCTCTATCTTTTCATCCATATATACACACTACTATGCTGCTAACGTTGAGGGAATTTCTCCAGGAGAAAGGTCGGCAAGCAACGAAGCAACCGCTTCTTTACACGCTTCACGAGACGCTCGTCCGAAGAGTCGTTCGTATCTTCCTACGAGCTGATCTATAACCATCTTGGGATCTGGCGCTGACGATGAAATCTGTACGGCCGTATGATCATCAAGCATGAGCTCAGGGACATGTCCTGCTTCCTGCCAGGCAATAGGTCCGATGATTAACTCTTGTTCTTTTATGATTCTTGTCGCTATCTGATCAAGCGTCGTGTTCATACCTTTGAGGTGACTTCAATCTTTGGTCGAGTGAAGCCAAGAACACCGAAGGTCAAGAGAAAGGTACCTAGAGAAAGTATGAGATCGCCAAGATTTGCGTTGTAATACGTTTCAATTGTTGTCGTGTACGAAAATATTGAATCGGCAAGAAACATAACGGCAAGCCCGGCAAGTATGGCGTAAATATTTAAACGGTAGCGGCCGCCAAGATACGGGAATGAGAGACCTGAGATTATCACTGCAAGGATGGCGGCCAGAAGATCTCCGAGCGGATACACGATATCAAGGAATGACTTAAGTGCCGTCTCACCTTCAGGTACAAGCACGCCACCGCGCGCGACAACGATAAGAACGTAGTACGAAAGAAGCATTACTGCGGCAAAGGCCACAAATACCAGCCACTTAGCGTACGGGTGACGAAAGGCAAATTTCGCACCGGTAGCCTGCGCAAGATAGATCGCACCAATACCATAGAAAAAGATCGAAGGTGCAAATCCCAGGTCAGCGAGTGATGGATACGGTGCAGCAACTCCTGCAAAGAAGTTGTAATACGACCAAATAGTTTCACCACACCCCCAAAGAAACACTCCGATACCAACGAATAGCACTGCCTTGCCGATGGCACTCTTCATTCCTCCCCACACTGATGAAAGTCGGATGGCAGTGATTCCTCCAAGAAGCGGGATGAGCCCAAATACAAATGAATATACGTAATTATATGTTCCCTCGGTATATCCCATTACGTGGATCCATACCCAAAGCACAGAAATGAGCACGAAGAATGCTAGCGCGATTCTCTGCGGTAGCGTAAGAGTCATAGGATAAGTGTACTCCCGGGTGACTAAGCGTCAAAGGAAAAAGATGTCTGGTTTGGGGAAACCATTAAAAGGAGAGACTGCGACAAGGCTATATGCGCCAACGTCATGAAATACCAGCTTATCTCCCACATGCATATCCTGCGGCAGCATGCTCTCACGACTCATTACGTCTGGACTATCCCCTGTTGGGCCTGCGAGTGCAAATAGCTTTTCTCCTGAACTGAATGAGGGTCGGAGGCTTGTTACGTGATATCGAGTGGAACCTTGATATGCCATGGTTTCGAATAGTCCGCTGTACACGCCGGCATCCAAAAAGAGCCAGGTGCTCTCGCGACGCTCAACGCGGGCAATGACGCTTGCAACTAACACGCCCGACTCTGCCACCAAGGCACGTCCTGGTTCAAGCATGAGATACGGCTTGTACGGAAGTATCGCATACGCCTCATACGTATGAGTAGCTATCTCTTCGAGTGTGACAGACGCTTCGTATGAAGCATAGGCACAGGGGAATCCACCTCCAATATTTAGCATTTGAATCTTAATGCCATATTTCTCATCAAGTTCATTAAGGACAGGCACAAGTTCCTCGATAGCCTCCGCCCAGGCACGAGGGTTACTAGCTTGAGAACCCACATGGAAGCTGATGCCATATGGAACAAGTCCCAGTTCCTTTGCACGAACCAAAAGCGGAATCACATTTGCTTTTTCAGTACCAAACTTCTCAGAAAATTTAAAGACACTTCCTGCATCATTTACCGTCATTCGTATATATACCAATGAGCCAGGAGCAGCTAGCGCGATCTTCTCTACTTCCTCATATGAGTCGGCTGCGTAGCGCTCAACTCCGTACTCATGGAATTCACGTATATGTTCCGCGGGTTTAACAGACGTCCCGTATATCATCTTCGAGCCAGGAACCTTCAATTCTTTCAACATGCGGAGTTCATACACGGATGCGACTTCAAAGTTTGCTCCTTCTTTTGCCAGGACCTCCAGTATTTCTGGTTCAGCATTTGCTTTCATCGCGTAGTTCACGATGGAGTCAGGGAAATGCGTTTTAAATTCCTGGTATCGGTTCTTCACTAGATCCAGAGAGAATGCAAAAAACGGTGTTTGCTTTTGCAAAACATCCAGCGAATCAATAGAAAATTTGTGCCGCATAGTACTAGGTTAAAAAACTGAGACGAGCATAATGCCTAAGATAATAAGTATACTCGCGAAAAGCTGTACGCCCGTCGTTCGCTCCTTTAAGAACAAGCGCGCAAGAATAATCGTCGGCAATGAGAATGCACCGGAGAGAAGTGCCACGACGCTGGTGAGAGAGGTGGCGCCATATCCCCAACTGATGGCTACGTACGCACCCATTTCAGTAACCCCAATGAGTATGAGGTACTTCCAAATCCATGGCTTTCCCACCTTAAGCTGGATTTTACGCGTCCACGCGTACGCCAAAAGGGCGAGTGTCATAAAGACATACATCACCATTGAATATGCGAGCCAGTCCTGACCACTTACGAAGACATGCCATGACAGCGTCCAAATGGCAGCGAGTATGGTGGCAAGTCCTACCTGACGGAACCCAGGCACCTGCGCTATTCGGAGCTTGCGCGCACGAAGTGCGCCGAAGTCCACGTTGAGAAGAAGAATACCCGCAAAGATGACCACAAGCGCCATCACTAAACGTCCGCTTAAAAGTTCGCCAAAGAAGAGCGTCGAGAATAGCGCAACAATACCAGAAAATGAAGCAAATAAAGGGTTTAACACGGCTACTTGGCCCTTTCCAAACCCAATATATACGAGCAAATACACAATACCCTGAAGTACACCAAAGAGGGCGAGTCCTGCCCAGGTATCAATACCGTGCGGGATAACAAATACGTGCCCGCGACTCAACGCCACAAGTGCCACGACAATGATCGCAAGTGATCCAAATATATGGGCTATGACGAGTGTGACGATGTCGCCTATCTCATCAATGGTTTTTTTCGCAAAGAGGTCTGCGAGTCCCCACCCCACCATTCCGCCGAGCCCTGTTAGGACAGCGATACTGAGTTCTGAATGCATCCTTTTAGTATAGCAACCGCCTATGAAGCTTTTTTAAGACCTGTATATAAGAATTCTGAGTTATTCGTGGAGACCAACGTGGAGTTCGTACAGGTTGCGGTACCCTCCATTAGGAATCGCCATCAATTCGTCGTGGCTACCCTGCTCAGCTATCGTTCCATCCTTAAGAAAGAGGATGGTATCGGCCTTTCGGACCGTTGAGAGACGGTGCGCAATGATAAAGGTGGTTCGTCCGCGCATAAGTTTCTCCAATGACTCGGTAAGTTGTTTCTCAGTCTGCGAATCAAGCGCGCTGGTTGGTTCGTCGAGAATAAGGATCTTTGGGTCACGCAAAATAGCACGCGCTATGGCGACGCGCTGCTTTTGTCCGACTGAAAGCTTAACGCCGCGCTCCCCCACCAGTGCTTCATACCCCTTTGGAAGCGTCATGATGAAATCATGGATGTGTGCTTCTTTAGCAGCGTTCTCAACTGCTTCAGTCGTTGCCTCAAAAGAACCGTATCGAATATTTGCCAGGATGGAGTCGTTAAAGAGTGCGACTTCCTGAGGAACCATTGCAACCTGCTTTCGCAATTCAGTAAGATCCCATTCTTGAGTACTGACTCCATCAATAGATACCGCACCCTTTTGCGGGAAGTAATACCCCGAGATAAGTGAAATGGCGGTGGACTTGCCGGCACCCGACTCTCCCACTAACGCAATAACTTCTCCCGGATGTGTCTTGAAGTTTAAATCCGCCAACGTGCTTCCCTTTCCTTCTTCATAGGAAAAGGCCACGTGATCAAAATGCACTTCTCCTTTGTGCGTCTCAGGTTGATGAGCAAGCGTTGGACGGTATACCTCTTGCGAGATTTTGAGTGTCTCCTCCAAATGCGCGGCGGAGGTAAGACCGTTCTGTATCGTTTGCCAGCTGAACCCAAGGGCAACAAAAGGACCGAAGAACATGAGCGCGTATCCGTTTAATGCCACAAGCTCACCGACTGTTATAGTTCCGTTCGCTACATACTGCACAGAAACGATGAACACCGCCAACTGCGTTAGAAACACGATGATGCGCTGGTAGAAACTAATATTGCTCCACGTTAGCTCTAGTTTCATCCAAAGCGTATAGGTTTTATCCATGAATGCCGTGTAAATCTTTGAGGACTCGTGTTCTTCTGCAGCGGCCTGCTTTACGGAAGAAATTTGATGGATCGATTCAGTCGCATCATTCCAGCTGTCATTCCATACCCTACGCGCAACCGCATCTCTGGCAGCGATAGGGATAAGGAGCGGGATAAGTGTCAAAATATAAACAAGAACGCCAGCCGCAAGAATACCGGCCAAAGGAACACTAATGGTAAGTGCGAGTGTTATACCAATGACCACGCTGAGTAGCTGAGGAGCAATATCCATAACCGTTCGGGTAATGGCTGATATCTGCCATGAGGCATTGTTTATCTTAGAAATCTCTCCGTGTATATGCGTATTGGTATGGTACGAAAGTGGTAGACGTAAAAGGTGCGCGAAACTCGTGGTCTCGACACTAAAACTGACTTTCATATCTACTGAGCGACGAATACGGTCGCGTATCCAGTCGATGCCATTTGCAACCACCTGCACAATAGCCCACGCAGCGAGCAGTACTTGCCATTGAGGGAAGCCTTGTATGAAAGTAGCTTGTCCATTCACCAGGTGAATCAACGAGTCGAAAAACCGTCCCGTGACATACGGAACCACACCATTAGCAAGGGCAGATATGAGACCCAAAACAAGAAGGACGGTAAATACCTTTTTAAAGGGCCGCACATGTCGCATAACCCCTTTTATTCCCTCACTGAAATGAGGTTTCTTCTTTTCTTCTTCTTTTTCCATAAAGACTTAGTGTACCAGCGAAGCCGGAGTTCATGAAGTTGGACGTTTTGAAGTCTGTCTCTGTCTGATACAGTACGGAGATGGAATCCACTGCAGAGCTCAATGAATTGCGTACAGAAAAAACCGTCTACGAACTCTTTAGATGGAGCGTCATTCTCAAAGGAGTCATCTCGCTCGGCGAAGTAGTAGTTGGACTCGCGCTCTTAGCAATCCCAAAAGACACCATCGTGGTTTTGGTACAAGGCGCAGGTACCTGGCTATCTACACATGCAGACTCGGCGATAGCGGGGCATGTCGTAACTGAGCTCACGAAGTTTGGGAGCGGTACGGCAGTATTCGTAGCAATCTATCTCCTTTCTCGCGGACTCATTAAGTGTTTACTTATTTACGCACTTTTGCGAAATATACTTTGGGCCTATCCAGCATCGCTCACGGTGCTTGGACTTTTTGTGATCTATCAAATATACGAAATTCTCACGCTCGGCTCGGTCTTCGTCATTGCCATTACCCTCTTCGACCTGGTGGTCATGTACTTTATCTGGCGCGAGTGGCGCATTGTGCTAAAGCGTCCTGCCGTGTAGCGGCACCTATTCTAGTGACGAGATGCGAAGCTGAGATTAACGATGAGGGTTCCACTGGAGAGATCGAGGTTTTGAACGGGAATCTCATGATGCTGCGCAGGCGTGGTTACGCGTGTGGTGGTGTTTATAAGATCGCGAAGGTACGAACGGCCCAGAGACGGACTCAAGTACATGATGGAGAATACTCCTCCATATGCTTTTGTAGGAAGCGATTCAGCAACGATGCCCGTTGAGCTCATGACAAGCTGCTCGGCAGTGTCAGCGGTAACCGCAATGTTCACGCCATTACTCTGAGCGCTCGCATTCTTAAAGGCTACCGTCCCAAAATTATTCAATGGCAAATATCCGGTGCCAGCATTGGTAACGGCGAGTGGTCGTTCAATAACCCATTCAGCTGAAGAATGGCTCGAGACATAGGGAATATGTGTCTGGTATATCTTGCCGGTAGTGTTGTTTACAAAGACAAGCTGCCACATCCCTGGCGATGTTTCAGTGAGTGATACTGAGACCATATCTCCCGGAGCAACGGTAATGGGTAGTGCGTGCTGGTTATCAGGAAGGATTTCGTACCACGCTAAGTACTGCGGTTTTCCTTTTACAAAGATGGTCTGGGTGCCCGCCTGAATGAGGTCGCTCGTGTTAGCGCCGCCAATACCGACCCACGTAGCTTCTGCCGACATCTTGCTGTTCGTAGGTGTGGAACTTGCCACCGTCCAACTTCCGCTAACGGAGGTGTATGAGCTTCCCACCATTTCATATCCTGACCAATTCTTAGAGAGGTGAATTTGTGAGGCAGGATCAGCAGCAAATGCCTGAGGTACAAACGCTGCGCTTATTATGACGACGATAGCGCCAAAATACACTGAGAATCTGCGGAGTGAAGATGCGATGTGAGTCATATAGAAATGATATCAAAGATAGATGAAGTACTTATAAAGACGTTTTCTACCAAGTCTTCTTACACTACTTCATGCGACGTGCTGTCCGTTTGGCGATGCAGTACCCGATATCCTCCGTAGACAATAGCTAGTAGCAGGATAATGCCGAGGTACGCCCAAACAGCGATAAAGCCGCTTTCGACAGGAGTTGTAGAAGCAGTGGGGGTGTTTGAAATCACCGCTCCATTTGCGTCTGTTGTTTGGTAACCCGGCAGTATGCTTGCGCCAACAGCGCCTATCGTTTCAGGCGAGAGAAGTACGGTAAAGGTATTTGAAAGTACGTCATTTACGGTTTCTGCTTTAAGAATGAAGCTGTACCCATGCTTTGGATCGAGGGACTGGATGGTGAAGAGGTGATCTACCTCAGGTGCTGAGTCCGTAAGGGTAACGTCTCCCCCATCAGTAGTGGTGTAGCGAAGAATGCCCACAGCGGGCTCACTCGTTCTATAGGAAAGAGTAACAGTAGTATCTGAAAGACGCACAGCGCGAATAATACTTATGCCGAGGGTCTTTTGCGACCCTGCTGCCTGTGCGCCGAACGGAATACTTATAATTAAAATAAGTGCCAAGACTGACAAGGCGGGGGTAAAAAATCTCATTACTCCATTCTACCGCAGTACAGAGTGCGCGCGAATTATGAAGAAATACCTTGAACTCTTAGTTCAGCGCACCTTGAAAAGCACTGACGGCTGACGCAGACTGCGAGCCTTCTGAGACCCGGACATGGGAGGCCGTTATGTTGAGTATGAGGAGCGCGAGCGCCACAGCGAAGATGAGTGCTCCCCCACCAAGCACTTCTACGTATCGAATACGGAGATGAACGTAGAGCGCGATGAGTAGGAGCGCGAGGAAGGCCATGGTGAGTGTTCCAAGGATGTATGCGCTGGCGTGTGCAGGAGATGCGGCTACCTGCTCAAGTATGTTTGGCGACTGTACGGGAATATTCTGTGCGCCAAGGACCTGCTGGGCTGGGCTCGCATCTTGTATCGCCAAGTTCTGCGTCTCAAGTGGAGTTGTGGCGGGAACTGCAGCTTCATTCGTTACCGCGGCCGGTTTCGTAGGGGCTGGAGTGGCAGGGACCGTGGCAGGTATGACTGGTTTTACCGGCGACGTTCCAGAAGTACTTTTTGTGACAGGGGTTGGAGTAGGAGTGACGCTTGCAACGGCTGGAGGCGTAGCAAAGAGCTGCACCACAAACGTGGTTTGCTTCCCTTCGTACATACCAGAGGCAACGCCATATCCCACGCGGGTGTACTGCGCTTTCACAATATTTGCGTGATGGGTTGGTGACGCCATCCATGCGTCTTCCACCGCCTTAGAATCATCAAAGTTCACCGCAAGGTTCTCTCCGGCAAAGCTGTATTGATATCCAATCTGCTTTAACCAATACCAAGGGGTCTTCCCTGTTGGGCTTACGTGCGCGAAGTATCCGTTCGCTGCCATATCATTTGCCTTGAGTTGTGCCGCGGCGTTCAATTGAGAATCAATGGTTAGGGTAGAAATACCGTTTGCTGTGCGGTCATCATTAGTCAGTCCTGCGAGGACGGCAGGAAGCACCGAGGCGGTGAAATTATCGTTATGCTGGACTACCTTTGTATCGAAGAGAACGGCACCTTCAACGAGCGCAAGGAAGAGGATCACGACGACGACTCCCTTTGCACTGAAGATATGGGGCTGGTAGCCATTTCCCTTGTGAGGAAAGAAGTAGCTATGGAGCGAACGGCTTCCCTTTTGGGCCTGGCGTTTGGACATGCCAATATAATACAATATCTTTACAAAACAACAAGCCCTCCAGAGGAGGGCTTGTTGTGCACAACAGTGTGAGCTGTTTAGCTTTTTGGCGTTGCTCCCTGGTTAAGGACAGCGCGGGTCATAGGACCTACGTACCCTGCTGCAGGAGAGATACCATGTGCTGCCTGGTAGAGCTTAACAGCGGCCTTCGTGAGCGATCCGAAGTATCCGGATGGCGCATCAAGATGAAGGAATCCTTCAGAGATAAGGATCGTCTGGAGCTGAGTCACATCCTCACCATGGGAACCAACGGTAAGGTTCTTAGCAAAGTTGTACGTCGAAGCACCGAGAACTGATCCCCCTACTGAACCTGCTGGGGCTGAAGTCTGAGGAGCAGCGAACTGTCCTGAGACACCTGAACCACCTCCATTACCGAAGAAGCTATTGTTCTGCTGAGTAGGCGTAGTGGACTGAACAGCATTCACGGTGATAGAGACCGTAGCTGGAGAACTGGTTGCAGTGCCGTCAAAGACTACGAAGGTGAATGTATCATTCCCGGTGTAGTCTGCAGCTGGCGTGTACGCCATAGCAGGTGCCGTACCTGAGAGCGTACCGTGCGCAGGTGCATCAACGATGGTGTAGGTAAGACTGTCACCATCTGCGTCATTTCCACTAAGAGTGATGGCATTATTTGAGGTGTTTTCATTAACGCTTACCTCCTGAGCTGTTGCTGTTGGGGCTGCGTTAACGTGAGGAGCTGGAGTGATGGTGATCGTAACGGTACCGGTAGTTGGAACGGTTACGATTCCATCAGAAACGTTGTACGTGAACGTATCGGTTCCCGCATAACCATCATTTGATGGAGTGTAGGTGGCGATGTTCTGAGACACGATTACTGAACCATGGGTAGGAGCCGTTCCTACTTCGTAGGTGAGGTTGTCGTTGTCTGCGTCAGCACCGTTAAGGACGATTGCAACTGAGCTGCCCTGTGCAACCGTAGCCGTCTGATCACCTGCGGTTGGTGCGTGATTAACGGGAGCTGCAGTCGTGATGGTGAAGCTCTGAACGCTGCTCCAATCACTGCTGGTATCCACTGAGTCCGTTGCGCGAACGTGCCAGTAGTACGTACCGGGAGGTGTTCCTCCTGTCGCCACTTCGTTCGTTGTTACATGGCCAGCGTTACCAATATTGATTGGTGTTACGAATGAACCGTCTACCGTGCTTGTCGCTGAATCATATGAGACTTCGTAGACGTAGCTGATTGGTGCATGGGCGTCGCTAACTGCCGTCCAAGTGATGTGGGTGAGATCAGATGAACTAAGAGATGCTCCGTTTGAAGGGAACGTTCCTGCTGGTGTAGCAAGCGTATCTCCACTCGTGTCCGCTGCAAGGGTTACCGTCTCCATGTCACCTGGTACCCAGGTTCCGTTTACCTGTACCCAGGCTACGTAGTAGTACGTAGTGCCAGGAACAAGCGCAGGAAGATTTCCTGGTACCCCGTTGGTGGTTAGTGATGAGAGGGTTGCGGTGAACGAACCGTCAGCAGCAATTGATCCCATGTCAGGCGTTGAATATACGCCATCAGGAATGCTTGGTGTTGCGGTGCTGAAGGTGCTCGTTGAGACCCAGAATGAATGACCAGCAGCATCAAGTGCTCCATTCTTTGCGTTCAAGGTTGCGTCAGATGATGTTACATCCGTTGCAGCATCCGTACTTACAGAGGCTGTTGCGGGAGGATCAACAGGAGCTGATTCGGTAACCTCAACTGAACCAGTTGAGACTTCGCCTACATTACCTGCGTTGTCTGTAGCTTTTACACTGAGAGTGTATGAACCGACAGGAAGTGAGGTGGTGACGGTGGTTACATTTCCAAGATTCGTCCAGTCAGTGATAACGGTGCTTCCCTGAAGTACTTCGTATGAGTACGAAGCTACTCCTGAACCATTAACATCGGTTGATGCATCCCAATTCCAAACCTGTGTTGTAGACGTGGTTGGCGTGTCGGTCGTTGGGGTTCCTGGTGCAGTTGGTGCAACGTTTGGAGTCGTGAGTGCAATAGTTGGTGGTACTTCATTTCCAGCAAGGTCATGGACGCCCCCTACTCCCCATGTCTGCTCTGGTGAAAGGTACCAAGCTGAGTTTGTGAAGGTTACGGTTGCGGTATGCGTAGCTGCGTCATATGTGACTGAAGCATTACCCGTAAGCGGTCCTGAACCACCGGCACCTGGCCAGTTAGTAAGGAAGTAATTTGCTGGATCAGTTGCCTCAGCTACGTTAACCGCTTTGCTATACGTTACGGTGAAGCTCGTTGCTGAAGGACCGGTTCCGGGGAACGCGATGGTAGCGGTTGGCACTGAGTGATCAAGCGTTACGCTCCAGATTGAACTCCATGCGCTGTAGTTCCCTGAGGCATCCTTTGCGCGAACCTGCCAGTACCAGACTCCATCAGGAGCTCCCGATGAATGAATCATGGGGGTAGCTAGCTCGCCTGAATGCCAAACGTTATTCGTGAGAACGCCGCCTGTTTGTGCAGAATCAAGTGATGACTGGAATTCGTACGTTATCGCATCATCGCTTGGCTCTGTTGATGCACCCCACGTGAAGTCGAATTCATTCGTTGGAATGACAGCACCGTCTACAGGTGCAGTAAGTACAGGAACCGTGGGTGTTGGTGTGAAGAAGCGTACGAGTCCGTAAGCAGCATGGTCACGGTGGTCTGAGATCTTTGCATCTTCAGCAGAACGCTGTGCAGGTGTCATCTGAGTACCCGTAAGACCAGCGAAGGTCGTGTCCATAGCATTTACCGGAGCGGTCTGGTAGTTAGCGATGTCGTAGATACCATTCGAGTTAAACGCTACGTGGCTGAGATCAAGCGTCGTTCCATCAGTAGTGATGGTGTATGCCGGAGCTGCAGCTGCGCCTTCGTTTGCATCGCTGTCACCCTGGATATGAAGACCCACGAGGCTGTTGCCTGAGATGGTGTTCGTGCCGGTGAAGGTAACGCTGGTCATGCTTGCTGCACCTCCGATTGAAGCAGGGCTGTGATCATTCCCGATCGTGTAGAACGAAATACCTGACCAACCGTTGTTCGTTGAAGAAACGTTGTTGAAGGTAATTCCGTTTGCTCCGGTGTCGGAAGCAAGGTACTTCGCAGTAACGGCAATTCCGTTCTTGTAGAAGCCAGTTGAAGATACTCCGTTAAGCGTAACAGTATTAGAGGTGTTGATATCAAGTCCACCAATGTGAGCACCTGTCTTCCCTGGTCCGGTGAAGGTTACCGCATTAAGCGTAAGGCCATCTGCCTTGAAGGCGTGGAAGGCATATCCGCTCGTCTGAGTAGAAACGAAATCGATGTTGCTGATCGTAACGTTTGAAGCAGTGTCTACGGTCGCTCCGTAGCCAAACTGATCATTCGTGCTTTCGGTAACGGTTGTGCCTGCGGCACCAAGGAGCGAAACGCCGCTCTTAGTGATGGTGACAGGACCCGCGTAGGTTCCTGCAGCAACATGAACGGTTCCGTTAGCAACGATGCGCGTGAGCGCTGTGGGGATGGTCTTTAGGGGGGAGAGGTTGCTTCCGTCGTTAGAGTCGTTTCCGGTTGTACCGTTTACGTATACTTCTGACTGCTGCGTAACAGCACCTGCCTTGTTGATAACAAGGGCGTTATGGTTTGCCTGGCTGATTGCCTGAACGTCTGGGTAGTTATTAGCTCCGGCAGGACTGTCGGGGATAATAGCAATGTCCACAACGTTTGCCTGAGGTCCGGTACCCCACGAGTTATCCGTGAAGGTTATGTGGGATTGAGAAACGACAACCCATCCTTTCGTTACTTCAGTGTGGTTGTGGAATACGGTGCCGGTAGCGTTGTTGATATAGGCTGGCTGGCGAAGGTTCCAGAAGGTGTTGTTGAAGATGTACAAACCGCTTACCGATGAGACATCGAGTCCGCGCGTTACGAGTGAGTCTCCAATCTGGTATGTGCCTCGAATGAAGTTCGAGGTAATGCTGACATTGTTCGCATTTACGAGTACCAGTGCATCATTGCTTACCGTAGCAAAATCGTAGAGCGTAAGATTCGAGATCGTTGACCCTGCTCCACCTGGATTGATGGCAAAGATGTAGTCACTTCCCATCGTATCAATCTCGGCGCTTGGATAGCCGGTGATGGTGAGCGGAATGTTTATGTTGATTGCACTGGTCACTGTCTGCTTTCCTGAGATGTGGATGGTATCCCCTGCAGAAGCTGCAGTGACTGCATCCTGAATCTTCTGATATGGGTGTGCAGAACTTCCGTCTTGACCAACTGCAGATGCGGTTGGATCAACGTAGAGTGTTGTTCCTGCCGCGAACACAGAACTTGGAAGGACAAGTCCTAGCACAGCGATCACACTGATAAGGATTGTGGCAGAAGCGATAACGCTTCGTACGCCAAATCCTGATGGCGAGCTAGTCATACTACATATAAGGTATTACGCACGTTCTAAAGATGCTTTTGGCCCCCTGACCAATTAACAATTTAACTATGGACTTCGTACTTTATTTGTCAATCAGGTTTTCTATAGGTATTTTTCATACTTTCTTTAGGCAAAAAATGCTGAGCGCTGTATAGAAAATATCGCTTGTGCGACGTTGTAGAATAAGGGGCATATGAATACCCCTACGCACATACCCAATCCCCGCATTCAAGAACGCGCTAAAGCCGGGCCACATCTAATAGAGCATGAACAGGTCGGCTTCAATGGGCGCGTTGCCATGATCATTACGAACGCCGTGGGTACTATGTGGTGCGCGTACCTCTTTGCCCTCCTGGCATTAGTCAGTCTTCCCTCAGCAATTCATGGCGGAACGGCCACGCTCATAGCGTGGACTGCCCAAACGTTCCTACAGCTCGTACTCCTCTCTGTCATCATGGTGGGTCAGAAAGTTTCTGCGGCAGCCTCAGACAAACAGGCGCTACAAACATATAAAGATGCGGAAGCACTTCTAAAAATCCAAGACGAAATGCATCGCTTGATTCAAATTAATACCGATCTTACTGAGGACATTCATAAGGTGGTGGTGAAAGAGGTGGTGAAATAAATCCTCCTTTCGGGTGTAATAAGAGGTATACAAACATCTTATTACACATGAAATTCATACCCTCCTCTTCCGCGGTCGCTGCTTCGTTCCGTTCTGTTAAGACGTACATGGTCGCGCATAAGATAGCCTCTGCCATCCTCATCGTGGCAGTTCTGGGTACCGTCTTTGTGGGATATCGCAGCGCAACAAAAGCCGCAACGCCGACCCGATACGTGGTGGAGATGGTAAAAACAGGAGCGGTAGCTGCAGTAATAAGCGGGTCCGGACAGGTATCAGCTTCAAATCAGGTCAGTCTTGTTTCTAAGACGTCAGGAGAAATAACCGCCATCCGTGTGAAGGCCGGTCAGCACGTATATAAAGGACAGGTCATTGCGAGCGTTGATTTGGGTACGGCGGGTACGGACCTCCAGACGGCGGAACTTCAGCTTAAGCAAGCAGAAACCTCGAACTCAACGAGCCTTACCTCAAGTTCTGAGTCAGCAGACAAAGCGCAAAGCGATCTTACGAGTGCGCGCGAGAGTGCCCTCAATACCCTTACCAGCAGTTATGGAACCCTCGATCAGGTGATCGTGGACCTGAATGACCTCTATTCAACCTTTGGCTACTTACCTCCGAATGAAGGGGATGCCGTTTTGCGAGCAGATCAGAGCGCTGGTTCCGCAGCATTCATTGATGCTCAAACAACACTCAAATCTGCAGAGGCTCAGACCAGTACCGTCACTCGTTCAAGTACAAATGATGACGTACAGCGTGCGCTTACCACTGCATACAATGCTGCCCATTCCGTGGCTAAGGCAAGTGCCCTCGCGCAGACTGCAGCTCAATACGCTCGCACTCAAAAGAATACGAGCGGCAGTAATCAGACACTCGCTACTCAGGCTTGGAGTACCGTTTCAAACGACGTTTCAAATTCAAATAGCCAAGTCACCGCACTCCTCTCTGCTTCGCAATCAATCACGAGTGCACTAAATGCAATTACCGACGCAAATTCCCATGTAACTGACGTGTCTTCAGGGAGTGGCGCGCTCGACATTCGTTCTGCTGAATTAAACGTGCAGGCAAAGGAGCAGGCGTATAATGACCACTTCGTTATTGCTCCGTTTGATGGTGTCATTGCTCAAGTATCCGGGAACGTTGGCAGCCAAGCTTCTGGTTCAACGGGCATTGCCACCCTTATAAC
>JAQBQR010000019.1 GCA_028286945.1 Parcubacteria group bacterium | reverse complement strand
GTCGTAAAGAAGCTCTCAACTTTGTTCAGAGCGGGCTTGAGGATTTTAGTATTTCACGCGAAGCCGCTCGCATGAGCTGGGGCATTCCTGTACCGGGAGATGACTCACAGGTTATGTACGTTTGGTTTGACGCGCTTACGAACTATATTTCAACACTTGGATGGCCAGAAGATGCTAAAGGAGATTTCAAGAAATTCTGGAGCGAAGGTAAAACGTTGCAGGTAGCAGGGAAGGACCAGGTGCGTTTCCAGTCACTCATTTGGCAGGCCATGCTCATGTCTGCAGATATTAAGACAACAGACCAGGTTTTCTATCACGGATTCATTAATTCTGGCGGACAGAAGATGAGTAAATCCATCGGTAACGTCATCAGTCCGTATGAACTGATTGAGAAATACGGCATGGACGCAACGCGCTACCTGCTTCTTCGTCACGCACATCCCACCGATGATTCGGACATTACTTGGGAGCGGTTGGACGAATGGTATACCGCGAACCTGGTGAATGGACTCGGGAACTTGGTGGCGCGCGTCATGAAGCTTGCTCAGGACAATCTATCTGAACCGGTAGTATTTTCTGCAGAAATTGATGTTGAGTTTCTAAAACGTATTAACGAATTTCGCTTTAACGAAGCGCTCGATTATATCTTTGAAATGATTGCAGAGTGCGATGGCGTAATGACTGAACGAGCACCGTTCAAGAAAGTAAAAAATGAAGACGAATCTTTGAAGGAAGAGGGAAGGACTGATATCTCTCTGCTTGTGTGCCATCTTGTGACTATCGCAACACATCTTCAGCCAATAATGCCGACGACCAGCGAGTTAATTTTGAAAACGGTGCGTGAAAACAAGAAGCCGGAGAATCTTTTCCCACGTGTTCCGTAACCCTGCGTAGAACTTTGCTATGAAATACTTCGATGCGCATTGCCACATTCAATTCCCACCATATGACGAAGACCGCCAGGAGCTAATCGTTGCAATGGCGGAGCAGGGAATTGGTGGGTTAATTGTGGGAGTTGATAAAGGATCATCGCGTAAGGCTGTTGAGCTTGTACAGGGCCATGCGGATTTATATGCGTCTATCGGTCTTCATCCGAACGACACTCCTGAAGAGGAGTTTGATCGTGATCTTTTTCTTGAACTCCTTAAAGACCCGAAAGTGGTTGCGATAGGTGAGTGCGGACTTGATAACTACCGTCCTTCAGATCCGGAGAGCGAAAAGGCTCGACAGCGCGAAGTATTTGAAAAGCATGTGCAGCTCGCCATTGAATCTGAAAGACCGCTTATGATTCATGCGCGTCCCGCGAAGGGCACGCAAGATGCGTACCGTGATCTCGTCGATATTCTTACTTCGTATAAAAAGGAGTACGGAGATAAGCTTTGGGGAGACATTCATTTCTTCGTAGGGGGCATTGAGGAAGCCCGCCAGCTCATTGATCTCAATTTCACTCTTTCATACACAGCTGTTCTAACCTTTACCCATGACTATGACGAAGTAGTCCGTTTCGCACCCTCAACCCATCTCATTACTGAGACTGACTCGCCATACGTGGCGCCTGCTCCAAACCGCGGAAAGCGGAACGACCCTCGAGCCATTCCTCTCATTGTCGAAGCCATGGCAGCCATCCGGGGAGAGGATTTAGAAAAGATCCGTGGGGATATCCTCCAGAATGTTCATAGAGTTTTTAAACTTTCGTAAGCTTTTCTCTACAATTAGCCCTATTTGGTTGCAATTTGCCCCTCAAAAGGGCATACTCCTCGTATTACCCAGCCGGAGCATAGCTCCTACTAACTAAAGTATCCATGGCAAAAAACAAAGAAGCGCTCGTTATTGAAGGACTCGAAGAAGGTGGTGCAGAACCACGCGTATACGAGCTCGGATTTCACCTCGACTCTGAACTTCCTCAGGAGGAAGTAAAGAAAACGTATCAGGCTGTTCGCGATCAGATCGCGAGCGTAGGTACCATCATCGCAGAAGGTGAGCCGGTTAAAATCCCGCTTGCATACACGATTTCTGTCTCAAACACCGCTGGTCGTCGTGATTTCAACTCAGCGTTCTTCTGCTGGATTGCGTACGAAGTAGATGGTCCGGGACACGACACCATTAGCCTTATGGCTCGTGAGGAGGCTCGTATTATCCGTTTCCTCGATATCCGCTCAACTGCTGACGAAGCTACTCATTCTGCAGAAATGCAGGAAATGTTCGCTCAGGCAGCCCTAACTGCTCAGCAGGAAGAGGACGCCGCTTCAGAACCTGAAGCAGAGGCTGAAGCCGTTCCTTCACCCGCTGCAGAGGAGGCAGCGTAAGCTCCTCCGGATTACGAAGTGATACACTACTAGTATATGTATCTCAACAAATCATTCCTTTACGGAAATCTTACCCGCGATCCAGAACTACGTGCTCTCCCTTCGGGGCAGCAGGTAGCGACGTTCTCAATTGCTACAAACCGTTCCTTCAAGAACAAAGAAGGGCAGCAGCAGGATCAGACTGAATACCACAACATCGTGGCCTTCGGACGTCAGGCTGAAGTTATGGGCCAGTACCTTAAGAAGGGACGCCCCGTATTTATTGAAGGTCGCATCCAGACTCGCTCATGGGAGGCAGAAGGGAAGAAGAACTACCGCACAGAGATTGTGGTTGATAACTTCCAGTTCGGTCCTCAGGCAGGGGGAACAGGAGCAGGAGGTATGGGTGGCGGCGCATCAAGCGATGGTGGAAGCTCATCACGCGGCTCAAGCGCCCCTGCTCCAGCTTCAACGAATCCTATGGATGATTTCGGCGGACCAGATGCTGGCGCAGAATCAATCCAGTACCCTGACGACGAGATCAACCCCGAGGACATTCCTTTTTAGGCCCTCGTTTGCAATTTAGCTAACCCCGAGGCATACTCCTCGTATTACCCAGCCGGAGCATAGCTCCTACTAACTAAAGTATCCATGGCACATCAATCAGAACGCGACGAACTCGAGCATAAGAAATTTGTAGACTACAAGGACGTAGCGTACCTTCGTCAGTTTATGAACCCACACGCAAAGATTCTTGCGAAGAAGCGTACGGGCATCAGCTCAGGAAAGCAGCGTGAAATCTCACTTGCTATCAAGCGCGCTCGTTACATGGCACTTCTGCCATACCTCGCAGCGTAAGTTCAGAGTAAAAGAAAAAAGGGGCGGCTTCCTGAGAAGCCGCCCCCTTTTCAATTCCACTCACCGAGCTCGCGCTCCATCTGCGAATTGAACGTGCAGAGTCATAAAGAGCAGAAATTGGACCAGATGACTGACAAGGGCTCTTTCACCGGTACCCACACAGATCTTATTGCCAGTCTTGTAATCAGGACGCGGTATCTCCGCCCTGTCGCCCTCTGCGGGGTAACTCAACCTGCGATGACTATAGCACCGCTCTCCGTTTAAGAAAATCTATGCCTTATTCACGCGCTCCACGTATTCTCCCGTTTCAGAGTTGATACGAATGACGTCTCCTTCGTTGATGAAGAGGGGGGTGAGTACAGCCGCGCCTGATTCAAGCTTTACGAGTTTGTTGCCGCCAGTGGCGGTATCTCCCTTGATAGCAGGAGGCGCCTCGACAACCTGAAGTTCAATCTTAATAGGAATATCAATAGTTGCAGGGTTGTCCTTGTAGAGCATCACCTCTACGGTTGATCCAATCTTGAGCCATTTAACTTTGTCTGCCACAGAAGCCTCAGGAAAAGCAAAACGATTCTTTGCATTACCTTCTTCTGCGAACCAGGACTCTCCGCGGTTCGTGTAAAGATACTGCGCCTGCATTTTGCTAATGTCTGCTTCAGGAACAGTCTCGCTCTGGTGGAAAGAGATTTCAGTTACTTTGCCCGATACCAAATGACGAAGCTTGGTCTGGTTCACCGGCTTGCGTTGCTGCATGCGGAAGACGTGCGAAGAAAGGACCTCGTACGGTTCATTGTTGTATTCAATGACTTTCTTCTGCGTGATTTCGTTGTAGGAAAGGATTGCCATAGGGAAATGATAAAGAGAAAACGGATAAAAATGAAACGAGTGGGCAGTGCCCGAGGTTATAGCTAGTACCCAGATATGGGTACTAAGCCGACTGGGGTATGATACAAGACGTAATGCGGTATTCAAAATCGCTCGAGGTGCTCAAAGAAGCCCCGGATGACGAGGTCCTTTCGGCGTCGAGAGAGCTTCCGGATGCCTTCACTATCCTCGTTGAGCGATATGAGGCTGCCTTCCTGCGTCGCGCGAAGCATATCCTCCATTCCCACGAGGATGCCCAAGAGGTAGTTCAGGACACCTTTACCCGTATATACCTCTATGCAGACAAATATGAGGCTCAGGCCGGCGCACAGTTCTCTTCGTGGGCGTACACGATCCTTACGCGGCTTTGCTTCACCAGGTACCAGAAGCTAAAGAAGGATAGCGGCAGGATGCTGGCTCTTGAACCCGAAGCATTTGAACGACTCCCAGATACTCAATCATTCCTGGACGAACTTTCAATTAAAAATGAAGTCTTGAACGCGTTATCCAGAGTGCCCGAATCCTGCGCGCGCCTTTTACGCCTCCAATTCCTTGAGGGGAAGACGCAGGAAGAGATTGCACTGCTTGAGGGAAGTACGGTGCCTGCCATAAAGACACGCGTGTTCCGGGCGAAGAAAATCTTAAAAGAAGCAATGACTCATCCATCTCAATCTCCGCATGACCATGACTAACTCCCGCATTCAAGACATCGTGATGCTTCGTGTGCGTACGATCCACGCTCTTCGATCATCTACCACTGGGGCCGGGCTTTCAGTACTTATTCTCATATCATCGCTCTATTTGATTGGCAGGAAAGTATGGGTCGCCCGTGTCTTTCAGAACATGCCTAGACTTGAAGATGTCCCTGCACTGTTACGATTTTCTTTTTATGCGTTTTCTCACACGAATCCCGTTGTTCAAATTCTTGCGCTACTCGTACTGGCAGCCTCCATTTGGTTTGTTCGGGAAATGTATCGCGTTGTGACGATACGTCCAATGCTGCGATTAACGTAGGGAAGGGGAGATAAAATAAAAGCAGCTGCTCAGAGAGCAGCTGCTTTTATTTTCTAATACTCACGCCTTATCAAGCTCTACGCGGATCTTTTTCAAGATCTCATTTGCAATAGGCTTGTTTTCACGGAGGAAGGTACGCGTTGCGTCGTATCCGCGGCCAAGCTTTGTTTCACCATAGCTATAGCTTGAACCAGACTTCGTTACAATCTCGTATTTCTCACCAAGAGCGATGATCTCACCTTCGCGGGAGATGCCTTCGTTATACATAAGGTCGAACTCGGTGGTCTTAAACGGAGCCGCTACCTTATTCTTAACAACCTTCACACGTACACGCCCTCCTACAATCTCTTCGCCCTTCTTGATCTGCGCAATACGGCGAATATCAAGACGAACTGAGGTGTAGAACTTAAGCGCTTTACCGCCTGGCGTTGTCTCTGGGTTACCGAACATCACTCCAATCTGCATGCGGATCTGATTGATGAAGATAACGGTGGTCTTCGACTTTGCGGTGATGGCCGTAAGTTTGCGAAGTGCCTGGCTCATCAAACGTGCTTGCTTACCCACATGGTGCGCACCCATGTCGCCTTCGATCTCATCCTTTGGGGTGAGGGCAGCCACTGAGTCCACCACGATGATATCCACGGAGTTTGCACGAACAAGTGACTCAACAATCTCGAGTGCTTGTTCACCGGTATCAGGTTGAGAGATAAGAAGTTCGCCGAGCTTCACGCCAATCTTTCGCGCGTAGTCAGGATCAAGCGCATGTTCTGCGTCAACGAATGCACACACGCCGCCTTTCTTCTGCGCTTCTGCAATGGAGTGAAGCGCGAGTGTTGTCTTACCAGAAGATTCTGGACCGAAAATTTCAATGATGCGTCCGCGGGGAAGTCCCCCGATGCCAAGTGCAGCATCGAGACCAATAGAACCAGTTGGAATTGATTCAATAGCAGTAGGTTTTGTCGAGCCATACGTCATGATGGCTTCGTCACCGAATTTGGTTTTGATCTCCTTTATAGCAAGCTCAATAGATTTTCTACGTGCTTCAGCATCAGAATCCTTTGGACCTTTAGGAGTGTCTTCGGCGTCAATATCTACATCCTCCTCCATTCCTTGGTCTTCTTCAGGAATAGAAGCACTTTTCTTTTTTGCGAACTTTGCGACTTTCTTTGCTGGCATATAACGAAATCTAAAATGATAATTACGGGGTTACCACGGTCCGCTCGAGCGTTCGGCTGCGCCCAAAGCGATCGGTTGCCGTTAAGGTAAGTATAGCGCCTCCGCGGGGAAGCATCAGCTTGGTCGAAAAATGGCCGTCGCCATCAATGAGCAGGGTGCTGCCGTCCACGGATAGAGTCTCAGTGTGTATTGCCGTACCTGAAAGGTTGGTTAAGCCCGTCTCGTTCGTAGAGAGGTCAGCAATGGCTATCTGAGGGCCGCGGAGCAAGGGAAGGGCCTTCACAAAGCCGTATGAGAGCACCAGAGCGAGCAGTATAAGACCAATAGTGCGGGAAGAGAATGACATGGGTGGCTATTATGAGGCTTTCTAACTAAAACCTAGAAAAGAGTTAAAAGTCTTCCTCGGCTTCTTCGGAACCTCCACCTCCACCCTGAGAAAGGATTTCTCGGGGACGGGAACCATCTGCAGGACCAATTACACCCTTTTCTTCCAGAATATCCATAAGGCGGGCTGCGCGGGAGTATCCAATACGGAGTTTGCGCTGGAGATAGGAGGTTGAGGCACGACCGGCTTCCTCAACAGCATTCTTCGCATCCATATAAAGGTCATCGTCGCTGTCATCATCCATCATGTCCTGCATACCTGAACCAAGCATGACGGCGTCATTGTTCTCAAGCGGTACATTATTACCGCTAAGGTCTAAGGCGGTAAGGTTTCCAGCATTGTTCTGCTTTATATACTGAGCAACCTTTTTAACCTCGTCCTCTGATATGAACGCTGTCTGCACACGCACCGGCTTCTGCATGTCGGCACTCATATAGAGCATATCTCCGGCCCCAAGGAGCTGTTCCGCACCTCCGGTATCGAGAATGGTACGGGAATCAATCTGTGAAGACACCTGAAGCGCAAGACGGGTAGGGACGTTCGCCTTAATGAGACCTGTAATAACGTTCACGGAAGGACGCTGGGTTGAAAGAATAAGATGAATACCCACGGCGCGCGACATCTGTGCAAGGCGAACGATAGCCGCTTCGAGTTCACGAGGGAAGGTCTGCATGATATCGGCGAGCTCGTCGATAACAATGACGATGTAGGGAAGGGCCTCCGGCACTTCAGCATTTGGATTCTTGCCTGCTTTCTTACGTGCAGGCTCGAGCACCGTCTTATGGTACGAATCAATGTCACGCACTTGCTCACCCTCAAGGATGCCGTATCGACGATCCATTTCCTTTGCGGCCCACTTGAGCGACATAATGGCTTTCTTAGGGTCCGTAATAACGGGGGTCAAAAGATGGGGGATGCCGTTATAGAGCGTAAGCTCGACGCGCTTTGGATCCACCATGATAAAGCGAAGCGTGTTCGGACCGTTGCGGTAAAGAAGAGAAGTAATAACGGCGTGTATTGCCACTGACTTTCCAGAACCTGTGGCACCGGCAATAAGTCCGTGAGGCATCTTCGCTACGTTCACATAATGGGGAGTACCGGCGATATCGCGTCCAATGGCAGCAAGGAGCGGCTTGGTGCTCGAGCCCCACTCAGGTGCATTCATGATGCCGCCGAGACCCACCATAGCTTTTGAAGCATTTGGGACTTCAATACCCACGAGAGACTTTCCTGGGATCGGTGCTTCGATGCGAACAGGATGGGCCGCGAGGGCGAGCTCAAGGTTTTGTTGAAGAGCAACGATCTTGGAAAGGCGGACGCCTTCGGCGGGCTTGATGGCATAGCGGGTGACCGTCGGTCCGACAGATACCTCATCCATTTCTACGGAAATACCAAAATTAATAAAGGTGCGCTTAATGATATTTGCATTTGCTTTGATATCACCCACGCCAGGCTTTCCTTTATCTGCTCCGAGGAGCGAAAGGGGAGGGGGATTGTATTCAGCATCAAAACTAGGGATTGCTCCGGCAGCAATTCCTCCGGTATTAACATTTTCATTAAAGTGAGTGACGGTTGGTTCGCGTTCCGCGATCGCAGCCGGAGTTTCTTCAGTCTCATCTTCGTCCTCCTCCACCTCTTCTTCAAATTCCTCATCCTCGTCTTTGCTGCGGGAAGGTAGTTTTATAGAAGTGAGCGCGCCGCCGGCCTTGCTACCAAATGCGCCGATATGTGAAAAGAGTGCCTGGATGTCGGTGACGATTCCGAGTCCTACTAATATAAGTGCGCCGAGAAGTATGATTGCTCCCGCAAATCCAAAGAGGTGAATTGCTTCGAGTCCAGCGAATGTTCCGAGCACTCCACCTGGGCCGGGCACTCCTGCAAGATTTGGGTCAACTGCACCTAAGAAGGTGAGCGCAGAAAGAAGCATGAGGGCAAATCCAAAGCTTGTAAGAGTGGGTCTGAAACTGCTTTTCATGAGTACGCCGATTCCGGCTGCCGCCACTCCAATGGGTAGGAGGTAGGCAGCAATACCAAGACCCTGGTACGTATACATAAATATGAGGTTGCCGATGTCACCTCCAAACTGGCTTCCAGTCGCGTATCCTGCAGCGCCAAGTACGAGGATTAAGCCAAGAGCAATAAGTAAAATACCGCCAGCCCATTTAGCCAGCGCGTCCATATTTTCTGCATCTCGCTTCTTCGATTTTCGCTTCGCCATTATCTAGGTATTTTAGCATTTCTCTACAGAACGCACTGTTATGTACTGGTTTAAGAATGTAGAAAATAGCAGAGGTGGACAAATCCTTTGCAATTGTCCGTATGCGTATATACTGTCCGTAATCAGCAATGATGTCTTATACAATTTCTTATGGACAATAAAGGACAGGATAAGGAAATCTCAAACCCGAAAGGGAATGATGTCCGTTCTCATTCTGATAACTTTGTCCTAGAGAAGAGTATATTTTCCAACATATTTGAAAAAGACATACGTCGCGTTTATATCTACAAAAAGGCTGAACGTTTGGCAAAAGCTATCCATTTAGTGTCGCCTGCGTTCCGTACGGCCGTGGCACTTCGCGACCGAATGGACGCTGTTGCCGTCGGTTTGATTGATGCAGCAATTCTTCCCCCCTCAGCGGCACGAGACAGCATGTCCCGCGAATTGTTAGCTCTCTCAAGTGTCCTCTCCATTGGGCGGGTGGGAGGTCTTTTGTCTGCCATGAATGCAGATCTTATTGCACGGGAAGCGCAGCAGCTTCTGCAAGAGATTGCCACATACGAGGAGCCACGCCTTTTCTTGGATGATGTCCCTTCGCTCGCTGCGCTCGCGAAAGAGGTGGGGGCAGAGCGGACACTCGGAATCTTTCCTCGCGCACCTGAACCTGTACGGGAACTACGAACTCCTGGTATGCAAAAGCCGCGTACCGCCAACTCTGCTAAAGGACAGCCTCTAGGACAGGTTAAAGACATAAAGGACAAGACGGCTGATCGCCGAGACGCCATCCTTTCAATACTGAGTTCAAAAGGCCCTTCCTATATAAAGGATATCTCCATGCTTATCCGTGACGTAAGCGAAAAGACCATTCAGAGAGAACTCCAGGCACTCATTGATACGGGTCAGGTACTCAAAACAGGAGAGCGTCGATGGACCACCTACTCTGCCGCAGGACGCTAGCAATTCATTGACTTCGCTTCATGAAAATGGTACCTTGGAGGGGTGTCGTAACGGCCTGATTTCTCTCCTGGGGAGCACTCCGTTGCTTTCTCCTAGGCGTGGAACCAAGCAGTTATCCACATTCTTAATACAACAGATACGCCCGTCTACTCGTTATACTGCTTAGGTATCCCGAAATGGATGGTGCGTACTCTGAACGATAGTGAACTTTGACATTCATCCAGCTTTCATTCGCCCTGTGCGATAAGAAGTTGGACCCATAGCGCGGGTAGTGCCGCGCAGAATGTTAGGCCGAGAAGGTGTAAGCCTTTATCGGCCCGCCCGTCTGTATATACAGAGGCGGGCATCAGAACTGAAGCACTTGATTATATGGATGGACTCAGAATTGCTTATAGCGTTTGCTAACTAACCGATGGAGCGTGAGTCGACAAGATGCTCTGTCGGGTAGTGTGAAAGAAAGTTCCGCTTATTGAAAATTACAAACTCCGGGAAAACGTTCGATGCACCTTCTATACGTAATCGCATCGTCGCTCTCTCGTTCACAAAAAACTTAAAAAATTGTTATGACTACAGCAACAAACACCGTTGCACGTGTCGCAGCAGGAATCGCGGGCGCAGCCCTCGTATTGTCATCTTTCGCTTCTGTTGTAGGAGCTCAGACGACAACGACAACGACCACCTCTACGACAACTTCAGCTACGTTCACGCGTAACCTCACCATCGGTTCTCATGGAACAGATGTGACTGCGCTTCAGACCTGGCTTATGGCTAAGGGCTTCACCATCGCCGCTGGCGCAACCGGATACTTCGGTGCACAGACGAAGGCAGCTCTTGCCGCTTATCAGGCAGCTAACGCTATCTCACCAGCTGCAGGTTACTTCGGTCCGATCACTCGTGCCGCTGTATCTGCTGGAGGTACCGTTTCAACCGGAACTCTTCCTTCAGGTTGTACTTCAACCGCAGGATTCAGCCCAACGACTGGCGTATCATGCTCAACCGGCACGACAACCACGACTACGACTGGCCCTCTTGCAGGTGGAGAAGGTAGCCTCAACAACTTCAAAATTGTTGGAGCAACCAACACGTCACTCAACGCCGCTGACTCTGACACCGTTTACGGTTTCGAGTTCCGCGCAACGGGATCTGACCTCCAGGTTAACCGTGTAGATTACGACATGTTCCTCAGCACTGCAGGAACTGCAAACGTATCTTCACCTCGCCCTTGGAACGTGTTCTCAACTGCACAGCTTATGCGCAACAACACTGTTGTAGCTACGCTCGACGGTTCTGACATCAACAACTGGAGCCAGGACGGTACTGCCGGAAACGGAAACCAGATCTACCGCCTTCGTTTTGATGGTCTTAAGGACGTAGTTAAGATGGACACCACAGCTGACTACTACCTCAAGCTTTCAACTCAGAACACGATCAACTCATCAAACAACAACAACATCTACAGCATCTTCCTCTCTTCACAGGGTGTACGTGCTATTGATGCCAAGGGAATCAATGAGTACTCATCAAGTTCTGCAGGTTCAACCGCCACTGTCTCAGTAAGCACGAACACAAGTGGAAGCCTTACGGTTTCAACTGGTTCTGACAACCCTCAGGCAACGACGGTTCAGGCAAGCACCAATAACACCACTTCTGATGTTACGCTTGCTACCTTCACACTTCAGGCAAAGGACGGTGATGTATCTATCTACACAATCCCTGTGTCAGTTGCTACAACCACCGCTTCTTCTTCAGACCTCATCCGCACCGTTAAGCTTTACCAGGGGTCAACGCTTCTCGATACTGAGAGCTACGCCGTTGGTTCAGCTTCAACTTCAGTTAAGTTCAAGAACCTTAACGTAAAGATTCCTCAGGGCACAACCCAGAGCTTCTCAGTTAAGGCTGACATTAACGCAGTTGGTACCGGAAACACGGTTCCTGAAGGCGCTTCTGTTGCACTCTCAATCCCTTCAAACGGATGGGATGCGGTTAACACAGCTGGTAACAACGTAACTATCTCTGGTTCAGTGACTGGAAACGTTATTACCTTCCGTTCAATCGGTCTTGCTCTTGATGCTAGCCCATCATCAGCAACTGCGAACGTAACGACGGTTAACACAACAACAGGTAGCCAGCAGGGTACATTCACCTTCACATACAATGTGACGGCGTTTGGACAGGATGTGTTCTTCTCAAAGAACGCAAACACTGCAATTAACGGCCAGATCCTATCAAACGGAACTGCTGCTACGACAACTGCAACCACCTCTGCTATCACTTCAACAGCTGATACGAGCGGATCGAACAACTACGTTGTTCACTCAGGCCAGACGAAGCAGGTAACGGTGACTATCACCCTTACTCAGGGCTTCAACCAGTCTGTATACGCTCAGCTCTTCAACATGAAGTTCGGTTCAACCGATGCTGCTCCAGCAGCAAGCACAGCGGTCTTCAACAACAACTACATTACAGCTCCGGTTTACGTTCGCGCCTAACTCTTAGGACAAACGTAGATCAGCTGACAATTAGTTAGTTGAGAACGCAAAAGCCACCCCGAGGGGTGGCTTTTGCGTTATATATCTAATTACGGTATGGTGGGGGAGTACGGATCGAAGACAGCCAGCAGGTTCTGCTCACTACTGAGCAGACCAGAAGTCTGGTCGAGTGACGATACAGAACGCAGCCATTTAGGCGTGCATCTGTTCTCTCCTCAAACGGTCCTGGCATTTGCCTGGACCGTTTTCCGTTTCGTCGTACGAACCAAAAACAAATTATGGCAATTACCAAAGCAAAGAAAGAGGATATTGTCGCGAAAGTGACGGATGCGCTCAAGGACGCCGTATCGGTGGTCTTCGTTAACTTCAAAGGTCTTTCCGTTGCTGATACGTCAGCAATGCGTAAGTCGTTGAAGGAAGAAGGCATCGGCTACTACGTCGCAAAGAAGACGCTCGTAAAGCGCGTACTCACCTCAAATGGCTACGAAGGCACTCTGCCTGAGATGTCTGGTGAGCTCGCTCTTGCGTGGTCAACTGACGCAACCGCCGCAGCACGTGGAATCTTCGAGGCAGGCAAGAAGCATAAGGATTCACTTTCCATCATAGGAGGCGTATTCGAAAACCGTTTCTTGAATGCAGTAGATATGCGCGCTATCGCAACAATTCCGCCGGTACCAGTCCTCCGTGGAATGTTCGTCAACGTGATCAACAGCCCTATCCAGAGCTTTGTCATCGCGCTTGACGCAATCGCGCAGAAGAAGACGGCGTAACTTTAGAAATTTAGAACAATTATATGGCTGAAGATGAAGTAAAGACCGAAGCTACAGAAGAGGCTGCTCCTGCAGAGGAAGCGGCTCCTGCTGAAGCAAAGGCAGAAGCACCAGCAGCTGCGGAAGCAGAGGTTGAGGTTCCTGCTAAGTTCAAGTCAATCGTCAGCGAAATCGAGAAGATGAGTGTCATGGAGCTTTCTGAGCTCGTGAAGGTCTTCGAGAAGAAGTTCGGCGTTTCAGCAGCCGCTGTTGCCGTTGCAGGTCCTGCAGCTGGTGGCGCCGCTGGTGAAGAAGAAAAGACATCAATGAACGTAGAGCTCACTGATGCAGGCGCAAACAAGATTTCTGTCATCAAGGCAGTTAAGGAGGCGCTTGGTCTTGGACTTAAGGAGGCAAAGGACCTTGTAGACGGTGTTCCATCTATGTTGAAGGAGAACGTTGGCAAGGACGATGCAAACGCCCTTAAGGCGAAGATCGAAGAGGCAGGTGGAAAGGTAACGCTTAAATAAGCGGTACACTCCAACCAATGAAAAAGCCCCGCACTGCGTGTGGGGCTTTTTCATTACCATTACCAAACTACGCTTTATCCTCAACTCTGATATCAGTATAGTCAGTGCTGTAGGGGCGTTTGAAGAAATTAATCCAGAAATGATTCAGGGCATAGAGGCCGCCGGTGGCGATAACCCCTTGCTTCATAAGTCTTCGGCCAGATGATTTCATAGGAATGCCAAAATCCCATTTAAGTTTACCGACCTCACCAACCCTGCGTCCGATGTCAGCATCGTCACCATAAAACGCAATCGACGTATCAAAGCCACCGATTCGGTCAATTACTTCTCGACGAATAATAAAGTTTCCGCCAAGCAGCATCGAATGTGATTTAAAGAGCGCCTGAATGTGATCAATAAGATTTCCAATACGGTAGAACGTATATGCGGTCGCGCGCACATACCACGGAGTGTCATAAAAAATATACGGTCCTGTAAGAGCAAGAAGTGTTGTATCTTCTTCAAATGCTGCGCGTACTTTGGGTAACCAAGAAGCAGGTACAAGATTATCTGCATCAAGGAAGGCAATAATGTCGCCGGTGGAAGCTTCGAAACCGGCTTTTCTTGCCCACACCACCCCTTTTTTAGGCTCTTGAATCAGGCGCACATTCTCATACGAAGAAACTATTTCCGCTGTTCTATCGGTACTGGCATTATCTACCACAATTACTTCAGCATCGTAGGGATGCACCTTAATGCTCTCGAGTATGGACTCTACACAGCCTGCAATAACGCTTTCTTCGTTGTAGGCAGGGACAATAAAACTGATTTTCATAGAGATTAATAGGCGTGTTTCAGCCAGTATATCAATATATTTAGCAATACTTGCGCGGTACGCAGGAATATAGCTACAATGACCCTACGTTATGGATCCGCTCTCCCGCCTCTTTGGTTCGTTTGTCCGCCTCAAGGTTCTCCGCCTATTCCTCTTTAATGATGATTTGTCCTTTACTCTTGTGGACACTGCCTTTAGGACAAAAGCCGCAAAGGACGCTGTTCGCAAAGAATTGAGTGCGCTAACTGCTGCGGGACTTGTTCGAAAGAAAGTGGGGAAGGGTGCTGCGCAGTTTCAAACGAATCGCAAATTCCCGTACTACGAAGCGCTTCAGACCTTCATTCGTTCAACCACAAATCTTAGCGATGCAGACATCGTGAATTCGCTCAAGAAAGCGGGAAGCGTACGCCTCGTTGTTTTGTCAGGTTTGTTTACGGGAGCTGTTGAAACAAAAGTGGATCTTCTCGTAGTGGGGGACAAGCTAGACGAAAAAGCACTCGATACTTCTATTCGCGCACTTGAAGCTGAGCTTGGACGTGAACTCCGTTTCGCTTCGTTTACAACGGAAGACTTTAAATATCGTCGTGGGGTATACGACCGCCTCCTTCGCGATATCTTTGATTTCTCGCATCGCGTTCTCTTGGACAAAATGGGGATGTAGCCAAACGGCGCCTATCCACAGAGCGCCGTTCTGCGCTAAGGATGCTTGCTACACTTTTACTAGGCACCGCACTGCGGGCGCTTTAGCAGCACTAGCTTACTCATACTATGTTTCTCAACACCTGGGCTGACGTGCTTACGCAATCGTTCCAAGGTCTCTCATATGGCCTCGTTGCGTTCATTCCGAATATTATCGTCGCCATTATTATTTTCATCCTTGGCTGGATCATTGGTGCCGGTCTTGGAAGAATCGTGGCGCAGGTAATCCGTTCCCTCAAGGTTGACCAGGCGCTGCGTTCTGCAGGCGTCGAGCGTGTCGTGGAGCGTGCAGGGTTTCGTCTCGATTCGGGCGCGTTCCTCGGGTTCTTGGTGAAATGGTTTTTCATCATCGTATTCTTGGTAGCCGCACTTGATGTTATTCACCTTACGGAAGTAACCATCTTCCTTCGTACGGTAGTGCTCGGCTATCTTCCCCAGGTCATCATCGCGGTACTCATCCTTCTGGTGGCCGCCGTCCTTGCAGACGCTGTACAGAAGGTGGTTGCGGGATCAGCTCGTGCCGCGCACCTGCGCTCAGCTAACCTCCTCGGTTCACTTGCTCGTTGGGCAATCTGGATCTTCGCAATCCTCGCAGCGCTCGATCATCTTCAGGTGGCGAGCGACTTTATCCAGCCTCTCTTCACCGGAGTAGTGGTAGCGCTTGCGCTTGCCTTCGGCCTTTCATTTGGTCTTGGCGGTCAGGAGGCTGCAGCTCGCTTCATTGAAAAGATGCGGGAGGAAGTGAAGTCATAGGCAAAAAAGTTCAAACTAAACGTAGGACGGGCGCGACTCAAGGAGAGTCGCGCCCGTTTTATGTTATGCGTTCATCCTGAACGCATTGAGGTGCTCGCGCCCGCTGAAGCCCCACTGCAGGAGGCGAGCGGCGGTACACGCTAGCAGCAGTGCGTCCACGCTGATCAAAGCGCGGTAGTCGCCGTAGGCGGCGATCGCCAATGCGAAGCTGCCCATAACGATAACCATCTTCTGCCAGAGACACATTCCTCCCTCAAGAGGGAAGTAGCTCGAGTCGAGCTTCGCTGACAGAAAATTAGCGCCGAGAGCGCAGATGTGCACGATCCCGAACGCAAAGCACAGGACCGCGCAGCAAAGGCTGGCCGCCCACCACCACGAATGATGGGGAAGATACCGAGCCGCGAGCTGAAAGCTCACGACTAAGGCGGCAAATAGCAGGAATCCACCCGCTTTTTGAATGTTCATGTCCCAATCCCCAATCTAGAGTGCACACACGAGCCTCGGGCTCATGGCATAGTTATACTATATTTACTATATGTTGTCCATAGATTTTCGAGGTTGATGTATCCACTGCCTAGGGCTATGTTGACAGGCAATTGCCGCACCTATATACTCCTTTTACGTGTTAATTACGAAGAAATCACTAGCCAAACGGAGCGTTTAAACGAAAAGGCCTTCTGGCTTTCTCGCGCGCTCTGGGGCGCGTTTTTTCTTTTAGTAACACACGTCCTTTGACACACGAATAGGTAAGGTATTCAACGGCTTCTTTGCTTCGGCAGAGGGGTTGATTGAAATTGCATCAAATCGAAATTCAACGGCGAATAGCCGTTGATCACAAACCGTTCGACGGTTATGCCGTCGAACAAAAAACAAAAAGTAAGTGGTGTTCAGGTTTCCGCATTGGAAACGTGAAGGGTGCATGGTGGATGCCTAGACTTAGAAATGCGATGAAGGACGTGACTAACCTGCGAAATTCTTCGGGGAGCCGGTATGTAGGCTTTGATCCGGAGGTGTCCGAATGAGGAAACTCGGTCAGAAATGATCACTCTATCCGTATGTGATAGAGAGCTAACCTGGGGAAGTAAAACATTTCAGTACCCAGAGGAATAGAAAACAACAGCGAGTTGTGTTCTGTCTATTCGATGCTTCGAATAGATGCAACACAACTCCCGCGATTCCCTTAGTAGCGGCGAGCGAAACGGGAACAGCCCAAACCGAATACTTGTATTCGGGGTAGTAAGGTAAGAGCTCCGTACTTGTACGGCAAAAGTTACAAAGGTTCTATATAGCGGAAGTTGCTGGGAAGCAACGCCCCAGAGGGTAATGGCCCCGTACGCGAAATATAAAACTCTTTTGTGCTCCTATTCTTGAGTAGCTCGGGACACGAATAGCCCGAGTGAATCTGCCGGAACTAACCGGTAAGGCTAAATAATTTCTAAGATCGATAGTGAACTAGTACCGTGAGGGAAAGGTGAAAAGAACCCCGAGAGGGGAGTGAAATAGAACTGAAACCGTGCACTTACAAAGGGTTATGGCGGGTCTTGAATCCGTTATAGCGTGCCTATTGAAGAATGAGCCTGCGAGTGTATGTATGTCGCATGTGGCTAAGTCCGTAATGGGACGGAGCCCCAGGGAAACCGAGTGTGAATAGCGCGTTAGTGGCATACATACGACCCGAAGCCAGGTGAGCTTGCCATGAGCAGGGTGAAGTGTGACGAAAGTCACATGGAGGCCCGAACCCGTAGATCGTACAACGTCTTGGGATGACTTGTGGTAAGGAGTGAAAAGCTAATCGAACTTGGTAATAGCTG
>JAQBQR010000029.1 GCA_028286945.1 Parcubacteria group bacterium | reverse complement strand
TTCATGCTTTTGGCGAACGAAGAAGTGGCCACGTACCTCACGCAGCAGGCAAAGGCAGCGAACCTTACGCAAATGCCTATCTACCGCATCCACGATGTGCCGGATGCTGACCGCATCATGAACCTTTCGCAGTTCTTGAAGGTGCTTGGATATGACCTTAAGGAAAATAACGGGCACGTAACCGGAGCAGACATGAATGCGCTTCTCGCAAGCGTGCATGGAAAGCCTGAAGAATATTTGATCAAAGTTGCTGCGCTTCGTTCTATGTCGAAAGCTATCTACAGCTCAAAGAACATCGGTCACTTTGGACTGGCCTTCGAGTGCTACACGCACTTCACCTCCCCTATCCGTCGCTACCCTGACCTCCTCACCCATCGTCTTCTCAAGCACTTCACTGATCGTGAACCTATGACCAAAGAAGAGATGGCCGAATTCGATCAGCTCGCGCAGCATTCAAGCGAACGCGAAGCTGCCGCTACTGAAGCTGAACGCGATTCTATCAAGATGAAACAGGTTGAATACCTTGAGACGCGCATTGGTGAAGAATTTGATGCCGTTATCTCTGGTGTCTCTGACCGCGGTCTCTATGTGGAACTTAAGGAAACACGCGCTGAAGGGATGGTACGAATTCGCGACATTGGAAATGATTACTTCACCTATGACGAGAAGCGTTACCGACTCATTGGCGAACGTACAAAAGTTCAGTACGCACTCGGCGACCCTATCCGTGTGAAGCTCATGGCGGCGCGCGTTGCAGAGAAGGAATTGGATTTCGCACTAGCACCGAGCGCGGCGTAAAGTCTAAAGTCCCGTTCAGAATCTCAAATTTAGAGCATCGAAAAAGTAACTATCGTATAAACGCAACTCAGTTGCAAATATACGATAGTTACTTTTTCGAATTACCCGCCCCTTCTATGCCGCTATACCGATTCGGTACGCACGTGCTGCCACGCATAGGTGTGCGTGTTGTCTTTTTCCTCAAATCTATACTCTTCAAGACGAGGTTCCGACACTCCTCGCAAAGGAGCATATAATTCGTATTTGGCGTCACGTAAGCCAGGATTTTTTAGATAACGCTCAAGACCATTTGCGTGATTTTTGCCGTAAAAAAGAGTTACCGGACCATCTACTTTGTGTTTTTTCGTATACGCATCAATACCGCGCGCAACGGCAGTGTTTCGATAATCAATAACGTCATAGGATACGGACTCGAGCATAGAGGCGTCGCCTAAGTTAGCAATCGCGGTTGGAGTCAGTGCAGCTGCGCCTACTCCTGCAGCGAGACCCGTTAGAAACTTTCTTCGACTCATTTGAACTGGTTCATCTGAAGATGATGACTGTTTCTCCCGTTCATGTGACAGAGCCACATACCCGCCGAGAGCAACGGAGGCAGCCCAGGCTCCCTGCACACCCACGTTCACATTGTCAGATCTTCCGGTGAGCGCGTCGTCCACCGTGCCGTCCTCGCGTAGTGTTCGGTAGTTCGTGCGTCCGATACCAGAATGCGGATCAATTGTTATCACTGACTTCTTGTGCTTTTTTGCCAGCTGTTCGAGTTCATGGAAAAAGGGATTGAAGTTTGGGTCCTCGAAATTTTGTTTGATCCACGCCTCAGCTTCTGCAGCAGACTTTCCTTCTGCTTTGAATTTCTGACGAAGTTCATCTTTATACGGTTCTCCATACAATGCTGCCAGTTCTGGGGCTCCTTCAAGAACGATTACGCCAGCATTCGCTATCGCAAGCTCTAGTTCCTTTCGCCGAAGCAAAAAGGTTTCAGGAATATGAGAAACGCCCATGATGTGGAATGGCTGTCCGTTAATAACTCCCGATCGTTCATCGATTTCTGCGCCTTCTTCGAATCCAGCCAGTGCCATCTTTTCTCGCCATGCTGGGCCATTGAGACTCCCTGCCGCGTGCTTTGCATGTTCAATTCGCGCACGAGAAGCCTCATCAAATCGACGAGACTCTTCGTCTATGGCGGCAACCTCTTGCTGCCACGGATCAGGAGGCGATTCCTTATGCGCTGAGGGAGAAAATGAGTTGAATCCCTCCATGTTATTTCGCAACCTGCGTTGCTTCGTCAAACTTAATGGAAAGAAGCTTCGAAACGCCATCACTTCCCATGGTTACACCGTAGAGGATTCCAGCGCGACTCATAGTTTCGCGATTGTGTGAAATAACAATCAGCTGCGACTTCTTTGCGAGGCTCTCAATCATGTCACCGTAGCGACGGCTGTTCGCCTCATCGAGGGCAGCATCCGTTTCGTCGAGGATTAGGAATGGCGGCGGGTTCACCTGGCTCATTGCGAAGATAAGAGCGATTGACGTAAGCGCACGCTCGCCTCCGGAGAGCTGGAGTAGTGACTGCACACGTTTCTTTGGAAGATGTACGGAAATATCGATGCCTGGCTTAAAACGTTTCTGTGGTGCGAACGCTTCATCGCCTTCTTCTGTATCAAAGACGTCTTCGTCTTCACTCTCGCTGATAGCGGGCGCAAGGTCTTCAAGTACGAGTTTTGCACCACCTCCACCAAACATAAGGCTAAAGAATTCGCCGAAGGAAGTGTTAACGGACGCGAGTCCTTCACTGAACGTGCGCGTAAGTTCGGTATCAAGCTCATCAATGAGTGCCCGAAGTCCTGCAGATGAAGAAGCAAGGTCTTCAAGTTCTCGTGCAAGGAATTCTTCACGTGCCACTGCTTCTTCGTATTCCTTCTTAACGTCTTCGCTTCCTCCGCCCGCTTCTTCAACGCGAATCTTAAGGCGCTCTAATGTGCGCTTTCGATCCAGCTGTACCTGACGAGGTTCTTGGGGTAATTCGACAAGTGGCGTATATGAAAGTGCACGACTTCCTGCAAGAGCGAGCACTTCTGCACGTTCGTGTTCAAGAGAGGTGCTTAAGTATGAAAGTTCTTGAAGACGCGCGTCAAGACGTACCAGCGCCGCTTCTTCACGCGCCTTCTCTTCAGCAAGCTGAAGGATGTGATGACGTTCTTCGCGGCCTGTTTCGTCATGCGCCATCGATGCTTCACGCGCTTTCATAAGTGCGGTACGTGACTCATCAATGCGTACGGCAAGCTCTGCGTCTTTCGCAAGCGCAATTTCTTGTTCACGAGTTAGTGAATGTACGAGCTGTTCTTCGTCCTGGAGAATATCTTCGTCGGCATGTACGTGCTTGGTGAAGAACGCGCTTATGGCTCCACGGAGTGAGCGAAGTGCTGCCAGAAGTGCTGCGGGATTTGCGTGGTCATCGAGCGACGCGTGTTCTTGTGCCAGATCCTGAAGTGCTTGCAGGTCTTCACGTGTTACCCGCACGTCATTCGCTTGCTGCATGTTTCGTCCCCGGCGCTTCGCGCCTTCAAGCGCTCCTTCTATACGTCCGAGCTCACGTCCCAGAGCGCTCCGTTCTGCGGTAGCGCGGTCCACTTCTCGTTCGGCGTCACGGATACGCTGCGCAAGTTTCATTCCTTCCGTGTCGTGGGTCGTACGTTCATCGAAATCAGTGAGCGCCTTTGTGGCATGTGCGAGTTTCTCTGCTGAAGCGGCGCGCATGCGCGCCGCCTCTTTCTGCTCTACCTCCACGTACTTCTCTTCAATCGCAAAATACGTCTGGCACGCTATTGCCAACTCTTCAATCAAAGACTCTGCGCGCTCAATACGTTCAACCTGCTTCTTCAAAAAGCGAATGTGCGGTGCAATCTCCCGACGCAAACTCTCTACCTCACGCACATTTGCATCAGTCTTTTCGAGCTTTCGCTCGGCATCTTGTTTCCTGAATTCAAATGCCTTCAAACCAAGCGCGTCCTCAAGCATGGCGCGACGTTCACGCGGATGCGCAAGAAGAATACGGTCTGCTTCGCCTTGAGAAATAATATGATGGCCCGTTTCGCCAATGTTTGCTGATGCCAAAAGCTCCTGCACGTCTCGCAAACGTACTTTTGAACCGTTAATTAAATACTCGCTCGATCCGTCGCGAAAAACAGCACGCTCAATGCTAACCTCATCAAATTCAAGCTTGGGGAACAAACGACTTCCGCCACCGTTAGCAGTCCTCGTTTCGTTATCAAAAATAATAGTCACCGCTGCACGGTTCGCGCGTGCGGTGGCATGAGAACCTGCGAAGATGAGATCTTCACTGCGTTTGCCTCGCATTGATTTCATCGACTGTTCGCCAAGCGCAAAGCGGAATGCTTCTGCAACATTCGATTTACCTGAACCATTAGGTCCAACAATAGCCGTCGTCGCTGACGAAAAATCTAACACCGTCTTTCGGGCAAAGGACTTAAACCCTGCGATCTCGAGTCGCTTCAACATTGAAGTAAGTATAGCGTATGAAAAGGAAGCGGGTATACACAATGGCCGCCACCCCTTTGGAGTGACGGCCCGTTTGATCGACTATGCGATCTATTCAGATAATGTGGCTGCTCCGCAGCGCGAAAATTAGCGCCGCAGCGGCCCCCACGATGAGCGTGAGAAGCGGCTTGTAGGGGTAGCGCGCCGAAGGCAAGGTCCTCCTTCACCTCCCGCTTCTGCACGATTCGCTTGAGAAAAACCCCTGCTCCGATCATGCCGGCAACACAACCACCGGCGATCAGGAACTGTGTGAACACCAAGGCAAGCAAGCTCGCCGCCAGAAGAACGGGCACGCTCACTATGAGAACAGCTCCCAGCAAAGCCTCGAGCACCCCTTTTTTGCTGCCGAGCGTGTCTGAATTCAAATTCGTCATATCCATCCCCCACACAATTGCACGCTTGCAATTGACCTAGCTGGAGTCTCTGCTTACCAGCCGGTCTTGTCAATAGCTGCCTGCGCCGCAGCTTGTTCCGCCTCTTGCTTTGAATGACCTTCTCCCTCTGCGATATTTTCTTCACCAACGAATACCCCAACGCGGAATATCTTGTCGTGATCAGGTCCCACCTCACTAAGCGTGCGGTATGCAGGTGTCTTTCCTTTCTTTTCCTGAGCAAGTTCCTGGAACTTACTCTTCGCATCCTGCCAGCTTCGCTCCTTAACCACAGGATCGATCTTTGCGTATAGATGCTTTGCGATGAATGATTCAGCAGCGTCGTATCCTTGATCTAAATAAATTGCACCCAGAAGCGCTTCGAAGGCATTCGCCAAGATAATCTGGCGGGCGCGTCCCGTGTCTTTACTCTCTCCTTTGGAAAGGAAGAGCATGTCGTTAAGACCAATGACCTCCGCGCTCTCTGCAAGAGAAACGGTATTCACGAGCGCCGCACGAAATGACGTCAAATCACCCTCAGGCTTGCTGGGGTATTTCGTAAACAAAAAGTGTGTAACGGCCAGCTCAAGCACCGCGTCTCCAAGAAACTCTAGACGTTCATTGTGTGCGCGTGCATCTTTGTGCTCGTTCAAATAGGAACGATGAGTCAACGCCTCCTCAAAGAAGTCGTAGTTTTTGAACGTGATGCCGAGTTTCGCAGCGTGGTCAGATAATTCCTTCATGTATCCACAGCTTGCCGTGTTAGAGCCAAAAAGACAAGAATACGCGTTGCGCGAGTCTTAGCAGCGACGGCGGGAACCCAAAATCATAAAGATTCCCGAAGCGATGACGAAAAGCGGCCATAGCTTTGCGAATGCTTCGTTTTTGAGTGGACCAAAATTGTTGAGGAGCAATATTACACCTACAAGTATTACCCACATTCCTCCGTACGCAGAGCCATGCATAAACCAGCCATGTCTTGGCTTGCTGGTTGGGGTTTGTTCAGTTTCAGTGTTTGTTGTCATGTGGTAAGTATACGCCACTTCGCTGTCCTATTCAGTTAGGTATACTTACAGCAATGACATCCTGGCTTGTTACCGGAGGAGAAGGATTTATCGGAGGGACTATTGTGCGTCTTTCTGGTGCAACATCATATGACCTTAAATCTGGAGAGAATATTTTAGATACTGAAAAACTTTCATCGGTATGCGGGGATGTGAACGGTATATTTCACTGCGCTGCAAAGATTAGTGTCCCTGAAAGTATCGAACGACCCGACGAATATTATTTGAATAATGTTGAGGGTACAAAAAGCGTAATTCAGGCAGCGAAGAATGCTGGTGCAGGCGGTATAAAAAGTATCTTTTCGAGTAGCGCAGCAGTATATGGCGAATCGAATCACCCGGTAAAAGAAGAGGAGGTTCTGTCTCCTCTCTCACCGTATGCAGAAAACAAGCGCGACGGAGAAGTATTACTACGTGAGTCCGGATTACCTGCGGTAATCCTCCGCTATTTCAATGTATATGGTCCGGGACAGTCTGCCGCGTATGCAGGTGTGATCACTGCGTTCATTCGCGCAGCACTAAAAGGTGATGATCTGATTATCAATGGAGACGGCGAACAAGTGCGAGATTTTATATTCGTAGAAGATGTCGCACGAGCGAATATTGCCGCCATGGAGTCAGACATTGCAAATGGCCAAACCTTCAACATAGGGAGCGGTACGAAAACTTCTATCAACGAACTCGCTGAAGAAATACTCCGGCTCACCAACTCGACTTCAAAGATTATTTATGCACCGGCACGCGCAGGAGATATTGTGTATTCCCAAGCAGACGTGAGTAAGGCAAAAGAGATTCTAAACTGGAGCGCGGATGTCGGAATATCAGAAGGACTCCAGCGAACTATTGAATTTTATAAAAGGGTATAGCAAAGGCCGGCCGCTGGAATTTCCAACGACCGGCTCTAGCGTCACGCCGTAGCATGCGCACGCTCCGCACCTTCACGAACAGAACGCTGCCACTTTGCAAATGCTCGGCGCCCTGCGGTATTCAGGAACCATATCCTTCTTCCACACCGGTCGGTAGTATCGCCGCGATCCAGAACCTCCGCTTCGTTGAGAACATTGAAGGCCGCCTCCGTTGTTAGCATATCGAAGTAGCGGGCGTCGTTGGCGTCGCCAATGCGCACAAAGGGTGTTTGCGGAATGAAGTATCTGATTGAATGTACATTCGGATCCGAAATGTGCTTCACCAAAACAGCCAGTAAGAGACCCGGCTGATGAATGACATACGGTGGTCCATAGGTATCGCTATTGCGACGCTTCGAGCTGATGTGGGCACGCGTAATAAAGTCCGCAATTTCTGGTTCGGTAAGCACCAAACCGTTAAACAGATCAAGCATGGCTGATCCCCTTTCCGGAGAAACTATACTCCTTGAGTGCGTAGACGCCAATCAGGCACTTGACTAATTCCGGACAATATAGTATTTTGTATATAACGTTGTGTTTCTCCATGAGGTACGGTGTTTACGGCTTATGCAGCCTCGGCTGCCCTTTTTACAACTAGGCCGTAAACACGATCTCTCATTGAGCTCCAAACCGACATTTAACTTACTTTCTCATGCCTGATTTCAAAAAGAACTTCCGTTCAAGTGGCCCTTCACGTCCCTCATTCAACCGCTCAAGTGGTGGTGGATACGGCGGTTCTCGTGACTCACGTGGTGGAAACCGCGACTTCGCTCAGAAGGAAATGTTTGATGCAGAATGCAGCAAGTGTCATGGACCAGCTCAGGTTCCCTTCCGTCCAAACGGCAAGAAGCCCGTATTTTGTGCAAAGTGTTTTACTCAGGACAACGAGCGCGGTGGTTCTGACCGTGATTCTGGAAGCAGCTACGGCCACGCTCCAAAGCGTGACTTCGGACCAGCTCGTCCTCGCTTCGACGCACCTTCAGCTCCCGCAGTACCTGACCGTACGGTTCAGGAACTTAAGACTCAGGTTGAGCGCATGAACGCGACTCTTGAGAAGCTCGTTACCGCCGTTGATACTTTCAACCGCGCAACGGCACTCACGAAGGAAATTCGTAAGCACTTCCCTGCAGATAAGCCTGCTGCTGCACCTGTAAAGAAAGCAGCTAAGGAAACTGCCAAGTCTGCTCCTGCAGCAAAGAAAGTCGCTGCGAAGAAGCCCGTGAAGTCTGCAAAGTCTTCAAGGAAGGCGTAAGCAAGTCTCCTAACAGAAAAGCCGCGCCCCTTCAGGGGCGCGGCTTTTCTCGTATAGAAACACAAAACCGCCAGCGTAAACCAGCGGTCCGTGGGAAGCCGTCACTTTAACCTCATTGACGTCTCCCGGAGACAGAGGAAGCTGCGTTCTCTTGCGAGAGCACATGGCTATAAATAGCCGTTAGGTTTGCTTACCACCCAGTAGAGGTAGTATACGCTTGTTCTCGTATTGTCCTAATCTAGCGAGCGTTCGCTTTCTCCCGCGCTTTGTCCAAAAGCTTCTGCACGGCCGCCGTTACTATCGGCAACATGTCGTCATAAAAATTGAGATCAAGGATGTCGGGAAGACGGAACCACTTCGCATCATCAAGTCCGCCACTCTTCTTAAGTTCAAGTGTCTCGAATGGGGCCTGCACCAAATAGAAGTACACGTGCTTTCGAATTTTTCCCTTCTCAGGATGCGAAGCAACATATTCGTTCTCTCCCACCATCTCTTCTACGACGGCAGTGAGACCAAGCTCACCATGCACCACGCGCGCCACACCCACTTCATTAGAAGGATCTTCTTCAATGTGTCCCTTCGAGAGGGTCCATCGTCCAAAGACGTCGTGCACCAGGGCGAGGTAATACTGTCCTTCGTGTTCTGCGTACACAATGGCGCCACCAAGCTTTTCCAGTGGCAAATCTTCACGCTTAACGCGCTCCTTCTTTCCCTTCTCATCTTTACCAGGCTCACCAAGTTCCTTGTACACGGCACCAAGTACTCCGTTCACGAAACGGCCCGAAGAATCTCCACCGAATACTTTCGCAAGTTCAATAGCTTCGTTAATGGCAACCTTTGCAGGAACCTGCGTACGATCAGCGAACAGAAGTTCAAACAATCCAATACGCAAAATGTTTCGGTCCACCGGCGCAATCTTTTCAATAGGCCAATCAGGAGCAGCCTTCGTGATAACCAGGTCCAGGTCTTCGCGTTTTGCGAGCACGCCCTTAATGAGTTCTTCCATGAATGCCTTGTCCGTATCTTCGCCGCCGAACTCTTCAACGTTGCGTCCAAGCATCTCAGGAACCGCAGATGGATCTGCAGCGGTAGTATCCCACTCAAAGAGTGTCTGGAGTACAACGGAACGTGCTAAGTGGCGGTTGGCCATGGAAAGATCTTTTGTTTATCTAAGAGTACCAGGCAATGCGCGAAGTGCGCAACTTATAGCAGGTGTGCACAACGAATGCCCTGTTCCCTATTTTGACAATACGTATATTTAACGTATACATAGCTCAGTTTGTATGTGCGAACAAACGAATACAGCTCAAACGAAAGGCTTGTTATGCAAGGATTGGAAGGATTAGGCCTGCCTGCGGAAAACCCCGCGCGCACGGCCCAGCTACGTGCCCTCTTCGAAGAGAGGGAGCGCGCATTTCTGGAGATGTCCGAGGAGGACCAGATGCTGTCCCTGATCGCAGGGCAGGTCGCGTTCGTGAGCGGCAACGTCTGCATGAACGAAGGCGAAGTCGCTCGGATCGTAATCACCAAAAGCCATGGTCCGAAGTTCGCCGAGCGCGTGCTCGCCGACCCAGACCTGCGCAAGAAGATCGGTCTCGACCAGCCGAAGCAGGTGCAGGATGAAAGCGTCATTGCTTACACGGTCGCGGTCAACGAATAACGCTGACCAGAACTGAATATCTCAAACCACGGAAAGGATTCGCTATGGGCATGCCCCCGTTACCGGTACACTCGCTTCAGTCTGGTGCCACGCGGTATCGGCTGAACAACCCGGAAGTGTCGAACCAGAAGTTGGCCGACAAACTCGGGATTAAGCTGAACGATGCCACGGGACAGACCAGGCCGCCGTTCTGTTTTTACCAAGGCGACTATTTGGTGGCGATCCGGGCTTCGAAGGAGGAGCTCATGTTCATCAACGATCTGCCCTTCAGCGACTTCGGTGTCGCGCTGGCTGAGAAGCACCTCGGCAGCCTGATCACCGAATGATTCCGTTCCTTACCGTCCGTGGTCATGATCGGATCAGAATCGAAAAAACCCGCTGTCAGCAATGACGGCGGGCTTTTCACATGTCCAAACAGTACCTTTAGATTGACCTTACACGCCTCCTCCGAAACCTGAACGTGACTTAGCCTTTCCAAGAGTCATGCGGCCCATAAGACCCTTCTTCTCGGTGCTGGCAGTAGTCTCAACGTGGATTGGCTCCTTCGCTCCATCTACGTGCTCATGATTATGCTCTTTCTTAGCCTTAGCAACGCGCTTGGCGTCGTCCTTCTTAGCCTTCATTTCCTTCTTTGGAAGGATCTGCTTGCCACGGTACATACCGGTGGTTTCATCCAAACGGTGTGGAAGACGAAGTGCGCCGCTATCCTTGTCGGCGACTATCGAATTAGCCGTGAGCGCGTGGTGGCTACGGCGGTTTTTACTATGGGAACTGGTGTGGCGCATTCGTACTGACATATGTGTAGGACAATACCATATACCGTCCTGACTGGAAAGGGCCTAGCAAAAAGGCTTTTAGCGCGCCTTGGTGCATATCATCTGTTCTTCAGGTATCTAAATGGTATAAGGGATATAGGCAGGCAAGAAAGCATATTTCACCCTGCTTAGCCGTTTCTGTCCGCTTCGGCTGGCAGACACGTCGATTCGTCCTAGTGAGAACTCAAGTCAGTAAGGGGCCGCATCATGCCCGCGTTTATTCTCAAGCAGACGAATTTCACCGATGATGGGGCGCCGCCGGGGAAACCTAAGCGGCTGAAGCCACCCGC
>JAQBQR010000011.1 GCA_028286945.1 Parcubacteria group bacterium | reverse complement strand
ACCGGAATACCTATGCCAATTTCCTTCAGCAGTTCTTCTGCAGCTTTCTTATGCGTCTTTCCCCCATCAACCACAAAGGCTTTTGGCAGCGGCCATTCTGTATGTCCAAGCCGGCGTGAAAGTATTTCTTTGAGTGACGCGATGTCATCATTGGTGGCCTTCCCACCGATTCCTTGAATGCGAAACATACGATAGTCCTTTTTTTGAGGCATACCGTTCTCAACCACCACCATCACGCCAATCGCATTCGTCCCTCCAATATGCGCGGTGTCATATGCTTCTATGCGTGGACTAACAACCTCCTCACCATGATCTTCGCGAATGAGCGAAACATCTTGTACGTGATCAAGTGCAAAGAGCTGACCACGCGTTATGGCTGCTTCTTCGAACTCTTCTATCTTTGCGAATTGCTTCATGTCTTTCTCGAGCGTGGTGCGAAGAGCTTTTACTCGTCCTGAAAGAAAGAGTGAGACGTTACGAATGGAGCGCATGTAGTCCTTGCGATCCATGTTGCGCGGGTACTGCCCAATCTGCCGATTAAACTCAACGTTCGCCTGCAGATGTTTATTTCCACCACGTACGGTCACGCTTCTCCCAGCCGCAGTAATGGGCTTAGGCGTGTCATAGAACGGGAAGATCTTGCGAATGATACGAAGGGCTTCACGCAGCTGGTAGCCAGAGGGAAAGGGGCCGTGCGCATTTGTAAACGGAACTTCCGGTGCACCCATGATTACGTTTCGCTTAAAATCCAGCTCCTTTCCACGAACAGCAATGACGCGTGGAATTTCTTCTTCGGTAATAACCGCGTACAAAAATGATTTATCATCCTTACCCATCGAGTTAGCGGGAGGATTGTGTTCACGTATAAGTGCGGCTTCACGCACAAGCGCCTCTAGTACGGTGGGTACCGTCTCATGATCAATGCCGTCTGACTGCGTAACCATGTCCACGATGCGTGGACCGCGAGTGACAATAAGATCATCATCAAAATATGAACGCACGCGATCACGCAGGGAAGTTGCCTTCCCCACGTATAGAATTTTCTTGCTTCGTCCCTTTCCTTTCGTGAACAGGTATACGCCAGGGCAGTCAGGAAGGTCGAAGGTTTTGAGGTCAGTTTTTTGCATACAGTTCTTCAGTGCCCACACATTGACGTTCGTTCACTTATTATATATACCTTGAGCAGTACGGGAAAGAACCCGAACTGAGGAGGCCTTTGTAAATGACCCATCATCATGAATCGAAACCGACTCGCTATCATGAGTCGAAGCATCGGTCTCGGCAGTTCATTTGTCGGGGCGCGGTGATGGCAATTATCGCGTGGGCTATCCCAGCGATTGACCATACCGACGACGCCACGCGTGCAATGTACATGTTTATCGGCTTCGGCGGATGCGCTTGGTGCCTCGTTGCGGCGGCTGGCGAGTATCTCCTGAAGAAGATGTCGCTGAGCCTGGACGTGAACCGCATGTGCGTCCACGCAGTTCACGTCCTGATGCTTGCCGGCGCAACGCGCTATCTGCTGATGAACGAGGTTCTTCAGCAAGCCAGCACCGAGACTCTCGCCAGCATCGCCATGCATTTCGTCTACGTGGCGGCGGCAATTCCTCTGGTGGCTATTGCAGATCATCTGCTGAGCCTCCATCAGGATCGGGTCAAGGCACGGGCTCGTGAATCGAAGCCCGTGCAGCGACTGCCGGCAGCGGAGATCGACTACGGTGCCGAGTTCGAGACCGTCCGATGACCGGCTAAGAGATTCGCCGACGTGTGCAAACTTCAAGTGACCGCTCCTCGAGGGCGGCACTTTTTTATTTACTCTTTCCCTCTAGTCCTTTCTTTCGCTTCTTCGCCTTTGCAAACAGCTTTGCCAAATACTCTCCCGTGAATGAACCTTCCGTGTCAGCAACCTCCTCTGGTGTTCCCTTTGCCATAATTTTCCCGCCCTTGATACCGCCTTCAGGACCGAAGTCGATCAGATAGTCTGCAGACTTAACGAGATCAAGGTTGTGTTCAATGACCACCACCGTATTTCCGCGACGTACGAGCTCCTGAAGAATTTCAATAAGCTTGCGCACATCCTCATAGTGAAGTCCTACCGTTGGCTCATCCAGAAGATAGAGCGTTTTCATGGTGGTGGGTCGGTACAGTTCTGACGCAACTTTCACGCGCTGCGCTTCACCGCCTGAAAGCGTCGTGGCTGACTGACCTAACGTGAGGTACTGAAGACCAGTAGCATTCAAAGCTTCAAGACGATCATTGATGGCAGGAATATCCTTGAAGAATACTTCTGCCTCTTCGATGGTCATTTGAAGAACATCGTAGATGTTCTTCCCTTTGTACGTAACTTCCAAAGTTTCGCGCATGAATCGAGTTCCGTTACAGACATCACAGATGACATACACGGTCGGTAGGAAATGCATCTCCACGGCAATAACGCCGTTTCCCTGACAGGTCTCACAACGTCCGCCGGCCACATTGAATGAGAAACGTCCTGGTTTCCATCCGCGCGCACGCGCCTCGTTTGAAGCAGCGAACAAGTCACGAATATGGGTAAAGGCACCAGTGTATGTTGCAGGGTTTGAACGTGGTGTTCGCCCAATAGCTGACTGATCAATAAGCACCACGCGTCCAATGTATTCAGTACCAGTTACGCTTGCTGCATTTACTACAGGTGCTTCGCGTTTTGCGAGGCGCGCAGCGACGTTCTTATGAAGCACGTCATAAAGGAACGTGGACTTTCCAGAGCCAGAAACGCCCGTGATACCTACAAGCTTTCCAAGCGGGACGTCAATATTCTGATTCACCAGGTTATGAAGTGTCGCTCCTTTTATTTTGATAGAACCTTTTTCTCCTTCACGACGTTCTTCAGGAATTTCAATTTCTTTTTCTTCACGAAGATACGCGAGTGTTTCAGAGCCACTTTCGTTCGTGGGTGCCGTAAGGAGATCATCAAGCCATCCTGCAGCCACCACATTTCCTCCATGCGTTCCCGCACCCGGTCCAATGTCCACCAAATAATCTGCAGCGAAGATAGTATCTTCGTCGTGCTCCACCACCAGAATAGTGTTGCCGAGCTCCTTAAGCGTGAGAAGCGTTTTAATGAGCCTCTCGTTGTCGCGTTGGTGAAGACCGATAGTTGGCTCATCGAGCACGTATAGCGCCCCTACGAGCCCTGTACCGAGCTGTGAGGCCAAACGTATGCGCTGTGCTTCTCCGCCTGAAAGCGTGGCAGCTGAGCGGTTGAGGGTGAGGTAATCCAGACCCACATTAAGCATGAAGTCCAAACGAGCTACGATCTCACGAATGATAGGAGCAGCCACTTCCGCACGGAACTCTGAAAGGTGAAGGCCATCCATAAAGTTCTTTGCATCGCGAATAGACATGCTCGTGAAATCCACGATGTTCTTTCCCAAGTCTCCACCGTACGTATCTTTCGGATCTTTTGCCGGAACTTTCTTTTTCGCTTCCTTTACTGAACCTTCTGGCGGAATTGATTTAAGGTACACGCGCAAAGTCTCAGGACGGAGACGCTTTCCATGACAGACCGGACATGGCTCATCTGAGAAAAGTGACTTCGTTCCAAGGCCGTTACAGTTTGGACACGCTCCATACGGACTATTGAATGAGAAGAGGCGAGGCTCAACTTCAGGGAATGACATTCCGTCTTCAGGACAGATGAATTTTGAAGACAATGTTTCTATAGTGCCGTCGGCGTGACGGATCTTTACGAGACCGTCTGCTTCTTTAAGCGCAAGTTCAAGAGCTTCCGAAAGACGTTCACGTGCACCATCTGGATTGCGCACAAACTCTGTTACGAAAATAGAATCCACGATGGCATCAATGTCATGGCGCTTATTTCGGTCAAGCGCGATCTTCTCACGAAGTGAGTGCTCAACCCCATCAACCATCACACGTTCATATCCCTTTCCAAGAAGGTCGTAGAGCATCTGGTAGTATTCGCCTTTTCGTCCTACCACCACTGGTGCGAACACAACCACCTGCGTGCGATCGAATTCCACACCCATCACTTTTTCGGTTGAGCTATCGCTTTCTGCCTGAGCGCTACCCGTCTTTGCCTGTACGCGATTCCATACCATGCGAATCATTTCTTCCTTTGAAAGACGAACGATCGGCACATCGTGATTAATACAGTAGGGCTGTCCTGCGCGTGCATAGAGGACGCGAAGATAGTCGTAAATTTCTGTAACGGTAGCGACCGTTGAGCGCGGGTTATTTGAACGACTCTTTTGATCTATGGAAATGGCAGGAGAAAGACCGGTGATCTCATCCACGTCCGGTTTCTGCATTTGGTTCAAGAACTGACGAGCATACGCGGAGAGAGATTCCACATAACGGCGCTGTCCTTCGGCGAAAATCGTCTCAAAAGCTAATGAGGACTTTCCGGAGCCGGAAAGTCCGGTAAGCACAGTCATAACACCGCGCGGAATGGATACCGAGAGGTTCTTAAGGTTATGCGTACGCGCGCCCTTCACATGGATCCAGTCTTCTCCAATGTGCTGTTGATGCGCACGGCTTTCTGGATTCGGGTCGGGCATAGCTTTGCCTGATGATGCGGGTTTAGACATGAAAAAGATATGAGAATGCCCTGTCCGAGGCGGGACAGGTACGGTATCAGTGTATCAAATTAGGAGGAAAACGCTAAGTCTGCCGTATCTAAACTTTAGAAGTTACCTATCTATGCTGGAAGATATTTCTTTACCGTGGAGACAATTTCGTCTACATCAACTTCAGCTTTCACAAGGTAGGCATTTGCGCCAAGCGTCATAACCCGATCTTTCGCGGTCTGCTCCCCAAGGTTTGAAACCACAATGACGGGAACCGTCTTCCCTTCGTCAGGACGTGCGCGAAGCTCTTGAAGTACTGCAAATCCATCTTTTGAGCCTGGAAGGGTCAGATCGAGGAGGATAAGGGCTGGGTGGTAACGCTCGAAGAGAGAGATCGCTTCATCGCCATTTGCGGCATACACCGTCTCATATAGACCAGCCAGAGTGTGCCCAAGCAGGTTTTTTAGGATGGGGTCGTCTTCGACGACCATAATGCACGGAAGTTCGTTCATGAAGGAACTATAGCGCACTAAGCGGTTTTAGAAAGCCCCGCATGGGTATTGCGTGAAAACGTCTACGTACCCTATCCCTGCACCGGAAGCGAAAGCGTGAATGTTGTTCCTGGGCCATTCTCATTTGCACTAAAGTTCAAATCCCCTCCATGGTCCGTGGCAATGGTGCGTGCAATATATAGACCGAGTCCATTCCCCTTATTTTCCTTCGCAACTGCATTTTCTGCACGATAAAAACGCTCAAAGATATTATTCCTGTCCTTTGGAGTAATACCGATTCCCGTATCACGTACAAGCACTTGCACGCGTCCCGGAACCTGCGCCATGGAGATGTGCACAATACCGCCTACGGGTGTGTAGCGAATACCATTTTCAATGAGATTATTTAGCACCCACTTAATCTGCTGGCGATCTGCGCGAACTAATGGAAGAAGAGTTTCTGAAGGAATGAACGTAAGTATGACCTTCGATTCGGCTGCCTGACGTTCAAAGTCATGTGCAACATTCTCTACAACTTCCTGAAGCTGCAATGCTTCAAATACGTACTTATGCTTTCCCGATTCAATACTTGAAATATCCAGAAGCATTCCCACAATACCCACCAAATCACGACTCTTATTAACGGCATCGTCCACCAAACTTTTCTGAAATTCATTAATTGGCTCTTTTTCTAACGCTTCAAGCGCCCAGCGGATACCTGTTAACGGCGTGCGGAGTTGGTGTGCTGCGGTGGAAATAAAATCTGACTTAACACGTGACATTTCTGTATCCCGCTCATGCACCTGCTCCACCTTATTCGTGAACTCCACAAACACTGCAGCAAGCTTTTTAATTTCAATGGAGGTAAGCGAAAGAGGAGGAAATGGAGTTAGTATTTGCGATGTCGCAAATACTTCCATAGTTTTGGTAATGACCTTTATAGGTTTGATCACCATGCGATTCAGAACGAGATACACGAGAATAAAAACCAATGCGGTTAAGAGGAAAAGTATTGAATCGTACCCGACAATGATGTCCGTAACGGGTACGTTGGTGTTAGCAATACTGACGGTCGTTTGAATAGATGAACCGAACTGTTGCCAGAAAAAGAACCCGGTGCCGGTTATAAATATTGAAAGCGCCAAGAATGCAAAAAACAGCTGGAGTGCCAAAAGTGCACGAAGTCTCATGGATTGAATGCTAGCACGCGTTACTGGCTACCAGCGGCCTCTAACGGCCTCGTCGTGGAGAAGAAGATGCCTTTTTGATACCTGCCCGGGGTTTGCGCACCACTTCCTTCCCTTCCAAACGATATATTTCATCGCGAAGAATTGCCGCTGTTTCGAAATCAAGGTTTTCAACCGCCTCATTCATTTGAGCTCGCTTCTCTTTCATAAATGTCTTAGGGTCCTCTTCATAGAGTTTTGAATCAAGCTTAAGAAGTTCATGCACTGTCTTGTCGTGTTCACTGCGCATTGATTCTGCAATGTCCTTAATCTCTTTCTTAATACTCATTGGGGTGATGCCATGCTTGGTGTTGTACGCAACCTGAATAGCACGACGACGATTTGTCTCACTGATGGCACTTGTAAGTGAACCCGTCATGACGTCAGCATAGAGAATCACGCGTCCCAAGATGTTACGCGCTGCGCGGCCAATAGTCTGAATGAGTGACGTTTCGCTGCGCAAAAATCCTTCCTTATCTGCATCAAGAATTCCTACGAGTTCCACTTCAGGAAGATCGAGTCCTTCACGAAGCAAGTTAACCCCAACAAGAATATCGAACGTACCACGACGGAATTCAGTGAGTATAGTTATACGGTCAATGGTTTTAATATCGCTATGGAGATACTCAGCCTTAATGCCACGTTCCTTTAGGAACGTGGCTAGGTCTTCTGCCATCTGTTTTGTAAGCGTTGTTGCAAGCGCACGTCCTCCACGCTTAATGACAATTTCTGCTTCAGCAATAAAGTCAGCAATCTGGCCGCGGTACGCCGTACCGCTTTCAGCCTCAACTCCTCCCTCCACTCCTACGCCAACGCCCTCAGCTATAGGTCGCACAATAAGCTCTGGATCAATGAGTCCCGTGGGGCGAATGATCTGCTCGACTACCTGACCTTTTGGAGAAACACTATGCTCACGTTCATAGTTCCCAGGAGTTGCTGAGGTAAAGATTACCTGACCAATTCTCTTTTCAAATTCATCAAACTTTAGTGGGCGGTTATCACGTGCAGATGGCAAACGAAATCCGTGCTCCACAAGTACATCCTTTCGTGAACGGTCACCAGCGTACATTCCTCCAATCTGAGAAACGGTTACGTGTGACTCATCGATAATGGTAAGGAAGTCCGGAGTACCATCCTTCTTATGGGGAAAGTACGAAAGCAGCGTGTGCGGCGCTTCACCAGGAGCTCGTCCATCAAAATGACGTGAGTAGTTTTCAATACC
>JAQBQR010000007.1 GCA_028286945.1 Parcubacteria group bacterium | reverse complement strand
GGAGGTAGATAGTGCGGTAAAATATTCACATGAACGGTCATTGTCCTGAATGTGGCGCTCCTCTCGAGGGGAAAACAGAATGCCGCGAGTATTTGAACGAAATGATCAAATGGGATTTCGAAGACTTTACTGGCGTCGGGAAAATCCATCACCTTACGGTACTTTCGTATAATCTTCAGCACCCGAACCTATATTCATCAAAGGGACTTCAAAACGCGATAGAGTCTCTCACTGAGTACATGCAGAATCCAATGGACTATACCGCGCACGGAACACGAGATAGGGAAAAACTTGCTTCAGATATCCGAGACTGGAAAATAACTGGCACCGCTGAGGATCACGGAGCGTACGCAACAAAACCTGAATGGAAGATGTTGGCATCAGACGTCGTGGCAGGAGGCTTAGTACATTATGTGGAGAATGTTAAGAAATGGAGCCAGTCAGTATTAGAGGTTCTTCAGGAATAAAAACCAAACAGTGAATCCGCTGTGCACGCTTAATTAAAATTCCATGATGTGTAGGGCACTATATGCCTACGTAACATGAAATAGAATATGAAAACTTTGGTAATTGTTGATGTGCAAAAGGGATTTCTAAAGCCAGAGTATGCAGAACTTCCAAATAAGATTCGCGCTCACCTGGAGCAGAAACAGTATGATCATATTTTATTTGGAACCTTTGTTAATAAAAAGAATAGTAACTTTGCCACCTTACTGGGATGGGACAAATTATACGAGCCACCAGAGACTGACATAGTTCCAGAACTTATTCCTTTTTCTAGCCCTGAGCGTGTCTTTACCCGCTCCACCTACTCACTATTTAAGTCGAGAGCATTTCAAGAGTATCTAAACACGTATGACATCAAGCAGTTTGATCTTTGCGGACTTGTGGCGGACAGTTGTGTGCTGGCGACAGCCTTTGAAGGTTTTGATTTGGGGTATGAAGTAACCGTTCTGCGTGACCTGATGCTTACTAAAGAAGGGTTAAATGATCCAACAGAGGATATCTTTAAGCGAAATATTGATAAACAAATTAAATAGAGAAAGCATGACTCCCGAAAAAGCCATCAAAATCAGTACGAATATCCTGCGCTATACGTTCGTGGTTTTCTTGCTGCTGATTGGCGGTGATAAGGTATTGCACACGAACTGGGTCGCGCAGTGGGATCAGTTCATTGGTCCGGTGGGGCGTACCATCTACTTCCATGCGCCTTCGTACGTGATCATAACGTGTCAGGGAGTTGTGGAAGTGACGTTAGGTCTGCTGATCCTCCTTACCCCTTTTGTGCGAACCATGATCACGCTTTTCATCATTACCATCATCTTCGTTCTGTTCGATCTCTTCGCATTAGGGTATGTAATCCTCGCACTTCGCGATCTGCTCGCCATATTTAGCGGCATTGCATTAATCGTGCTCCGCAGTATTCGTAAAGATTAGTTGTATAATTCTCTAACAAATATGGAACCCAAGAAGCGATACAAAATAGTAATGTATGTTCCCAAAGAAAACGCGGAGGAGCTTCGTGAAGCCATAGGAAATGCAGGAGCAGGGAAGATAGGAAACTATACTCACTGCACATTCACCATTAAGGGTACCGGACGCTCAAAACCAGGAGAAGGAGCCAATCCCGCCATTGGAGAAGTTGGAAAGCTTGTAGAAATTGCGGAAGATAGAATTGAGACGGTCTGTGAAGCAGATGCGCTAGAAGCAGTGCTTGCTGCTATTAAGCGTGTGCATCCGTACGAAGAGCCTGCGACGGACGTATATCCCATTGAGGTTTTCGAATAACGAATTACGCAGTCTCGTTAGTAGCTCGTTTGTATTCTTCTAAAATATCCGCAATCTTGAACACGGCGATACCGTATCTCCAATTATTCGCTTCCTTTGGATCAATAACTACTTGTGAGCGTGCTTGGTAGAAAAGGTAGAGCTCCTCTCCCACAATCCATGAGCTAGCATGGCCGTTCTCTCCGTTTTCCCATTCCTCAACATTTTCCGTACTGAGTACCGGACCAAGGCTTACGTATGGTCCTTTAATATCATCAGCAAGCGCGAAGAACACTCGTTGACGCGTACCTCTTCGGCCTTCGGTAATAAAGGAAGTGGCATTTAGGAAAAGGAGACCTCCTGGGAGCTGCTGTAGTTCGGGGCCTTCGATACCCCATTCATAGTCAGGGTGTTCACGATCGTTATGATGCCAGGCAATGTCTTCGTGCCGCAGAATTGCTTTCATGCGCTTCCAGTGTCCCGACCAGTAATCGGTAGTACTTTTTGCTAAGTACACATCCGGCTGAAGAACCGTATACGAACGCACGGCACTAGGTCTAATTTCAGGAATTCCCGAATACACTAAATACTTTTTATTATCGATGATGCAAAATTGGGGATCATATAGTCCGGCTTCGATCTCATTCGTAGGGCGCATGAGCGTTCGCATTTTCGTAAACGTATGTCCATTTGAAGACACAAGATAGGCAAGGCCACCCCCAACGTCGATAAAGTCTTTTTGAACGACCATATGAAATAACTCATCCTCAGAGTCATATACCACTGACGGCGCGGCGATGTGAATACCGTCCACACCCCGCAGGGTAACCGCTCCTAACTCAGTCCACGGACCTTCAATGGACGGGGCAGTAGCATGCAGGATTTCCCACTCTTCATTTACCGTATTTCCACCGGATCCATATATGTGCCAGATGGTGCCGTCGAAGGTAATGCAGGGATCTTTAACATCTTTGAAATGAGTAGACTCGAAAAGAGGTCCTATTTTCCGTATCGGAGTAAGTGGCATGGAGACTATTCTACCGGTTCCGCATGAAGAATGTCTAAATACGCCTCGGGACGTCATTTCATACAGACCACATAAAACAGGTGTATAGTTTATGTACGTAGAAACACCGCAAGAAGGCCATACGTCATGTATACAAAACTTCGCACCTATCTCCACAAAAGAATTCTTTGGCAGCTCGCTGTCATCTTTATAGCTGCAGTATTTCTATTGATTGCCGTTATCCGTGATGCCGTAGTGGGGGATATCAGTGTGGTACCCATCCTCATTGCAATGATTGTCGGGCTTGGGGTGGGATATCTTTCAGGAAGGATATTTGGACTTGCCTGGCATGCAGAGACCAGTAAGGTCATTATGACGATGGATAAGATGAGTATTATATTGATAGTCCTGTACATTATCTTCCGTGTCTTTAGCGCCCAGATTTTGGGCGACTATTACAACGGAGAAACCCTCTCAGCTCTCTCATTTGCTGTTCTCGACGGCCTTCTCATCGGAAGACTCGTCAGTATGTGGCGTAGAATTCGGGTGATCTGGATAGAACAGGGAATTTAGGCAAAAAGCCTCAAAATGAGTCCTTCATGGACAATTCAGATTTTAAGCGTACAATGTAACTAATCACACATAACGAGCTTATATGAAAAAAATACAGTATCTGGGCGGTTTTCTCGTAGCGACACTCCTTTTGGGTAGTGCCTTTTCTGCGCACGCACAGTCAAATAACTACCAGTACACCTACAACAGTTCAAACACGACCTGTATTAGCCTTACGAATTACCTCAGCCTTGGCTCAGTAGATTCAGGAAACGGAGGCCAGGTGACCATGCTCCAGCAGTTCCTAAACCAGACAGGGTATCTCAATGGAGTTAGTGGTTTCTATAACCAGGGTACGTATGGCGCAGTCGTAAACTACCAGCGCGAACACGGCATTCCTCAGACAGGAACGGTTGGTCCGGTAACACGTATCGCTATAAACCAGCAGAGCTGTAACGGAAACTATTCCAACAATAATGGAAACACGAACAACGGTTCTGTATCAATTAGCTCACTTTCAAGCACGTCAGGTGTATCAGGTTCAAGCGTTACCATATACGGTACGAGTCTCACCAACTCAAACTCAGTAGTGCATTTCGGAGGCAGCACCGTTTCTACTTCGTACGCCACGAACAATGCGATCACCTTTACCGTTCCTGCATTCTCAAACGGCACCTATCAGATCTACGTAACTAATTCGTACGGTACCAGTAATTCACTTAGCTACACCATCACCGCTTCAAATAACAATAACTGTTCTTACGTGAATGGTAGTAACCAGTGTGGATGTATAAACAATCAAAATTACTCGTACAACTATTCGTATAACAATAACGGATATTCGAATACGAATTGCGATACGAACTCAAACACAAGCAACTGGTACAGCGGCACCAACGGGACTCCAAAGATCTCCAGCGTCATTGGTCTAGCAAGCGCCAGCACCGGCACCTCTTATACGTGGTCAGCTTCTGCATACAGCCAAAACGGTCTTCCTGTAACGGTAAGCGTTGATTGGGCAGACGGAACCTCACACTCAAGCAGCCAGAGCTACAGTAATGGCAGCCAGCAGCAGAGCTACCCCTTCTCACACGTGTATTCAAATCCAGGCATGTATACCATTCGTTTCACTGCCACGGATAGTTCAGGCGCATACGCCTATGCAACCCAGCTCGTAAACGTAACGGGTAATTACAGCACCACGTACAACAACAATAATTGTACCTATAGCTACAACAATACCTGTAACAACAACAGTAATTACAACAATAATAATAACAATAATAATAACAATTACAGCTATACGTATAGCTACACCAAGCCTGCTATCTCGAACCTTTCTCAGATGAGCGGCACGCGTGGCACAACCATAACAATCAATGGCTCAAACTTCTCACCGAATGTAACGGTTCTCTTTGGTGGAGCAAGTTACTACACCACCTCATTTAACAACGGCACGACGATAACGTTCACTATCCCGAACTACTCTTCAGGCAACTACGTTCTCTTGGTCACAAACGCAAACGGTGACAATTCAAACGGAATGACGTTCATCCTTTACTAAAGTTGTTAACATTCGCTCCAGATAGGAGTGTGCAATAATCAGAAAATGAATTACGATCACACGAATCCCGAACACGGCAATAACATTGCCGGACGATTAAACTGGCTCCGCGCTGCAGTGCTTGGCTCAAACGATGGCATCATTTCGCTCGCTGCACTTATGGTGGGTATTGCAGGTGCCACGAATTCCGCCGCAACACTTTTGCTCACAGGTATTTCCGGTCTCTTTGCCGGTGCATTCTCTATGGCAGCAGGGGAATATGTTTCTGTGAGCAGCCAGCGCGATGCTGAAAAAGTACACAACATAGAAGAACTCACGAGTGCGTGGCATGCGGCCATGGCCTCTGCAATATCCTTCACGGCTGGCGCCCTTATTCCGCTACTAGCTACGGTCCTCACTCCAGAACAGTTCCGGTTACCGGTTACCGTTGTCGCCGCACTACTGGCACTTATCCTCACGGGTATTTTGAGTTCAAACATAACGGGAGCTCACCCGGCACGGGTCACCATCCGTGTTCTCATTGGCGGCACCTTAGCCATGGCCGTTACCTTCGGCATCGGTACGCTCTTTCACGGGATTGTATAACGATTGTCAGTCACCCGCCCCATTAGTTTACTTAGTTCAGGGGTGTGGTAGTTTGAGCCCAGGCGGTCTTCGTCATCACTAGGCCGTACGGCCCAACTTGGAGAATCAAGATGCCATCGGCAACCATCGCAACGCTCAACCTGGATGATTTCTTCGGGAACGGAGCACGCAAAAAAGAATTCGTTCGTCAGCTGAAAGAATCACTTTCGACGACCGGTTTTTTCTTTCTCACCAATCATCACATTCCTGAGAAGGTTGTGACGAGAGTCATGAAGCGGCTCCCTCGTTTTTTCGAGGAACTGCCGCTCGAGACGCGCATGAAATACGCTTCGGGCGACGTGATGGGGTATACACCTCCGAACGTCGAACGAGGGGAAGGATTCAGCATCGCTGATGAAAAGCATTTTCTTCACATGCGCGACGGCCAGATGCCATTCGTCGAGGAGGTGCCCGGTCTCAACGTGTACCTCTCTCATCTCAGCGTGAACTTTCAACTCGTCACCAGGATGTTACTGCAAGGTGTTGCGCTTTCGCTCGATCTTCCGGAGTACCATTTCGATCCGCTCCTGAAGAATTCTCTGCTCCGGGCACTGCACTATCCAGCCAACGATCACCCGACCGAACACGAGTCGGATCTGATCGAAGGCGGTAACGCGATCGGCATGTGCGCCGCACCGCATACGGACATCAACATGCTCACTCTGCTCCTTGCGCGCGAGCCGGGCCTGGAGCTCTGGCATGAGGGGCAATGGATGCCGATCACGATCACCGATTCGAATTCGCTGATCGTGAATGGTGCCGACATGCTTCGGCACCTGACCGGTGGGCGCTATAAGTCCGGACTGCATCGAGTGATCTGCAAGCCTGGGGTCGCGCGGTATTCGATACCGTACTTCGGGCACGTTGACCCGGAGACACCGCTCGTGCCGCTCGCCAGTTTGGGCCCGTCAGATCTGACGGAATTCCATCACGAAACGGCCGGAGCGTTCCTCCACCAACGTTTGGTGGAACTCGGCGTCATTGCCGCGTGAGACGAGGGCCCGTTCCGCCAGGAACGGGCCCTTTCACTATTCACTAGCCATTCCGCCGTATGTCATACTTAGCATATGAAAGATGTACGACTGACCGTAAGAATCCATAAGCCTATACAAGAGGTGTTCGAATTTACTACAAATCCCGAAAACACTCCTCGATGGATTGATTCGGTGGTTAAGGAAAAGAAGAATTCAGAAGAGATAACGCTTGGAACGGTATACCAAAACTGGAATGCAGAAGGTGAAATGAATGAGTACGTAGTTACTCAGTATCAGCCTCCTCACATCTTCCAGGTAGATGCGACTCACCAGGATTACAAACTTAGATATACCTACACATCGCTTTCAGAAGATGAAACCGAATTGGAATATTTTGAATGGAGTGAATCTGACCAACTGCATGCGCTGTTTATGCGGGAAATTTTAGACAAGTTAAAAGAAGTGATGGAAAAGGGGACTTGAGTATGATTCAACACAAAGGAAAACGACTTTGTATTACCGGTATGCCTACAGCGGGTAAGTCCACACTTGCACGTAGGCTCATTGATACGTTAAGGGGCACTGCGATACATCTCGATGATTTTCGCGAAGAACTGAGAACTGACGAGCGCTACGCGAAATGGGCGAAATTCTATCTTGATCAGGATCTGGAAACATACTACACAACCACAACTCCAGAAGACGAATGGAAGAATCTTGTCGCACAGTCCGAAGCTATCTGGCCCGCTTTTTTGGAGTATATGGATTCATTTGCAGAAGAAACGGGACTTGTCGTATTTGACTGTGTAAATCTTTTACCCCATTTGGTTACTGCAGATACAGAATTTCCTTGCATAGTATTGATTGGCACCTCGTACGAAGAGACCTTGGAACGTAATAAGAAAGATCCTCGATGGGGAAGTACAGAGAAGGAGCTTGAATTAAATACAAAGAGTTTCTTTTATGTTGAACGGCCTCGCTATCTTGAGGAGGCAAAGAAATATAATTGTCCGGTATTTGAAACGTCTGATCAGGCATATCCTACAGCGCTCGAACTGCTCCAGTAGTATATATTCGTTCACACTGGCCATGGTATCCTCTCCCTATGTTAACCATCTTTCAATCATTCATCTTGGGGCTTTTGCAGGGCGTAACGGAACTCTTTCCGATATCAAGCCTTGGTCACAGTGTTATTTTGCCGTCTCTTTTGCACTGGCAGCTTGATCAGAAAAACCCAGAGTTCGTTACGTTTATCATCGTCACGCACTTGGCCACGGCCATCGTGCTGCTCGTGTACTTCTGGAGTGACTGGAAGAAGATCATCTGGAGCATGATTCAATCACTGCGTTTACGTACTATTCATAATAATGATGCGAAGGTAGGCTGGCTGATCGTGGTCGCTTCGATACCTGTGGGCGTCCTCGGCATTCTGTTTGAAAAACAATTCTCTGCGCTCTTCGCGCTCCCTCTTTTCGCCGGCATTTTCTTGATCGGAAACGGTCTCATGTTGTATGGAGCAGAACGGTTGATTAGTCGTATCCCTAAGCAAGAGACATTTAGCAATGAACGTATTGCACAGATGACTTGGAAGGATGCGGTGAAGGTGGGATGTATGCAGTGCCTCGCACTGTTTCCAGGATTTTCACGAACGGGTGCTTCACTCGTTGGAGGATTGTTTTCCGGACTTTCACGCGAAGACGCTGTTCGTTTTTCATTCTTGCTCGCAACACCCATCATCTTTGCTGCGGCCGTGCTTAAAATCCCTGAGCTTACGCTTTCAGGTCAGTCGGTGGACTTCATTCCATTTATTATTGGTGCGGTCACCGCGGCCATTGGAGCGTACTTCTCCGTACGTTTCCTTACGAAATACTTTGAAACAAAAACGCTCGTACCATTTGCATGGTACTGCGTTTTCTTCGGTGCATTAGCCGTTATTGTGAACCTGTAGGCGCTGCGGGTCCGCTCTTAAACCAGGCAAAGACAAAGAGTCCCAGGCCTAGGATAAGCGACGCAAGGCCGTGCTTAAAGTGAACGGTGGTAACACCTGTTTCAAATCCCGGAACGAAAGAAGCAAGCATTCCCGCAGGTGTAATCCAGTAATAGATCGCGATTACTATAAAGATAAGGCCCAGCACGACTGATCCCCAGACAAATGTTTTCGTATTCATAGATGAAGTATACGACACGAACTCTCGCTAAGAAACGATGCTCTTATGTGCACAATTATTTTGTAACCGTGAAGGGAATTCCGTTACTTTCACCCACATCATTGCGGACGGTTAGCGTGTGGGCACCGGGCTCAAGAGTTTTTAGATAGAGCGCACACATTGCTCCCGCGGGACACCAGGGAGCAACATATTCAGGAAGGGTGAATACAATGGTCTGGTTGATACCGCCGTGGCAGGAAGGGTCTGTGGTGCATGAGATTGCTATCGATGAAGCGATCGGAACGTTTGTGGCTGCGCTGTACCCGTCTATCAATACAGAATTTGTTTTTGAGAAACCGAAACCGCGAACAGAAACGGTTGTGGTACCCATCACTCCTGAAGTTGGAGAAACAGAATAGAGATTTGCTGGATTCGTTTCCGTAACTCCGCATCCGGACTGACTGGTGTTTAGTGCTGCACGGGTGAGGGGTCCAACGTATCCAGTGGCAGGAACGCTATGTTCAGACTGGAAACGAACTACTGATTTAAATGTAAGGGGGCCGAAATGACCGGTACCAAGGTTGGCGGCATCAAAATATCCCTGATTATTTAGCGCAAGCTGAAGTGCTGCTACTTCGCCATTAGCACCAGCATCCTGCTGACCAAGGCGGATATTCGCTGAAAAGGTATGACAAACGCGAACAGGTAGTGTTGGCGTTGAAGCTTGTACGGGAAGCGTTTGAACCAAAAGCCCGGCAACGAGTACAAGCGATAGGAGGGGAAGGCGGGTGGTCATATATGTAAGATGACGGTTATATAAGGTAAATCTTACCATTCTGTACTATGATGAAATAAATTCAGCCATAAAAGCGTACTAGTTCATATGAAGACCACTCTATCTTTGCTCGCCCTATTTATCTTTGTTCTTGTCGGCGGGTATCTCTATAGCACGCATCAGAGCGCTGCGATTACGAACAGCGCTGTTCCTGCACCTGTAGACACCTCTGGCACCACCGGTGATGCCGGAACGCAGAGCAGTACCAGCACGGTGACCACCAGTACAAAGACGACGCAAACTACGACAACACCTTCGTCATACACACTCGTGCAAGTTGCAACGCATGGTAATGCGAGCAGTTGTTGGTCAGCCATTAATGGAAATGTATATAACCTAACTTCGTGGATCTCACAGCATCCGGGAGGGGAAGGACGCATTCTTTCTATCTGCGGTAAAGATGGTAGCAGCGCGTTTGATGGTCAGCACGGAAGTGATCCTCGTGCGCAGGCTCAGCTGGCAACGTTTAAGATCGGAGCGCTTTCTTCATAATATGCTTGTCACCATTCACTTCATCATCGCGATTGCAGCGGCATTGCTTGTTCTCTATTCAGACGAACAAGTATTTTTCTGGGTACTTGGAAAAACAAAAATGATTGCACCTGCGCGCGTGAGATTTATGCATCGCTCAGTTACCACAGGACTTACACTCCTCTTAATCACCGGCGGGCTTTTATACTCCAGTGCACCTGAGGCTTTTCTCTCAACTTCAACGTTCGTGGTGAAAATGGTGACCATTTTTGCCTTAATCATTAATACGTATTTTATTGATCGTTTTTCTGGCATTGCCGTCACGCGCACCTTCGCCTCGCTCAGCCACGCGGAAAGAATCCCGCTTTTCATTACGGGAGCCGTCTCTTTTGCCGGCTGGGTTACGGCCCTGACCTGCGGGCTATTGATCGGATAAGTACATCCTAAAGGGGCGTTCAGTGAGAAAATATGGCTTCATTGCTAGTTCAGACGATTTCAGGTACAGTAGATGTCTTATGGAACCTACTACACAGACCCCCGAACGGCACGAAAATGTGACCGTGATTATGGGTGCGCTTATGATCACGATGCTTTTGGCGGCTCTCGACCAGACCATCGTTTCCACAGCACTTCCAACCATCGCTAACGATTTCCACGCCCTGAATGAACTTTCATGGGTGGTAACCGCGTACCTCATTACGAGCGCCGTGGTGACGCCTCTCTACGGAAAATTCTCTGATCTTTTCGGGAGAAAGCGAATGCTCATCATTGCCGTGCTTATCTTCCTTCTTGGTTCGGTGCTCTCTGGTCTTTCTGGAAGCATGATGCAGCTCGTACTCTTTCGCGCTATCCAGGGAATCGGTGCCGGTGGTCTTATGTCGATGGTATTCGCAACCATCGGTGACGTGGTGTCTCCTCGTGAACGCGGAAAGTATCAGGGACTCATTGGTGCCGTCTTCGGCGTATCAAGCGTCATTGGCCCATTGCTCGGAGGATTTTTCACGGACAACCTTTCGTGGCGTTGGATTTTCTATATCAACCTTCCGCTCGGCGCTCTTGCGCTTGCGGCCATCGCATTCAAGCTTCACATCAAGGTTGAGCGAAGGGAACATAAGATTGATTATCTCGGAGCGGTGCTTCTCATGGTCAGTGTGGTGTCACTTCTTATGGCAACGGTGTGGGGTGGTAGTACGTATGCTTGGGGTTCAATTCAAATTCTCTGGCTTCTTTGGGCTGGTGTGTTCTTTGGCTACTCCTTTATATGGTGGGAAGGTCACGCAACGGAACCAATCCTTCCGCTCGCACTCTTCAAGAACAGTGTCTTTACCGTTTCCTCACTCCTCTCATTCGTTTCTGGTTTCGCGATGTTCGCCGCCATCATCTACCTTCCTGAATATATGCAGGTTGTACGGGGGTATTCAGCAACCAAGTCCGGCCTTCTTATGCTTCCGCTTGTCGCAGGCCTCTTGAGCGCTTCGGTTATTTCAGGACGTGTTATTTCGCACACCGGTAAATATCGCTTGTTCCCACTCTTCGGTACGGTCATCACGGGCGTCGGCCTCGTACTTATGAGCGGTCTTCAGCTTGATACCAGCCAGTGGGTGCTCTCACTCTGGATGTTCGTCACTGGCGTGGGTATCGGAAGCTTCATGCAGGTCATGACGCTCGCTGTACAGAATGCCGTGGACTATAAGCAGCTTGGGGTCGCTACGTCTGCCGTGACCTTCTTCCGTTCAATGGGAAGTTCATTCGGTACGTCTATCTTCGGCGCCGTTCTTGCTTCACGTTTCGCCGTGCACTTGAAGGATCTTGCACCAGACATTGCGCAGTCGGTAAGTGGTATGGGTACGGCAAGCATTAACGTTCTTCGCACACTCTCACGAACTGCGGCAGAACCAGCCTTCCATGCATTCACGAAGTCATTCGATGACATCTTCCTCTTTGCGTCGCCAATCATGCTCATTGCATTTGTTGTTGCGTTCTTCCTCAAGGAAATTCCGCTTCGAAATGAGATTAAGCAGGAAGCTGAATTTGATGTCGTGGGTATCTAATGTTTCTGCAAAAGGTTGAGATATTCGCGGTCTACGGTAGAGTAATTATATGAGTTCGCCTGGGGCTTCCGTTGTGCGTTTTGAAGACGTGTCGTATACGTACGGACACAACTACCCGATTCTGAAAGAATCGGTCTTTTCGCTGAAGCGTGGTACGAAAGTAACGCTCATGGGTCAGAACGGGGCTGGTAAGTCCACACTCTTTAAGATCATCATGAACGAGCTTGAGCCCACCGAAGGTAAGGTCGTCATAGCTCCCGGCACTACCATTGCAATGGCAAATCAGGCCATGACCGCAGAAGATCGTGAAAAGACCGTGCGTGAATATTTTGAAGGAATGTTTGCTGAAAAGATATATGACATTGACCCGCGTATTGATGACGCGCTTGAGATCGTGAACCTTCATGCAGATCATGACGCTAAGATCGGATCATTCTCAGGAGGGCAGCAGGCACGTCTTTTGCTTGCCGGAGCACTCATCCAGAAGCCCGACCTGCTTCTTTTGGACGAGCCCACGAACAACCTCGATACGTCAGGCATTGAACACCTCACGTCGTTCCTCCAGGAATATCCAAAGACGTGCATGGTTATTTCCCATGATGCAGAATTCTTGAACTCGTTTACGGACGGCGTGTTGTATTTGGATGTTCATACGCAAAAGCTTGAGCAGTACGTCGGTGACTACTTCACGCTCCTCAAAGAAATCTCTGCACGTATTGAGCGCGAAAACCGAAAGAACGCGCAGCTTCAGAAAAAGATTCAGGATAACAAAGACAAGGCTAACTTCTTCGCACAGAAGGGAGGAAAGATGCGCGTAGTGGCGAAGAAGATGCGTGACGAAATCGATGAAATGGAAGAAGAAATCGTTGATGTCCGTCGTGAAGACAAAACGATTCGCCCGTTCACCATTCCTGTACAGCCTGAACTTGTGGGTGATATTTTGACGATCAATACGCTCACGATCATGGATCCGAAGAAACGGAAGGTGGTTGAGAAGAATGCCGCTATTACGCTTCGTAAGAAACAGCATCTCTTGCTTGCCGGACCGAACGGTATTGGAAAGTCCACACTGCTTGAGTCGTTGGTGAATAAGACGGCGCCTGGAGCGAAGATTGAGCGCGGTATTAGGGTTGGCTACTACCGCCAGGACTTCTCAACGCTTGATTTCAATAAAACCGTGATGGAGACGCTTTTGGATATTATGGAAAAGAAGAACGAAGAAAAGATGCGCGCTGTTGCTGCAGGCTTTCTTTTGCTTGGTCCTGCCATGGGGAAGAAGATTGGCGTGCTTTCAGAAGGACAGAAGGGATTGGTGGCCTTCGCGCGTTTAGTGCTTCTAGAGCCCGGTCTTCTTATCCTCGACGAGCCCACAAACCACATTAACTTCCGTCATATTCCGGTCATCGCAAAAGCACTTGATGCATACGAAGGTGCAATGGTGCTGGTTTCTCACGTACCGGAGTTTGTGGCTCAGATACGCATAGACGAAAAACTTGATCTTGGGGTGTAGCTCGCGGCGCATCCATCTGCGATACTTAACGTATCAGCATTAATTTCTATACATGAGCGATACACCACTTTCCATCCTCGTGCTCAACGCCTCTCTTAAGCATGGCGACACTCCTTCGAATACTGAAGAAGTCACCAACATGGTGCTTGCGCACATGCACACGCATGCCTTCGTGGAAGTAAAGACCGTGCGACTCTCGGATAAAAATATTCCGGTAGGACTTTCACGTGACGAAGGTAACGGTGATGAATGGCCTGAGATCGCCGACGACATTGAAGCGGCTGATATCGTCATTTTTGCGACGCCTATCTGGTGGGGGAATCGTTCAAGTCTGATGCAGCGCGTGATTGAACGCATGGACGCGTTTGACGAAGAAGCACACGGAGGACGTGCAGTACTTTTGAACAAGGTGGCAGGTATCGTAATAACCGGAAGCGAAGACGGAGCTCAGGCGGTAATGGCTGGACTCATGGAAGCGCTTTCATTTATGAACTTCACGCTGCCTCCCCAGTGCTGTACGTACTGGGTGGGAGAAACCGGACTTGATCCAAAGACCGATGCAGAACGCAGACGCGCAAATCCTGCCGTAGAAAACATGGCAAAAGCGACCGCGAAGAATTTGATCAACGTAGCTCAATTGCTAAAAGATCACCCACTTAGTATCTAGTGGTAGCATAGGGGTATGAAAGTGACGCATACCGAACTGCAGGCAAAGCCTCGCATGACCACCCACTACTGGTCTCATCGTGGACGCAGGGCACATCGAACAAATCTCCTACATCGCATCGGAAGTGGGTTGGTTCTTCCCATTGCTCTCGTGCTCGTAACAGGATTCTTGGCTACGGGCGTGGCTTTAGTTCCAAGCCGGATATCTGCTGAAGCTGGCACGCTTCTTGCGGCGCTCGGTGCATCGTTCCTGCGTCTATTTATCGCGTATGTGTTCTCTTTGGTGATTGGTGTGGCGCTCGGCCTTTTGGCCGAGCGCGGTCGTCGTTTAGAAAGCGCGCTCCTCCCAATCTTCGATGTGCTTGAGTCTATGCCTGTGCTGGCATTCTTTCCGGTGGTGATCATTCTGTTCCTCAAGGCAAACCTTCTTGAGGGCGCAGCGGTGTTTATCATCTTCTTCTCAATGGTTTGGAACATTGCCTTCAGTGTGGTGGGTGGCGTGCGCCAGACACCGGAGGACGTTAAAGCGGTGGGAGTAGTGTTCGGTATGACATGGAAGGAACGGCTTTTCAAAATCCTGCTCCCGTCAGTATTTCCAGCAATTCTCACCGGTTCCATTCTTGCGGTGGCGGATGGTTGGAACATCGTTATTGTGGCTGAGGCGCTTCGTGCGTACGCACCACAGTCAGACAAAGCGCATGACTTGTTCGGTATTGGTTCCATCCTGGTGCACGCGTCTTCAACAGGTGATTCCACCACACTCTTAGCGGCCATGGGTATTCTTGTCGTTGCCATTGCACTCGTGAATATTGCGCTCTGGCAACCGCTCTTAGCGTATGCAGAGCGCTTTAAATTTGAATAGTATGAGTACCACAAACAATCACGAACCCATTTTGTCTTTCAAAGACGTCACCTTTGCATACGAGCCGCATGTACCAGCGACGCTTAAAGATGTTTCTTTTGAATTGCCGAAGGATTCCTTTACGGTCATCGTCGGTCCTTCAGGCAGCGGTAAGTCCACCATTCTTCGTTTGGTAACCGGATTAGACAAGGCGCAGAAGGGGAGCGTGCAGAACACCGCGCGTACCCGCATGATCTTTCAAGGTGGTGCACTTTTGCCATGGGAGACGACGCTTAATAACGTGAAGGTGGGATTCACCGGACGAAAGATGAGCGAAGCTCAGAAAACACATGACGCCATGGCGGCACTCACCGAGTTGGGCATTGATACGCTGGGTGATTCGTACCCACGCCATCTCTCCGGTGGACAGCGCCAACGCGTGGGAATTGCTCGCGCCTTAGTCTCAAGCCCTGAACTCCTTCTCCTCGATGAGCCATTCTCAGCACTCGACATTGAAACATCAAAACGTCTTTCCGATGAAGTACTCCGTATTCATTCTGAACAACACATCACCATGCTCATGGTTTCGCACAGCGTTGAAGACGCCGTGATGCTCGCTGACCGTATCTTAGTATTTAAAGACGGACACATTGCAGAAGAAATCCCGGTATCACTTCCACGACCGCGCACCATTACCGACCCGGAAGTTCAGGCAATCATTAAACACGTGCAGGGGACGATTCCTTCGAGCGGTTAGTTAAGGCTCAACACCTATGATGATGTTTTCAAATGTGTTCTTACTATTGCCGGCAGTATTTGCAGGTGTGTACCACCAGTGGCTGTATTTCTTCTTTGCGCTAGGGCTTTGTATTTTCTCACCGCTCTATCATTGGCATCAAATTCATAGATACAACTCGCAATTATTTCATCTCAATCGTCGATTAGATCTTGCGTTTGCGGTCGGAGCATTTATCTATATGTTCTATTGGATATCCCAGTATGGCCAATATAAGATCATCTTTACTATTCTTTTGTTGCTTATGGTAATTTTCTTCTTATATGGCAGGAGGAAAGATTACAAGAGATTCCATCCCTGGTTTCATATCCTTGCTCCAATACTTTCCTCGGCAATACTGATTGTTGCTCATATATAAAAGGTCCAATACGACCCTATGCTTCAGCGGCGCGAGGTTTATTGAACGCTCACCAACGCAAGCACCACAAGTGTTATCACTCCAAACACTCCAAGGGTTTTAAGGAAGTAGGATACTGCCTCTGCTCTTTTATTTTCTACGAGCTTAACGATTGGTTGATAGAAAAACAGAAACGCCATAACCGCCGCTGAAAATACTACTAATGAGAGCAATCCTATACTGTCGAGAAGGGTGTCGGGCGTGTCATGGCGAATCGACGTAATAAAGTGCATGAACAGTGCTACTGCACCAATATACAAAGCCGCAGCGGCTGCGTTCAAGAAAGGATTCCATTTCATATATTGGATATAACCTCGCCGGCTGTCTGCAGGTTACGCGTCCGCTACGAAATCCATGAGGAACCGACGTTCTCGGGCAAACGAAAATCAGCAAGTTCTTCTTTGCTTAGCCAGACAGGATCATGCTTTTTTAATTCATCTTTAGTTAGCGGATAAGAATAAGGGACGGCAAGCCGTCCCTTAAGAATTGGTATACATTTTTGTTATTTTTACGATGTTTATCTCACTTTCCGTACATACGTCGTAAAGCTCCAGGTACCAAGCGCGAGGCACATGATCCCCAGCAACAGAAGCGACGTAAGAAGACTCAGGCTCGCCGTAAAGAATCCGAATAGAGCCAGGCCAAGAACAGATACCAAGTTCGCTGACGAAGATTGAATCGAGAGTACCGTTGCCCGCATACCAGATGCAATATGTCGATTCATGTAGTCGCCGACGAACGGGCGCATGAATCCGCGTACCACATTCTGAACTAGCACAAGGTATGCGAATGGTTGACTCGGAAAGAGAGCCATAAGCAGGATCGGTACTGCGATGAGCAGAACCATTCCTACGATACAACTTCTTTCTCCGAAGGCGTGCTCAATTTTGTACGCATAGTGGCTTGAAAGCCACGCCACGCCATTCAACAGGAAGAAAATCACGCCATACTCTTGAAGCGGTATCCCTACCTGTTCGAAGTACGGGTTGTACGTGAAGAACCAGACTTTTGAGGTCGTTGCGAGCAGAGCCGCGAAGCCAACCATCCAGCGTACGTTTACCGATGTCAGAAGAAATGTTAGGCCCTGCTTCAGTACCTCGGTCTGTTTCTGTACTGAAAAGCGCTCGGTTTTCGGTGGTTCTTTCAAGAAAAACGCGGAAATGAGTGGAATCAGTACGAACGGCAAACTAAGATACATCGGGAAACGCATGTTGATACTTGCGAGTACCCCGGTAACAATAGTGCAGCACGCAACCAGAATGAGACGGTACCCCGTGGCTTGTCCTTCAATACGCTTGTATTCGCGTTCGTTGCCTTCTTCCTTAAGCGTTTCGTACAAGAGGGCTGTGTCTGCACCTGACTGCATGCTGAAACCAAAAGCCCAGAAGATATTTCCCACCCAAGCTTCGAGTGGATTGGACATGAAGGTGAAACACACCGTGCTCATGAACAATAAGACTCTTCCGATGATTATCGCCTTCTTCCGACCAATCACATCGGCGAGAGCACCAGAAGGCATGTCAAACAATACGCAGATGCACAGCACTGCCGATTCCATGAAGTAGATACTTGGCAACGACATGTGAGCGAGTTTTTGCAGAGATGTGATGAGAATCGCACCCCAGAAAAGTGGTTCATTGAAGATCGCGTGTATGCGATACAGTTGAACATTGCGTGATGCACGCATGATTTCTCTCCCTGATTAATGAATTTCAAAGAACTGCTGAATGAAAAACCTCGGCTTCCATTCAGCCGAGGTTTTTCTAGAGAGGGTTTCGTGTGGAGACTTACGAAACAGTAGAGAAATCACGGCTGGATACAAATGCAGTCTTCCATGAGACATAGGCAAAGAGGCCCTGGATGTCGCAGGTTGCGGGACGTGTATTCAGCTCGTGATTTTTGAAAACCATACATGCACATTATCACAAATAATGCGTATGTCAACTCGTTTGTAAGAAAATGAAAAAGCTCCGTGGGAAGCCGGAGCTTTTCCACAGAGCTTGCGCTCCAATGATCGGATATCGGCCATCGCGGCTACTTCGGTATGCAGACGCACACCAGAGCGACGACTTCCACGGCGAGACCGAGCTCGTCGCACAGCGTCTGAGCGACCCGCTGGCCGCCCACGACGTCTTCGGCATACACCCGAAGGAACGGCTCAGGTTTCTCCGGGATCTCGGCGCACTTCACGTCCGCCAGAATGATCGAGGTGACGGATTCATGGCCGCCATTCTCGCGCTGGAGGACGGTAAGGACCTTTTCGCGGATCGACTCCGCGTCATTGCCGAATCCGACGATAAACACATTGCATGGGCACGGTACTGGCATGGGACTCTCCCCTGTGAGCAACCGGGATGGATGCTCCTGAATGTACTCTATCACAGAATCTGTATTTGTAAAGGCTTTGGAGGTAAGTCAGCGACTCATTTCGTTATCCCCACCGACCCTTCATTTTATCCCTGCTAGGGTAAGAGTATTACCCCGTAACTGACTCATTTTTATGAAACTCTATTTTTCTCCCGGTGCTTGTTCTCTCGCTTCACATATTGTGGCTCGTGAAGGAAAGCTTGATGTGCAGCTTTCTAAAGTTACGTTTGGAGATGGTGTTCGCACCACCGCAGAAGGCGAGGACTTTTATCAGGTAAACCCCAAGGGTGGATACGTGCCTGCGCTCCGACTTGATTCCGGCGAGGTACTCGCTGAGGGTGTCGCGATCATGCAGTACCTTGCTGATCAGTCAGCAGAAGACATGATGCCGTCAAAGGGAAGCATGGAGTACTACCGCGAACTTGAGTGGCTTACATTCATCAGCTCAGAAATTCATAAGGGATTTTCTCCGCTCTTTAATTCGGCGCTTCCTGCAGACCAGGTTGATGCTCAGAAGAAGAAAATCATGGGACGCCTCACATTCGTTGAAGCTGAACTTGGAAAGCGTGAATACCTGAACGGTGATTCATTCACGATTGCTGACGCGTACCTCTACACCATTCTTCGCTGGTCAAAGAAGTTTGATATGGACCTTTCAGGACAGCCAAACATTACTGCATTCATGACGCGTATGGACGCACGTGAAGGTGTGAAGACGGCGCTTCAGGAGGAAGGGCTAGAGACGTTTGGCGGATAGCTCAAAATTAATATAAAGGAGAGACTCCGCTTGTAAGGCGGAGTCTTTAATTTTCCTGGCTTGGGCGGGGGGACGGGTCGAGCCTCAGACCCGAAACAACACGTCACCAGAAAGGCGGCCATTAAAAGGAACAAGACTGGTCCGCCGAACTCGTTCCAATGAAAGGGTTCGTTGGGGTGGAGGTGGGCGTAATTCCAAAGTGCACTGCCCATGACAGATCTCCCATGTTAGACGTTATATTCTAACGTCGAATTACTTACGCTGAAACAGTACCATTTTCTTTCATAAAGACAAGGATTCTGCTCAAAGAGTACTGAAAGCCGATGTAGTACACTTACCGTACTTACTCGCTTACGTATTTCATATGATTGACCACACCTCTGCAGCCGTTACTGACCTAGAAAAGGCAAAGCCGCTTTATACGGCCATGCTCGCTCCTTTGGGATACAAACTCATGATGGATCTCCCTGAATACGGTGCTGCCGGATACGGAACAGGAGACCGTGCTGATTTCTGGCTTGGAAAAGTGGATGCCACAGGCGGCGTACACGTAGCCTTTGCCGCTGACAGTGCAGAAATGGTCCAGGCATTCTATGACGCAGGAATTGCAGCAGGAGGAAAAGATAATGGAGCGCCGGGATATCGCACTGAATATTCTGCAGGATATTATGGCGCCTTCATCCACGACTTCGACGGAAATAACATTGAGGCGGTGTGGCGCGATCCAAGTAAATAAAAAGTTTGGCAAACGTATATGATTAAGAAAGCATATCTAGCAGGCGGCTGTTTCTGGGGACTGGAAGATCTCTTCCGGAACTTCGAAGGCGTCACTGATACAGAAACCGGATATACTGGCGGGCAAAATGATAACCCCACGTGGCACGACCATCCCGGTCACGCGGAGGCTCTTGAGATTACGTATGACGATGAGAAGACCAGCTTCTGGAAACTTTTAGATCGTTTCTTCAGCATCCATAACCCGACGACTATGAATCAGCAGGGGAATGATATGGGCACCTCATACCGCTCTGCCATCTTCTATCAAACTGAAGATGAGAAAGCGCAGGCCGAAGCATTCATCAAAATCGTAAACGATTCAAAACGCTGGCCTGATCCTGTCGTGACGACACTGGAGCCTTTCAAGGCATGGTGGCCTGCCGAAGCGTATCACCAGGACTATCTGCAGAATAATCCAGGAGGATACACCTGCCATCTAATATATTTCGAAACGTATTTCGATATTCCGGGTGTTCCAATTGTTTCTCCCACCTCATCTGCAGCACGCTAATATTTATGGACTCATTAAAAGCTGAAAATCAACTCGCTCGATACTCCACGTACAGCATGCTGCGCGATCTGGCGCCCATTATAAAGCCGTATAGGGTAAAGATTATCCTTGCGACTCTTTTGCGCATCGCAGGCGATGTGCTCTGGCTCTATCCTGCGTACGCACTTGCCAAAGTGGTTACGTTCTTAGCTACGTATCACCCTGGAACGTCATTCCATCCGCTTTGGGTGATTCTCGTACTTACGATTCTTGCAATAGTAATCCAGCACATTCTCCACTACATCTGCAAAATGTTTATGTATGTAAGCAGTGAGGGTATGGGACTCGACCTGCAGCTCGCAAGTATTCGTCATCTTTTCTTACTTGATATTGGCTGGCACGAAAAAGAAAATACCGGAAATAAACTAAAGAAAATAAATAGAGGGGCAGACAGCACTGACCGCATACTGCGCATGTGGATAGACGTCATAGTAAAGATCGCGGTAAACCTTGTGGGTACCTTAGTGGTCATTGCACATTTTGATCACCTCATAGCTATTTTGACCTTGGTCTTTATGGCTACGTACTACGTACTTTCACGCTCTTTCAGAAAACAAGGTTCGCGCGCTGCTATTGCTGCAAACAGGCAAGAAGAAAATGTGGAAGGAATATTGTTTGAATCACTCAACAACATTCGAACGATAAAAGTGTTGGGCATGGCACGCATTCTTATGGAACGTTTGCGAACAGAATCAGGACTTTTGTATGCGAAAGTGCGTCAACGTATTTTTTGGTTTCAAACGGGAGGATATACCCGTGGTGCGTATGCTCAGCTATTTCAGATAGGGGTGTGGGCGCTCATTGTGTACGGCACGCTTCATGGAAGGTACGAAGTGGGATTCCTCGTTCTTTTTAGTGGCTACTTCGGCAAGCTTCTTGATTCCGTGACAGAGCTTTCAAACGTTGCCCAGGAATACGTGGTTGCGAAGGTAAGCATCGGGCGAGTATTCGAGATGCTCAATGAGCCAGTACGCATTGATACGGAAGAAGGAAAGGTGGCATTTCCTGAAGACTGGAAAACCATTTCGTTCAAAGACGTATCGTTTTCATACGGAGATAACGCCGTGTTACGAAATGTTTCCTTCGATATCAAGCGTGGAGAGAAGGTGGGAATTGTGGGACTTTCTGGTGCTGGAAAATCAACGCTCTTCAAGCTATTGCTCAAAGAATACGAATCATATTCCGGAGAGGTGCTGATTGATGATGTGCCGCTCACGAGCATTGGACGTCAGGCATATTTCAAACATGCTGCCGTGGTGTTGCAGGACACTGAAGTCTTCAACTTTAGTTTGAAAGATAATATAACGCTCGCAAATACGGATGAGGCTGATAACACAGAACTGTTGAGCAAAGCGTTGCGCGTTGCGCATGTTCAAGATTTTGTTGACCGGTTGCCTGAAGGACTCGACACGCTCATCGGCGAAAAGGGAATACGTCTTTCCGGAGGGGAGCGCCAGCGTTTAGGCATTGCCCGAGCGGTCTTCAAAGATCCTCAGCTGTTGCTTCTGGACGAGGCAACCTCACACTTGGACATTGAGTCTGAGGAGAAGATTCGTTCAACCCTCCACGAGTTCTTCAACACCGTAACGGCCGTGGTTATTGCGCACCGCCTCACCACTATCCGTGAAATGGATCAAATTATCGTCATTGAAGGAGGAAAAATATTAGAACAAGGCAGTTTTGATGAGTTGTATGCAAAGAAAGGACGCTTTCATGAACTGTGGGAAAAGCAGAATCTCTAAAGAGTGAGCGACGTGGTATCGTATAGGAACGATATGGCTGATCGAGTTACCCGTACAAAGAAAGAAGCGCCTAAGAAGCGCATAGAAGGACGCTTACGCGTCATCATTGGCGTAACCGCAGTTTGGATCGTGATGATCTACCTCGTCGGGTGGAGTGACATCTTAGGTACGCACTTCTCACGTGCTGAAGCAGACGTTGCAAGCACCACGAGCGGGATCTTTTCTCCTCACCAGGCTGATGCTGCGCCCGTTCTTGATGTAAAAACATACGACGCAAAGATGCTTGCGATGGCGAACTATGCCTCAAGCACCAGCTCAACCACCAAGCGCATTTGGCCCGCTAAGGCGCCGTATCCAAAAGCAGGTGCCATTCTACCGTTCAAGCGCATCATTGCGTACTACGGTAATTTCTATTCAAAGGGTATGGGCGTGCTCGGTGAATATGACACGCCGACGATGCTCGCTAAGCTAAAGAGCACGGTTGCGCAGTGGAATGCCGCAGACCCTTCAACCCCGGCTATTCCTGCCATTGATTACATTGCTACCACTGCACAGGGGAGCCCTGGAAAGCAGGGATACTACATGCTTCGCATGCCTGACGCGCAGATTGATCACGCCGTGGATTTGGCGAATCAAGTGAATGGCATTGTGATTCTGGATGTGCAGGTGGGACTTTCAACACTTCAGCGCGAACTTCCGATGCTTGATAAATATCTTGCGATGCCGAATGTGCATTTGGCCATTGATCCGGAGTTCTCCATGAAGGGTGGCGAAGTACCTGGTTCAGTCATTGGTACCTTCAGCTCTGCTGATGTGAACTATGCCGCCCAGCACCTTGCTGCATTGGTGCAGAAGAATAATCTTCCACCGAAAGTTCTCATTGTGCACCGCTTCACACAGAACATGGTGACGGGCACACAGAACATCCAGCCTCTTCCTGAAGTGCAGGTGGTTATGGACATGGACGGATGGGGCAGTCCTGCAAAGAAACTAAATACGTATGCACGCTTCGTGGCTGCAGCTCCCGTACAGTTCACCGGTTTCAAGCTCTTCTATAAGAATGACATTAAGGCACCAAGCACGCGCATGCTAACTCCTGCAGAGCTCATTAAACTCACCCCGCGTCCGTTGTTTATTCAGTATCAGTAGTACGCGACAGTTCGTATGAAAGCTAAGAAGGCTGCAGACGTACAGAAGTTCATCGACATTCCAAACATTGGTCCGCGCATGGCCGATGACTTCCAGAAGCTTGGATTGAAAGCTCCTCACGACTTAGCAGGGAAGGATCCATTTACGCTATACCAGAAGATGTGTCGCGTGAGTGGCGCCCGCCAGGATCCCTGCGTGTTAGATACGTACATGGCCGCCATTGATTTTATGAACGGCGCAAAGCCAAAGATGTGGTGGACGTATACGCTGCTGCGTAAGAAGCAGTATCCGAAACTCTAAAATATGCCTTGGTACGCTTATATCCTCGAATGCGCAGATGGCACGCTATACACGGGTTGTACGAACGATCTAGAGCGCAGAGTAAAAGAGCATAACGAATCTGCGTTAGGGGCGAAGTATACGCATACCCGCCGCCCGGTGATGCTTAAGTATTCAATCGAATGCGCTGACAGGAGCGCAGCGTTAAAGGAGGAAGCGCGGATTAAGAACCTGACGCGGGCGCAGAAGCTTTTATTGCTTAAATAACTTAGGGATATACTGGGGATATGAAAAAGCTATCCTTGCTGGCGCTCGCCATTGCGCTATTGATGAGCACCACTCCCGCGCATCACGCAGAGGCGCATGTCATTGAGAAAGATGGAACGGTTCAGGGAGTCATGCATCTTTCTCCGGCGCACGAACCCACCGCCACAGAGCAGGCCACCTTTAAATTCTACTTGAGTGATACAGCCCGTACCTTTGATGCGAACGCGTATACGTACACCCTTCAGATCAGTGGAGAGAGAATGGCAACTAGCACCGTCCCGGTATCCATTGCGGATAATGGAACGCTCATAGCACCGTTCGTCTTTCCTGAACCTGGAGAGGATTTCACTGCTTCATTAACGGCGAGCTCCACCCAAGCCTCCATTCCGTCCTTCCAGTTCGAATATGACGATATCCGCGTACTTCCCGCAGGCCAGCACGAAAACCCCATCACGGCCTTCTTCGGCGAGCATGGAGGGCATTTCTTAGTGCTTGTGCTGATTATTGTGGCCTTTGTGGGTGTGGTGGTGTGGGATCGGGTGATTGAGCCAAAGATCAAGAAAAGGAGAGGAAAGTCATAAAAACTTTATCTTTTCTTTAGGTTCTTCCTAGCTCCAATATTCTATCCTCAAAGGGTCGTGCGTAAGCGTGACCCTTTGGTTGTATACTTTAGTCACTATGGAACAAAGCTACGTAATGCGAAATCACGATCTTCTACTCGGCACCTCGAATAAGAAATACGTTCTTAAAGTGCGCGATCTTCCTGAAGAAGATAAGCCTCGAGAAAGGATGTTGAATCATGGTCCAAATGCACTTACCGGACAAGAACTCATGGCAATTCTCCTTTCAACAGGTACGAAGAAAGAAGAAGTTCTGAATATGAGCGCGCGTATTCTTCGGGAATATGGAGAGCGTAGTCTGCTCTCGAGCACCGACGCCAAGCAGCTCGCTCATGATCTCGATATTCCTCTTGGAAAAGCAATGCAAATAATTGCAGCAGGAGAGCTGGGACGCCGCTACTTCCAGAAGAAGCGTAATGGCGCTTCTGTGATCCGTACCGCAAAGGATGTTTTCGACTATACCGCGGACATGCGTTCACTTACGAAGGAACATCTGCGCGGACTCTATCTTGATACGCACTACCAGATTATCCATGACGAAGTACTCTCCATTGGAACCATTGATGCAAACCTTATCCATCCTCGCGAAGTCTTTCGTCCCGCGTTAGCACATGCTGCGGCAGCGATAGTTCTTGTACATAATCATCCGTCAGGTATTTCAACACCCAGCGAAGCTGACCGGGTGGTCACACTCCAAATTGCAGAAGCTGGACGGGTGATTGGCATTGATCTAATTGATCACGTTGTCGTAACTGACGAAAGTTTCGTGAGTATCCCTGTCGAATAACCCCAAGTCTCTATGAACAGTATTCAAAAGCGCTATACGCGCTCATCATTCCCTGTGCTCGTGTATTGTGGTACTAATCGCGTGACCAACCCATTAATTAGAGATGCCGATGCCTGGGAAGAATTCAATGAACGTACGGTCTCAAGTTATCTTGCTGAGGGAACACAAACGTTCGTCTCGTCAGTAAAAGACTTCACAAAGCCACATACTGCGTATGATTCAGTACGAGCGAAAGAGCTGCGTTTTATGCTCGAAGCACTCATAGAAGTTAAAGAGGTTTTTGCTGCTGAGGAGCTTCCGGTGCTTGAACGGGAAGATTAACTGTTACATTTGTTCCCTCGCCGGTTGCACTTACAAAGCGTATTGAACCATTGTGCCGTTCTACGATACGTTTGGTAATGGCAAGTCCAAGTCCATACCCTTCCTTCGATCTACTTGGTTGTTGGGCTCGATAAAAACGCTCGAATATTTTGGCAAGCTGGTCTGCCGTCATTCCCATACCCGTATCTTTTACGGATAATACTGCCATACCGCTGCACTCCGTAAGGGAGACGTCTATTTTCTTAATCCCGCTTCCCGTGGTGTATTTAACAGCATTGCTTAACAGGTTGGTACAAGCCTCCATGAGTTGTTGTTCGTCACCGCGCACGTAAATGGGAATATCTGGAATATTTGTAGAAAGCGAAATGCCTTCTCGCTCGGCAATGATCTGTACATATTCTGTAATACGTATGACAAGATCAGTAAAATCAACCATCCCCATGATAACTTCCGGTGAATAGGTATCAATACGAGCAAGCTGCAAGATGGAACGAATAAGACGTGAGAGATCATCAATACTTGTGTCCATCGAGCTATATACTTTTTGGTCTTCTGGAAGTGCGTCCCTGTTCAGTCGTTCAAATCCACTTTTCAAAATAGTGAGAGGGGTCTGAAGCGCATGAGAAATATCATCAAAGAAATCACGTTGACGCAACTGCATATCACGCAGATGCTTAGTTCGTTCATCTATCTTCTTCTCCAATTGGTCGGTATGCTCTCGGAGCCTTTGGTACAACTCCGCCTTTTCAAAGGCTACTGTAGCGTGTCCGGCAAACGCACGCATCAAGGAGCGGTCAATTTTGCTGTATGGATCTCCAGAACGTTTGGGACCTAATACATATTCCCCAATAGTTCGAGCACCTGAATAAATAGGAATTCGAACATTTGCACCGTTGATTTCATAGTGTGTAGTTGCATGTGAGCAATCAGTATGTGAATAACAGGTAAGAGATTGAGAACGAATAAAGTAGCTATATTTTGGCTTGAATGTACGCTCGAGCACCACGAGACTCTGAAGAGCGAGTGGACGCATGTTCAAGTTCGTTTTAAGAACGTCTGAGAGAGATTCTAATACCGAGAAATAATCATATCGGTCTTTAAAGAACCATGGGTCAGTAAACCGACGGAAATATGCTTCCATATACGGGAGCGTGTAGATACCAATAAAAATAGTAATTCCAGCGCTAAGCGGGGCGTATATATTAGCCATTCCTTCAAATACTTCCTCGGCACTCAAAAGGAGTACTATATAGAAAAAGGTAAGCAAGAAAAAAGAAAGAGAGTAAATAATACTGCGTTGTATCACAACGCGAATATCCATGAACTGATGTCGCATGATAGCGTACGCGGTAACGAAGATAAAAAACAATGAAGCTAATGGCCCAAGTTGATTGAGGCGTACGATATTAAAGAATCCAGGGAGTATGGCGTCAAAGATAATCGCCGTAAGTACAAATAAACTAATTCCTACATAGACAATCCGAAGACGATGGCGGTCTTCTACCGAAGCCTTTTGGTAACTCCGCACAAATAAAAATAGGCTTACAAGAATGTATCCAAACAAAAGGAGACTCCAAAGTATAATAAGCGGACCATGGGTGATGGAAGTGCTCCCATCTTGAAGTACGCGCACCTTCAGAATAATAGTATTGCTTGCCACCATACTGGTACCGCCAAGAAGTAAGGGAGCCCAGAAAAGCCACAGATTGATAGGGGGTTGTGTTCTGGTAGGAAAGACCAGGGCGAATTGCACCAAACCACATACCAGTATGAGTCCGCCAGTATTAAGGAGTGGAAGAAAGGCATCCGTCTGTAGTCCCACGATGAGTCCGTACGCTCCTATCCAGAGGGACGTGCCAACAGAGAAAAGAAAGAACGCGTGGTTAATACTGCGCTTGCGTGAATGCAGGAACACAAAGGTTCCAATCGCCGCACTAAGCACTGCGGCACCTAAGATAATAAGCGAAATAAGGCTCATGACCTGAAGTAAATAATTATATCCGCATACTCGCTCTCTTTTGGGAGTCAATACTGAGTGGTATCAATCTTGTACCCACGACCCGGTACCGTGTATATGAGTTTCTTTTCAGGGTTTGTGTCGACCTTTTTGCGAAGCGATAGGATGTGCGATTCGATAGTATTTGAGAATGGATCGCTCGTCATGTCCCACACGTGTTCCATAATCATGCCGCGAGAAAGAACGTTGCCAAGATTCCGCATTAAATACTCAAGCAACATAAACTCCTTGCGTGTAAGATATATACCCTTGTCTCCTCGCTTCACGCTCTGTCGCTTCGTATCAAGCACTACGTCATCTATGGTAAGTATATCGCCCTCAATATCATTTGGTCGTCGCATCAGTGCACGAATCCGAGCCATAAGTTCTTCAAAAGAGAAAGGTTTAATCATATAGTCGTCCGCGCCACCATTTAGCAAGTCGACTTTTCTCCATGTATCGGACAACGCAGAAAGAATAAGGATTGGGGTAGTATGACCCGTTTTACGTATTTCCTGACAGACCATGATTCCAGATTTTTCTGGGAGCATGTTGTCGAGAATAATAATGTCGTAGGTATTTGTTCGTGCCAGATATGACCCTTCCGTCCCGTCTGAAGCGGTATCAACGGCAAAGCACTGCGACCTTAGATTCTCAGCTAGAAGATCACGTACACCTTGTTCATCATCAATAATAAGTGCTCTCATGTGGGTATCGTAGCAGTAGGTAGGCGAATGAGTTCAGATTACTGTGTGGGACAACCCACCTCTGACTTTATAAATATTTCATCTCTAAAAGCTTCTAGGGATGTGTTTTATCCCCACCCCTTGCTCTTCGAACAATTGTTCTAGTATACTAATCCAATGAAACCCGGCGTTACTGACAAGGTCCGTTCCTTCTACCGCATGCATAAGCGCATGCCTTCTATCACGGAGCTTATGGCTGTCCTGGGCCTTGCCAGCCGCAGTTCTGCCTTCTACGTGGCAGAGCAGCTCATCAAGGCGGGGATTGTGGAGAAGGACAAAACAGGGAAGCTTATCCCGGCAGCGGGGCTCTACAGCGCACCGCTTCTAGGACATATTCGTGCCGGCTTTGCCGCACCTGCTGAAGAAGAGCTGACAGACACCATCACGGTGGGTGAATATCTCTTACCGCATCCAGACGCCAGCTACCTCCTTACTGTGGAAGGAGACTCTATGATGGACGCCGGTATTCAGTCGGGAGACTTGGTGGTATTTGAGCGCACCAAAGATGTGCAGGTAAATCAGATTGTGGTGGCGCTCACCGAGGACGGGTACACACTGAAGTACCTCCGACGCAAAGCAGGACGTCTTTGTTTAGAAGCGGCGAATGATGCCTACCCGGATATTTATCCTCGCGAAGGGGAGATCATTGGAAAGGTCGTATCAACGTTCCGCACGTATTAGTGACCGTTTAGTTTTCGTAATTCTGAGCGCATGCTTTCAACCCGCTCATTCCCACGCGCCATTGTGCACTTTGATGCGGACTCATTCTTTGCGTCCGTAGAGCAATCTTTGGATCACACCCTTCGCGGAAAGGTGGTGGTGACCGGAGGTGAGCGTGGTGCAGCCACCTCTGTTTCGATAGAAGGAAAGAAGATGGGACTGTACCGCGGGATGACGCTACAGGAGATGAAGAAGATCTGCCCTGATGTGGTTATCGTCGCGGGGGATTATACCGCGTACTCCATCTATGCAAAACGCATGTATCACATTGCGCGCGAGTTCACCCCAGACGTAGAAGAATACAGCATTGATGAATGCTTTGCCGACATCACCGGACTGCGCACAAAGTACCGCACGTCATACGAAGGTATTGCGCAGATGATTCAGGAGCGTCTTCACACAGAGCTTGGTATTACGTTTGGGGTGGGACTGGGCCCGAACAAAGCCATTGCGAAGATCGCGAGTAAGTATCATAAGCCTGCAGGGTTTACGGCTATTCCGGGAAAAGACATTCACAAGTATCTCAAAGAGATCGCCATAGGTGACATTTGGGGAGTGGGCTTTTCCACGAGTCTGTATCTGGAAAAGCTTGGGGTGAAAACAGCTCTTGATTTCGCCCTTAAGGACGAAGCATGGCTTACACAGAATAAGATGAGTAAACCGTACCGCGACATATGGCTTGAACTGCGCGGGCATTTTATACGAAAGCTGAAGACGGACGAAGATGAGCTCATGGGCTCTATTCTGCAGTCGCGCACCTTCACCCCTACCGCTGACCGTCAGATCATTCTTTCTGCGCTTGCAAAGAATATTGAAGGCGCATGCGCAAAGGCGCGCAGACACGGCGTGAAAGCAAAGATATGCCGCTTCTATCTTAAGACGCAGGAGTTCCGCTACGCCGGAAAGAATCTCAACATGTCTATTCCTCTTTCAGACCCGCGCGAATTCCTGCGACTGGTAGAAGAGCATTTTAATTCAGTGTACATAGTAGGCACGGTGTATCGCGCTACGGGTTTTGGTTTGTATAGCGTGGTACCGGACTCCGCCATCATGCCGGACTTGTTTGGGGATAGCGCCCGCGTAGCGGGCGAGTCACCGCTCCTGGGCGCTATGGATAAGTTAAATAAGAAATACGGACGCCACACCCTCTATTTGGGTACAAGCGCAAACGCCATT
>JAQBQR010000042.1 GCA_028286945.1 Parcubacteria group bacterium | reverse complement strand
TTCGTACCATCCCTTCAGCGCGCGTTTCCTTAAGTTCCACATAGAGACCGCGGTCTGAAACGCCTGAAATAACCGCATCAAATTCTTCACCAATGCGCGTCTCAAGGTATTCAACCTGTTTCATCTTGATAGAATCGCGTTCAGCCTCAGTAGCGGCAACTTCGCGTTCGTTTGAGTGAAGTGCAAGCTCATCGAATTCAGCCATTTCTTCTTTGCTCATGGGTTCACGGTCTGCGAAGTGTTTCAGCAGACGATGAGTCAAAAGGTCAGGGTAGCGGCGGATCGGAGACGTGAAGTGCGTATAGTATTCGAAGGCAAGTCCGAAGTGCCCGATATTCTTTGAGCTGTAAATAGCTCGTGACATTGAACGAAGCGCAGCAACCTTAATCAGGTATTCTTCTGGCTTCCCGACTACTTCTGCAAGGAGCGCGTTGATATCTTTTCCAGATACTTTGCCATTAGCTTCTTTGAGATCATACCCAAGTACTTTGAGGAATTGCGCGAGATTTATGATGCGGTCTGCATCAGGCACATCGTGGATACGGTAGATAGGCATCTGTGTAATGTGCGCATCTTTAACTTTCTGCGTAAGGTACAGCGCGACCTCTTCGTTTGCCATAAGCATGAAGTCTTCAATAAGAAGGTTGGTTGCTTTACGTTCCTTGAGATGCACGCCGATCGGTTTACCTTCTTCGTTAAGTTCGATTTTCACTTCAGGCGTATCAAAGGCAATGGCCCCCGACGCTACGCGCTTGGCCCGTCTTTTATTAGCTAGAGTATTGAGAATATTCAACTCCTCCAACATCTCTCCTGACTGGTTGTCCAAAACCTCCTGCGCATTTTCATAGGTGAAACGCTTATCAGAGTGAATTACCGTTTCGCCGAACCAGCGCGAAACAATACCTGCATTTTCATCAAGCTCAAACACTGCAGAAACTGAAAGGCGATCCTCGTGCTCATTAAGGGAACAAAGATCCGTTGAAAGAATATGCGGAAGCATTGGAATGGTTCGATCCACAAGGTACACACTCGTCGCGCGGTTACGCGCTTCGTTATCAATGGACGTTCCTGGACGCACATAGAAAGAAACGTCGGCAATGTGTACACCGATCTCGGTATTTCCGTTTTCCAATTTCTTTACCGAAAGCGCATCGTCAAAGTCCTTCGCATCAAACGGATCGATGGTGAAGGTGGTGGTTTGTCGGAAATCTTTTCGTCCGCCTGAGGCTATTGCTGCTTCAGCTTCTGCAGCAAGCTGCGCTTTTCCAGTTTTCTCTAATTCCTCAGCCTCATGCACAACGCCAGGTGGGAAGTCAGAACGGAATCCAACGCCGAGAGCAAGAGCGCGCATTTCTGTTTCGTGTACACCAGCGGGACCAATTATTTCTTCGAGTGTGCCTGTTGGATACAGATCTTCTTTATTCCAGCCCACTAATTTCACTAATACTTTTTGTCCCATCGGAAGCGATTCACCACGCACGAGAATGGGTGTATACATTTTCTTCCAGTCTGGCCAGAGGTATGTGTCTGCAGGATTCTGTCCCACCTCATTTCCCGTAACAAGCTTGCCTACGAACGTGGTGCGGTTGCGGCTAACGATTCGGTCAACCTGGCCAATAACACGGTCTTTGCCGCTCTTAGGATCACGTTCGCTGCCGGTGATAGATACTTCTACGATGTCACCAGGGAAGGCGCCGCCAAGAAATCCATCAGGAATAAACAGGTCATCTTTATCAGGATCGTATGAGAAAAAGCCCTTGCCAGTTTTAGTAACGGAGATTGGACCTTGAAAGGTCTCGGTGGATGGTGTCATATTACCTTCACTTTACCAGACGAAAGGAAATATGGTATAACGCCTTAGTTGCCCGTATGCACGCAAGCTTCCCGGGCGGCACACCTTTTGTGCGGTGGTTTATGTCGTCCCTAGCGACGTGAGCCACCGCACTTTTTTATACCCACCGTTTGACTCAATAACTTCCATAAGGTACTCTTCACACCAATATGTTGATGATCCGATTCCAGCGAACTGGCCGCAAAAATGATGCGTCTTTTCGTATTGCCGTTCTCGAAAAAGCTTCCGGTCCTAAGGCCGGAAAGTATGTTGACCTCGTAGGTACGTACAACCCAAAGACGAAGATCTCAACTCTCAAGCCAGAAGTCATTAAGGACTGGATGAGCAAGGGAGCTCAGGTTTCACCTTCAGTTCACAACCTTCTTGTTAAAGAAGGAGTACTCGAAGGAGCAAAGTCTGCAAAGGTAGTCAGCAAGACAAACCTCGAGAAGAACATTATGAAGAAGAAGGCTGAAGAGGAAGCAGCTGCTGCAAAGGCCGCTGAAGAGGAAAAGAAGGCCGCTGAAGCTGCAGCCGCTGCAGAAGAAGCAGCAAAGGCAGCTGCCGCAGAGGCAGAAGCCGCACCAGCTCCTGAAGTTGAAGTTGCTCCAGAAGCACCTGTTGAAGAGACTCCTGCAGCTGAAGAAGCACCTGTTGAAGCTGCACCCGCAGAAGAGCCAGCTGCTGAAGAAGTTGCCGTATAAGTTTCCGCAGCGTTCGCTGCTCGCTCCTGTTCCACTTCCGTTTATCATTCCGACACTACCAACCTAGCCGACACTCCTATGTACTCCGACCACGAATTTCTTGAATACGTTGTTAAAGCACTCGTTGATACACCCGATGCTGTTTCTGTAGTCCGTTCTGTTGATGAGATGGGTGTTCTCCTCACACTCTCTGTTGCTCCCGATGATATGGGTAAGATCATTGGTCGCGATGGAAACATTGCTAAGGCACTCCGCACGCTCCTCCGCGTTGTGGGCATGAAGCACAACGCTCGCGTGAACCTTAAGATCAACGAGCCCGCAGGTGGCAAGCGTACCGAAGGTGACAAGTCACTTGATCAGGTACTTAACGACTTGAGCTAGAAAAAAGCCCTTCGGGGCTTTTTTCTTCTCGTATACTCTGACTATACTTTTATATGCTTCGATTCCATCTCATTACTCTTTTTCCTGAAGCCTGCGACGCATATCTTTCCGCGTCTATTTTGGGACGTGCACGAAAAGAGAAACACATTAGTGTGGATTACCAAACACCGCGTGACTACGTGGATAACAAATGGGGAAAGGTAGATGAGCGCCCGTATGGCGGTGGTCCCGGTATGGTGATGACCGCATTGCCGGTGGTTCGTGCAGTGAAGAAAGCGCTCGCACGTCGCAAAGATAAAAAGGTTGCACTGATCTGGTTCTCACCATCAGGAACAGAATTTACAAATACTGAGGCAGAAAAGCTTTTGAAATTCGAAGACCTGGTTTTGGTTTGCGGCCGTTATGAAGGCATTGATGATCGCGCAAAGAAAATCATGAAGTCTTTTGGTACTGTTAAAAACTATTCTGTAGGAAGCGCCACATACACCGGCGCTGAAGTTCCTGCGATGGCCATTGTGGATGCGATGACGCGCCGCATTCCCGGAGTGCTTGGAAAAGATGAGTCAGTGGAGGAGCGCCGCACCGCGGCGCGGGAAGTGTACACTCGCCCTGAGTCCATCGAATGGGAAGGGAAGAAGCACCGTATTCCTAAAGTACTCGCCACCGGTAACCACGCAGAGATTGAAAAGTGGAAGCAGGGAAAGCAATAGGTTCGGAGCTCCGTCGGCCGTACCAAGAGAGACCTGATACTATATCCCCATGAGTAGCAATGCACTCGGGCTTCAACGAGGAACGGTTGTGTTATCCGAATATACACCTGAATGGCATCAGCTGTTTGAAGAAGAAAAGGTAAATCTTGCCACAGTTCTCGGTACCTCTACTCTTAGCATTGAACACATCGGCTCAACCGCCATTCCTGGAATTAAAGCAAAACCAATTCTTGATCTCATGGTCGCCATCCCACGGCTCGACGGATGGGAACAATACATAGAAGCACTCGGTCTGCTCTCGTACGAATTTAGACGAGATTTCCGGCATAACCAGCAACATATCTTATTCGTGAAGGGCCCAGAAAAAAATCGTACCCACTATTTAAAACTTACCGAACTTAATTCTGAATTCTGGAAGGAACACATAATATTTCGAGATTATTTGATTACGCACCCAGAGAAGGCTCAGGAGTACCAAAAATTAAAAGAGTTTCTCCTTGCCGAACATTCAGGTGATCGAGGCCCATATACAGAGGGAAAGAAACGGTTTGTACAAGAAACTCTCAGGCTAGCGGGGTATACAGGTGAATTTAGATAAAATTTACTACTCCGTTCCAGTCCACCAATAGCACCTGATACACTCTTTACATGATTCATTACTGGGAGCCAAAAGATTACAGTGATCTTGAAAAGGCACAGAGCTTTTCCGATCTTCTTCCCACTGCTTTGCGAATACTTAAACGAATGCCACAGCCGGTAGCGATGGTGTCGGGACCGATCACAACAGGCGGTCGTGGTTCAATCGAAGAAAATTTGCACTTACTTTCTGCCGCAGTACAGCAGGCACACGAAAAGGGCATTCACATGTTTGACCAGAATCCCTTTGAGGACAAGCTTCAAGAAGCGAAGGCAAAGATTGTATACGAAGGATATTGCCAACCAGTCCTTGATGAGTTTTACAAACCCATCTTCGAGTCAGGGTTGGTTGCAAGTATGTACTTCCTACCTGACTGGCAAACCTCCACAGGTGCGCGATGGGAACGAACCGAATGTGAACGTTTGGGTATAGAGATAGTTGACTACCCGCAAGAGTGGCTTACAGAGCTTGAGAAGTAGAAGTTAGGCCTCCGAATTGCATTTGATACACTGAACAGTATGGATCGCATTTCAGTTGTTGGGATTTCGGGCGCCGGAAAGTCGACGCTCTCTAATAAACTTGGTAAGAAATTGAATCTGCCGGTCTTCCATCTCGATAAGTATTTCTGGGATGTTGGGTGGAAAAAGAGATATGAAATTAAAGAAGAATTTACAGCTGTCGTAAATGGTTTTGCAAATCAAGATAAATGGATTATTGATGGCAATTACACAAGCTCTAATCTTGATCTGCGTTTTGAAAAGGCAGACACAATAATATTTCTTGATCTCCCGAAATACCGATGCCTTTGGAGAGTATTCATCAGAGTCTTCGACAGAAAACAACCTTTTGACAAAACAGAAGGAGTCAAACAAAAAGCCGATTGGGCTTTAGTCCAATGGATCTTAACTTATAAGACGGATGAGATAAGAACTAGAGTTGCGAAGCATAAAAAAGAAGATAAAAATGTGTTTGTAGTCAGAAATAATAGGGAGATCAATGGTTTGTTGGAGAAGTTAGGAAATATGCAGTGAGCTGCAACATCGTTCCATCTCAGCTGCGCGGATGGAGTAAAATAATATACGGAACCGCGTATGGTATGCGGTTGGACATTCTAGGAGGCGAATATGGGAATCCTGCTCATTGGATGCCTCATATGGGGTGTCGTGATTGAATCAATTTCTCTCTATTACGTACGGATTCTGCATGGAGATCCTGTCACGGCAATGACATGGGCTATGGATGGCACTATAAGCATAATGCTTGGCGTTGGTTTGGGACTACTGCTGATACGCAGAACTATTCTCGATAGAGGTTCGTATCGGCAGGCACCAGAGTTCCTCGCCGGCACGACTGCAATCTGGGGTCCGTTTATGTCGATGATGCACACCGTGGATGTGTTGATCATCATAGGTGTTTGCACACTTAGCGATTGGATTATTCGCGGTCGATTGTTCATGGCGCTTGCAATCATGTCGATGGCCAGCGCGGTGGTCATTCCGTACCGACTCACCGTGCTTGGAGGTCCTGAAAACGACGTCCTAGCACTGGGTATCTTCGTAAGCTGTGCCGTTGTATCCTGCGGTGCTCTACGTCTAGCCTTCGTATTTCCGAAGGGAATGGGGCTTTGATTTGGGCATTAGGCGCTTCCTGCGGGAAGCGCCTTCGCACATTTGGACGTTATCCCCAGCCCATATCCTTAATTTCCTCAGATTTTCATTATCTTTGCTTGACGCTTACTCTATCGGCGGCGTATACTGTGCTTAACCAGATATGAATGAGTGGCGGAAGCACTCTGGGGGGCAGGGCAAAGATAAGGCAATATAAGGGCACAAAACGGTGCGAAAACTTTTAACAGCGTCTCGGATAAAACGAGGGACGCGGCTCATGCGTATGCATGAGCCCTATTCCAGTTTATAGGCACTACTTTCTATAAACCGCCTCGTTTCTTCCAAGGCTTCATCCATACAACGACATGCGTACACCTAAAGCGCTTGTGCAGAAGACGTTCGGCGCGTATCGCGCTCCTCGTGTTGATTTCCCGGACCTCGTAGGTCACCAACGGGATTCGTTCAAATGGCTCCTCCGTGATGGCTTGAAGGAACTCCTTCAGGAATTTTCACCGATCAGCGACTACTCAAACAAGAAGTTCGAACTTCGTATTGATGGCTTCGAACTCGGCGACCCGAAGGGGACAGTCGAAGATGCGCGTGACAACATGCGTACCTACGAAGCTCCACTTAAGGTATCCGTAACGCTTCTCAATAAAACCTTTGGCTCTGAAAAGTCACAGGATATTTTCCTTGCCGATATTCCGATGATGACGCCGCACGGCTCATTCGTCGTATCCGGTGTTGAGCGCGCTATCGTTCCTCAGCTTGCCCGTTCATTCGGCGCATTCTTCGTTGCAGAAGAAATTAAGGGAAAGAACTGGTTCGGTGCAAAAATCATTCCATCGCGTGGTGTTTGGATTGAAATCGAATCTGATTCTGACGGCGCTATCTACGTAAAGATCGACCGTAAGCGAAAGTTCCCCGTATCAAACCTCCTTACCATCTTCGGTGCAGGTGTTGGCGAAGAACTCCTTGGACACTTCAAGGACGAAACAAGCATCGCAGCTCTTAAGGCGACGCTTCTTCATGACACAGCAAAGACATCTGACGATGCCTACGTTGAAGTACACCGACGCATGCGTGACGGAGACCTTGCTACCCCTGAGAACGCAAAGTCATACATCAATACGCTCTTCACGGCTGAACGCTACGACCTTAATAAGGTTGGACGTCACCGACTCAATGCCCGCTTCGGTCTTCCCACCGATCCTAAGGCACTTGATAACCGCACGCTCTCCCTTGAAGACCTTATCCGCATCGTGAGCGAAATTGCTCGCTTGAACCAGGACCCAAATGGCGTTCCTGATGACATCGACCACCTTGGTTTCCGCCGCGTTCGTTTCGTTGGAGAACTTCTCCAGGCACGTATGCGCGTTGGTATGTCTCGCATGAAGCGAAACATCCAGGACCGTATGTCTACGATCGAGTCAGAGACAACGCTTCCTATGGCGTTCATCAACCCTCGTCCGTACCAGGCTTCTATCCGTGAATTCTTCACGGCCAACCAGCTTTCACAGTTCATGGACCAGCAGAACATTCTTGCTGAGCTTGAGAACATGCGTACGCTTTCAGCGCTCGGTCCCGGTGGACTTACCCGTGAGCGCGCAGGCTTCGAAGTTCGCGACGTGCACCCTTCGCACTACGGACGTCTCTGCCCAATCCACACGCCAGAAGGTCAGAACATTGGTCTTATCCTTCGCCTTGCTATTCACGCCCGCACAAATGAATACGGTGTTATTGAAACTCCATACTCAGTTGTGAAGAAGGGAGTAGTGACCGACGAAGTGGTATATCTCAACGCCCTTGAGGAGGAGAACCATGTCATCGCACACGGAGCTACGCCGGTAGACGAAAAGAAGCGTATCGTTCCTGACACCATTGAGGCTCGCCGTTCAGGTGAACCAGCTGTGGTGACCCGTGAAGAGATCGATCTCATTGATGTTTCAACCTTCCAGATGTTCTCAGCAGCTACCGCCATGATTCCCTTCGTGAACAACGACGATGGTAACCGCGCACTCATGGGTTCAAACATGCAGAAGCAGGCAACTCCGGTTCTCATTCCTGAAGCTCCGCTTGTGGCTACCGGTATCGAATCACATGCAGCTCGTAATACCGGACGCCTCGTCCTTGCGGAAGACGCAGGTACGGTTGTGTACGTTGATGCTCGTAAGATCACCGTTGAGACAAAAGACGGAAAGCGTCAGGACTACAAACTTCAGCAGCTTACGCAGACAAACCAGAACTCAGCCTTCATGCAGCGTCCTTCAGTATTCGCTGGAGACAAAGTAAAGAAGGGTGACGTTCTTGCTGACTGTTCATCATCAGATCAGGGTCAGATGGCTCTTGGACAGAATGCTCGCGTGGCCTTCATGTCATGGAACGGAGCTAACTACGAGGACGCCATCATCGTTTCTGAACGTATGGTGCAGGACTCAAAGTTCACGACCGTCCACATTGAAGACTTCGAAGCAGCCGTTCGCGACACAAAGCTTGGTGCAGAAATCACGACGCATGATATTCCTAACGTCGGTGAAATGCGCCTTAAGAACCTCGACGAGGAAGGTGTTATTCGCATCGGTGCTGAAGTTCGTCCCGGTGACATTCTCGTGGGTAAGGTAACGCCTAAGGGCGAGACTCAGCTTACGCCAGAAGAGCGCCTCCTTCGTTCTATCTTTGGAGATAAAGCTAAAGACGTGAAGGATACCTCACTTCGTATGGAAGGAGGGAAGCGGGGTCGCGTTATCGGTGTTCGCGTCTTCTCTCGTGAACGTGGTGACCAGCTTGAAAGCGGCATCATCAAGAAAATCGTGGTTACGGTCGCACAGGTTCGTAACGTATCAGTGGGTGACAAGCTCGCCGGACGTCACGGAAACAAGGGAGTTATCTCCCGCGTTCTTCCTGCCGAAGACATGCCATACGACGCAGACGGAAACCCTGTTGACGTGATCCTCACGCCGCTCGGTATTCCTTCTCGTATGAACCTCGGTCAGATTCTTGAGATGCACCTTGGACTCGCTGCAAACTCACTTAACTACCAGGCTATCGTGCCTCCATTCGCAGGCGCTACTCCAGATGAAATCCGCGACGAACTCGTTGCCGCAGGATATGACCGTTCTGGAAAAATGCAGCTCTACGATGGCCGCACTGGTGAAGCCTTCGCTCAGCCCGTATCGGTGGGATACATGTACATCTTGAAACTGCACCACATGGTGGAAGACAAGATTCACATGCGCTCAATCGGTCCGTACAGCCTCATCACCCAGCAGCCGCTCGGAGGAAAGGCGCAGAACGGAGGTCAGCGTTTCGGAGAAATGGAAGTATGGGCACTCCTTGGATATGGAGCTGCCTACACACTCCGCGAAATGCTCACCATCAAGTCTGACGATATTACTGGCCGCTCCGCAACCTTCGACGCTATCGTTAAGGGTGAAGCAGTCAGCCACTCAGGCACCCCGGCATCTTTTGCCGTTCTTACTAACCAGATCCGTGGACTCGCGCTCGACATTGAGCCGATCGAATACGGTAACGAGGCGGCTATCTAGCTCTAATAAAAAGAATATATGGCAACAAACCCATCATCTTCATTCCAGGGCAAGAAGCAGCCACCACGCATCGGTGGACGCGCAACGGACTGGAATGCCCTTCGTCTTTCTCTCGCATCACCTGAGCGTATTCTCGAGTGGTCACGTGGAGAAATCACGAAACCAGAAACCATTAACTACCGCACCCAACGCTCTGAAAAGCACGGTCTTTTCGATGAGAAAATCTTTGGTCCAGAACGTGACTACGAGTGTTACTGCGGTAAGTACAAAGGTATTCGTTACAAAGGTATCGTCTGTGACAAGTGTGGTGTTGAAATTACCCGCTCCATCGTTCGTCGTGAACGCATGGGTCACATCGAGCTCGTAACGCCGGTAGCGCACATCTGGTTCCTCCGTTCAATGCCATCTCGTATGGCGCTCATCCTTGGTATTCCTTCTGCAGATCTTGAGAAGGTTGTGTACTTCGCTGGCTACATCGTTACGAAAGTAAACGAAGAGACAAAGAAGCGCATGCTTACCGAGCTTGAAGCTGAATACAAGAGTAAATTCAAGAGTACTGAAAAAGAAGCAGATAAGGAGGCTCTCAAGGAACGCATGACTGTTGCGAAGCAGGAAATTGATTCTGTTGTCGTAGGACGCGTCTTCGATGAAATGTCATACCATCGCTTCTCCGTGAAGTACGGAACACTCTTCGAAGCGAAGATTGGTGCAGAGGCCATCTATGACCTCTTCCGCAATCTTGATCTTACGAAGCTTAAGGTCACGCTTGAAGAACGGTATCCAAAGGCCGGTGCTGCAGAGCGCGAAAAGCTCGGAAAGCGTATTTCACTCGTATCTTCAATGCTCGCGTCAGCGGTTCGTCCTGAATGGATGTTCCTCACACGCATCCCGGTTATTCCTCCAGCACTCCGCCCTATGGTGGCGCTCGAAGGTGGTCGTCATGCAACGTCTGACGTTAACGACCTCTACCGCCGTGTTATCAACCGCAACAATCGTTTGAAGAAGCTCCTTGATATCAAGGCGCCGGAAGTTATTCTCCGCAACGAAAAACGTATCCTTCAGGAAGCGGTTGACGCGTTGCTCGACAACTCAATTCGTAAGTCAGGTGCTTCAGGTGGTGCACTTACACCCGCACAGCGTCGTCCGCTTAAGTCACTTGCTGACTACCTTAAGGGTAAGCAGGGATACTTCCGCCAGAACCTCCTTGGTAAGCGCGTGGACTACTCAGGCCGTTCCGTTATTGTCGTTGGTCCAGACCTCGAACTCGATGAGTGTGGTCTTCCAAAGCATATGGCGCTTGAGCTCTTCCGCCCATTCGTTATCGAAGGACTTCTTACACGCGAACTCGCCTTCAACATTCGCGGCGCAGGCCGTTTGATCGAAGACGGTGTGCCAGAAGTTTGGGAGATTCTTGAAGAGGCTATCGCCGGCAAGTACGTCCTCCTTAACCGCGCACCTACTCTTCACCGTCAGGGAATCCAGGCTTTCCGACCTCGCCTTATCGAAGGTGATGCTATCCAGCTTCACCCACTCGTATGTCCAGCCTTCAACGCTGACTTCGACGGCGACCAGATGGCCATCCACGTTCCTCTTTCAGAAGAGGCGCAGTGGGAGGCAAAGAACATCATGTCTGCCAATAAGAACATCATTAAGCCGGGTGACGGGAAGATGATCGTTATGGTGAACAAGCCGCTTGATATCGTTCTTGGAACGTATTGGCTCACCAAAGACATCACTGATGCAAAGGGAGAGGGAACCTATTACGCAAACCCTAACGGCGCAATCCTTGCCTACGAGTACGATGCGATTGATCTCCGCGCAAAGGTACATGTTCTTCCAATGAAGGATAAGACTAAGTACGCAGGATTCGAAGGACAGATCTTCGAGACCACGGTGGGACGTCTTCTCTTCAACACCGTTCTTCCAAGTGATTATCCGTATGTAAATGCGCCGATCACAAAGAAGATGCTTTCAACCATCATGGATGACTGTATCGTTAAGTACGGCATTGATGCGCTTCCCGGTATTGTGAACAAGATCAAGCGCTTCGGTTTTGACTACGCCACTAAGTCCGGTGTGTCATGGAGTCTTGACGACGTGAACGTGCCAGAAGGAAAGCAGAAAATCGTTGACGAAGTTACGACAAAGGTTCTTAAGATCGAATCAAACTATAAGGACGGTCTTCTTTCTGAAGACGAAAAGCGTCGTATGGTTATCGAGCTTTGGCACGGTGCTAAGACTGAAGTGGAAACACTCGTGGGTGATGCCCTTGACCCAATGGGTTCTGTCTTCGACATGGTGACCTCAGGAGCTCGCGGTACGATGGGTAACCTTACCCAGATGGCCGGAATGAAGGGCCTTATCCAGAACACGGCCGGAGAAACCATTGAAGTGCCAATCATTTCTTCAATGACCGAAGGACTTAACCCGGTTGAGTACTTCATGTCCTCACACGGTGCTCGTAAGGGTCTTACGGATACCGCACTGGGAACCGCGCGTGCTGGATATCTTACCCGCCGTCTCTTCGACGTTGCGCAGGATTCCATCATCACGGAAAAGGACTGTGGTACGAAGCGTGGTATTACCATCAACCGTGTCTCAGCTTCAGGTATTAAGATTGACTTCGCTGAAGCCGTTCGTGGACGCACCCTTGCTGCTGAAGTAGTTGCAGGAGGCACCACCTTCAAGAAGAAGCACTACCTCACTGCGGACGAAGCACGCGAAATTGCTGCTGATGAAACAGTAACGAGCGTAGTGGTACTTTCACCTATGTCCTGCGAAACGCGTTACGGAGTATGTGCCGGATGTTACGGTATGGACCTCACGACGCAGCAGCCGGTGGACCTTGGAGAAGCTGTGGGAACCATTGCCGCTCAGGCAATCGGTGAACCAGGAACTCAGCTCACCATGCGTACCTTCCACGCCGGAGGAACCGCATCTGTGGGTGGAGACATCACCATGGGTCTTCCTCGCGTTGAGGAACTCTTCGAGAAGCGTTCACCAAAGAATGCAGCGACCATCGCTAAGTTCGACGGTATGATCGTGGAAGTTAAGGAGCAGGATCGCGACCGTGTGATTGTTATGGCTCCTGAAAAGGGTCAGGGCAAGAAGGACGGATCAAACTCCGAATACCTCATCCAGTTCCCACGTCAGGTGCTTGTTTCTGCAGGCCAGGCCATCACGAAGGGAATGTTCCTTACGGACGGTTCCGCTGATCTTGAAGAACTCTTCGAGTACGCAGGACGCACGGTGGTTCAGGAGTACATCATTGCTGAGACCAGCAAGATTTACGAACTCCAGGGAGCATCAGTGTCACGTAAGCACCTTGAAGTTATTGTTCGTCAGATGTTTAACCGCGCGAAGATTACCGACGCCGGCGAAACCGACCTTTCAATCGGCGACATCATCGAACAGTGGGAACTTGCAGAGCTCGTTAAGGAAATGGAAGCTGAGAACAAAGTTGCGCCTAAGGCCACGGACATCGTCTTTGGTATCAAACAGTCAGCTCTCTCACGCCGCTCATTCCTTTCAGCCGCTTCCTTCGAGCAGACCACAAAGATTCTTATCGACGCTGCTCTCAAGGGTTCACTCGATACGCTTCGTGGCCTCAAGGAAAACGTTATCCTCGGACGTCTTATCCCAGCCGGTACCGGTTTTGCGGATAGCGCCAAGCACGCAGAGATCGGAAAGCTTCAGGGCGCACGCCGCGTTCGCGAAGTTGCCGCCGCTCAAGCAGCTGAAGAACTTGCTCAGGAAGTTGCCGCTGCAGGTGCAGTGATCGACACAACGAGTTAGTTCGGAAGCAAGAAGAAGCGTTAGCAACGTAAAAGCCCCGCTCTAAGAGCGGGGCTTTTACGTTGTATATAAAGTAGAGCCGCCCCAGAAACCAAATGGTCTCCAGGGCGGGGTGCCGTGATCAGCTGAAGATCTTGGCGTAGTTGGGCTGGCGTGGTGTGTGCATTTTATCAACGTGTTCGAGCAACAGCATGCTGCCGACCGTACCGACGAAAAAATAGCCTGCAAGGCAGAGGCTTCCGGACAGGATATTTTCCGCGCCACCAGCGGCGGCGAGAAGTCCAATGGAAGCGCCAGCAGCAAGACTGACGAGCGCGATATTGCGAACGGCCTTGATGTCGTCACGAAGCCTGTGGAGGCAGTAACGAACATAGCGGCGCTCACGTTCGAGGAACTTGATCATCTCTTCTCTCCCTTGATGACGTTGCCATAAAGATAGCACAATATATGCCGTATGTCAAGTATACGCATGCAAAGAATCTCAGGTGGCGTAGAATAGAAGAAATGACCCAAGGCACCGGAACTGACACAACACAGCTCATCAAGGATCGGCTTTCCATCGTGGAAGTGGTGCAGCCGTATGTGAAGCTCACACGAGCGGGAAAGTATTACCGCGGCCTCTCACCATTCTCAAAAGAGAAGACCCCGTCTTTCTATGTCTCACCAGACCGCGGTTCTTTTTATTGCTTCTCCACATCTCAGGGCGGGGACCACTTCACATTTATTGAAAAGATGGAGGGCGTGGACTTTAAAGGTGCGTTAAAGATATTGGCTGATAAGGCGGGGGTGGAAATACAGCAGCTCACGCCCGGGGATCGTCTAAAGAGTGATGAGCGAGACCGTCTGCGCGAAGCCATGTCCAAGGCCGATCAGTTCTTTGCAGAAGCCCTAACCGAAACCTCTCCCGCATACCTCTATGCAAAGGAGCGCGGCCTCTCGGATGAGAGCATTAAATCTTGGAACCTCGGACTGGCACCGTCGGGATGGCGGGGACTTCTCGAAGCGCTCGCCGCACAGGGATACACACCAAAGGAACTCGCCGCCGCAGGACTTATAAAAGAAGCCGATGAAAAACCGGGTACCTGGTATGACCGTTTTCGAAGCCGCCTCATGTTCCCAATACGTGATACCGCAGGACGAACCGTGGCGTTTACTGGCCGCGCGCTTGAGAAAGATGAACAGGCAAAATATCTCAACTCTCCGGAGACGGACCTCTTTAAGAAGAGTGAAATTCTATTTGGTATGGATCGCGCAAAGGATGCTATCCGTGCCCGCGGTTTCGCCATCCTTGTGGAAGGGCAGTTTGATCTTCTCTTACTTCATCAGGCTGGGTTTACCAATACCGTCGCGCTCTCTGGCACCGCTCTTTCAAGCATTCACTTGGGGCTTATTAAACGGTATGCAGATAATCTAATGCTGGCCTTAGATGCTGACCGTGCAGGACTTGCAGCGGCAGCAAAAACCGCGCTTCTGGCACTCCAGGCAGGTATGCGCGTAAAAGCAGTGCGACTCCCACAAGGAAAAGATCCGGCAGATGTGGTGGCAGAAGACGGGGGAAAGACATTTACTGAGCTCGTTAAAAACTCTCAATCCATCATTGAATTTTTCTTATCGGTATTAGCTGCTCAGGAAACCGACGACTTTAAACTCATGCGACGCGTAGAGGAAACCGTGCTTCCTTTAGTGGTTGCCGTGAAGAGTCCGCTTGAACGAAACAGATATGTTGAGATAATTGCGCGCGCGCTTTCACAAACACCGGAAGCGGTGCGTGAGGCGTTGCCGAAGCTAAGCGCGAATGACACAGGAGTTGAGGGTAACGGAGCAGGGAATTACTCCGGTGGAAATACCAACAGTTCAGGTCCAAATGACTACGGACAAAATAATTATCGCCAGGGTCAGAATGGTCAACGCCAAAATCAAGGTAACTACTCCCAGAACTACAAGCAGAGCGGGTATGGTCAATTCGCCGGACAGAATAAATATCAAAATAAATACGGGACACGAGGCACTTCATACGGTCAGCCGCAGCGTTCGTCAGCATTTCAGGAGTATGAGAACTCTCGACAGGAAGAGACTGCTCAGCCGTCTACAGAACAGTCAGGACTTGAAACTCGTCGTGAGCTTATTTTGGCCACTATTCAGTCATATCCAGAAAGTCCTCTTGCCGAAAGGCTAAAAATAGAGTACGCTCGAGTTACCGGCGCTCCAGTAGATTCTGCAATGATAGCAGGCCTGGGCGAACGCGCATTGTTTGAAGCAGGTCTCGCATTTGGGGAAACACCCAGCGAACACGCGGGCGATGAGCTTTTGTACGCATTCGAGCGCATGATCCTACGGGACGCGCTTAAGGACGCAACACGACAGTTACGGGCAGCAGAAGCGGCGAATGACGCCGAGGGAATACAAACCGCAGCGCTCCGATGTACGGAGCTCGGCGCACGTATAGCATCACTCTCGTAGCGCACCGCCTCCTCCATACGTTCAGTTTTTATAGTTCACACCAAGTTCATATTATTGGCTCTATTTTTCTATTTCCTATGGCCACAAAAAAACCAATCAAAAAAGCACCCGCAAAACCAATCAAAAAAGCTGCCCCTAAGAAGGTGGTGAAAAAAACACCTGCAAAGCCAGCAAAGAAGGCAGCTCCAAAGAAAGCTCCTGCAAAAAAGACTACTAAGGCTGCACCTAAAAAAGCAGCTCCAAAGAAAGCCGGAAAGGTTAGCGCATCGACCGTTGTCCGTGCTGCCGCAAAAGGCTCAAAGGCAAAAGCGCTCACTGACCGCGGAGATAAGGCAGAGCAGCTCATCAAGAAAGGAAAGGAACGTGGCTACATCACGTACAGCGAAATTCTTCGCGAATTCCCTCACGTGGAAGACGACGTTAACTTCCTCGACGAACTGTACGAACGCTTCACGACGGCAGGCATCGACATCCTCGAAGGCGGTATGCTCGAGGATAACGCAGACCAGTACTTGGCAACCCGCAACATCAAGACGCGTGATTCAGGAGGCTACGACTCTATCCAGATCTATCTTCGTGAAATCGGCCAGTACCCACTTTTGACCGGAAATGAAGAGAAGGAACTTGCGCGCCGCATTGAGTCCGGAGATGACGAAGCTCGCAACATTCTTGCGCGTTCAAACCTCCGTCTCGTGGTGTCTATTGCGAAGAAGTACGTTGGACGTTCACCTGACCTCACGCTCTTGGACCTCATTCAGGAAGGAAACCTCGGTCTCTTCAAGGCCGTTGATAAGTTCGACTGGAAGAAGGGATATAAGTTCTCAACGTACGCTACCTGGTGGATTCGCCAGGCCATCACACGTGCGCTTGCTGACCAGTCACGTACCATTCGCATTCCCGTTCACATGGTGGAAACCATCGCGAAGTATAAGCAGGTAAGTCGCCGATTGGCGCAGACTCTGGGACGTGACCCGCAGCCTGAAGAGGTAGCCATCGAGATGGGAGTTGAAGTGGATAAGATCTACCAGATTGAGAAGATCAATCAGGATACGTTGAGCCTCGAGAACCCGATCGGTTCTGACGACGACGACGGAAAGTCTACGCTCGGCGACTTCATTGCTGACGATAAAATCCCTTCACCTGTGCAGGAATCGTCAGAGCGTATTTTGACAGAACAGGTGCGTGATATTTTGGATGACTTGAGTCCAAAGGAACGCAAAATTCTAGAAATGCGTCACGGTCTTCTAGACGGCGTGTACCACACCCTTGAAGAAGTAGGTAAGGAGTTCGGCGTCACCCGCGAACGCATCCGACAGATTGAAGCGAAGGCGTTGGAGAAGATCAGGACGCACGAGAAGTCACGACGTTTGAAGAGTTATTAAAATCATACTGTGACGCGAGTAAAACCTGCCCTCGTGGCAGGTTTTTACGTTAATCTTGATACCCATTTTTGTCCCGGCCTCTCCCTGCTATACTATTCAAGAAAGGAGAATCTGATGACACCCATCAAGATCCTCAATCTCATTGAGCGTTATGAACAGGAATTAGCCGCTCTCGGCGTTCCAAAACAAAGGATCGATGTTACTCGTACATTCGCATCACTTACCAAGGATGAAATGCTTGCCCACGCGCACTGCCTCTGCACCGGCGTAAAAGAATACGCCACAGATCCAGACAGACAGCGCAAAACGGGAAGCCACCTCAGTGCCATACAAATGTGCCTTAGCTTCGCAGGACTATATACACTTGAAGAGTTGATGGACCATAACCGGCCATAAGATTGTTCTTTAGTTAAAATTGGCGGCTCACACAGTGAGTCGCCTTTGTGCGCTTTTTCTCAAAGTATACTAATCATATGAACCTCATTATACTCGTCGGTTTCATTGTAATCGCCCTTTTAATCCTCGGAATGCTGCCGTTAATTGGAATCGGAAGAACTGTTCGCGGACCAAAAAACTATCCCTATAGGCGCAAACAGTATTTAATGACACGCAATGAAAGTGATTGCTATAAAGAGCTTGTGCAGACCGTGGGGGCGGAATACTTTATATTCGCTCAAGTGCATCTGTCCACGCTCCTTGATGAGAAAATAAAAGGAAATGATTGGCGAGCCTCTCGTTCTCATATAAACCGTAAATCTGTAGATTTTGTCCTTTGTGATAAGCAGAATATTTCTCCGATACTTGCAATCGAGCTTGATGACTCGAGCCATTTACGAGCGGATAGAGTGATCCGAGATTCAGAAGTTGAACGAATACTCAGAGAGGCAGGTCTGCCACTCCTGCGAATTACTTCGATTGAAAATATAGGAGCAAAAATAAATGAAATTCTCCGACCCCAGGCAAATCCTTAAAATACAGGCTATACTCGGCGGATGAGTGTTGAATATGTGCTTAAGGAGAATGGACGCGCACGGCACGTGCGCGTCACTGTACATGAAGATGGCAGAGTATTAGTGACGAAGCCCAAGCGTGCATCTTTGCGTACTGTTGAAGCGTTTGTTCGCGAGAAGGCGAGCTGGATCTTAGAGATGCAGGAGCACATGGTATTGCTTCGTGAAAAGAGGGAAAAGAAGTACGGGACGATGACATCTTTGCCACGCCTTCGGCGCGGTACTGCTGCGTATAAGGCGGCTATCTCAGAAGCCCGCGCCATAGCTCGTGAACGAGTACTTCACTTTGCACAGCTCGGAAATTTTACATACGGCACTATTTCAATACGAAATCAAAAGTCACGTTGGGGGAGCTGTTCGGCAGCCGGTAATCTCTCTTTTAACTATCGCCTCATACACATTCCAACTGAGCTCGTGGATTACCTCATCGTGCACGAACTCGCACATACAAAGCATCACAATCATTCAGCGGCGTTCTGGGAAGAGGTGGGGAAATATATCCCCGAGCATATGAAGCGAAGGAAGGAGCTGCAGAAGTATCGATGGTAGGCGGTACATGAGTATAGAAAAGTCAAAGAAAAAGGCCGCGTCCCGGAGGACGCGGCCCAATCGCCATAACGGCAGATTTTATGCAGCAATGCCGATGTCGTCCATCGGCTCGCTCTGCGCAGGCGACGCGGTTTCGTTCAGGTACGAAAATGCCTGGGCAGTCAATTGTTCGACAGTTGCTCCACCGCCGGTATTGACCTGAAACGGCGTGTTCTGCTCGTCGCATCCGAAATGGACACGGATGAGTTCGCCGCGCTGCTTGATATATGAAGCGATCGAAAGATCACTGCAGTGGCGCAGTTTGGGTGCCCGGCTCAGAGCTGAGAAATCCTCGTCCGGACTTCCGTGCAGGGTGAGGTAGATCGGCATCGGAATGCCTTTCGCCCTCAGCACCTCCTGCATCTTGGAACGATGCAGGGCCTTCAATCTGTCGCGAACGCGGTGATCCGATTGCCCATGCAAAACCGAGACGAGCAGATCAAAGTCGAAGCGACTCGCCACCACCCGTTTGCCCTCAGCGAGAGCGGGCAGGATATGCGCGTCGCAGATCCGGTCGATCTCCTTCCAGCCATTGTCCAGCGTGCGCACCGGATGGGCGGACTGCATTGCTCGCATCACGAGCGGATGTGGCAAATCCTGGAAGGAAACGTCCAGGAAAACGAAACGGCCAGCGCGAGCACTGGATTTCGCCGTGTGCTGCACCGCGGCAAACGCCGGGTGCTGGTGGGGAAGCCCGGTGGTAAAAGCAAAAAGAACGCCTTGCATGCGCTCATCCTTTCCTATGTTTATGGGTTAGGCGACGTATGGCGGTGGGTGGATAGATGCGTTTTGACGCATCTATCCACCCACCCTCCGTTTCGAACTATACGCTTTAAAGCTCTTTTCGTAAAGTATAAAAAGGTGGCCAGGAGTCCCGCGGTGGGAGCCCTGGCCGTCACTCAGTTCTGGTGAAGGTGAGTGAAAAGTTTGCCGCGCTTGCGAAGGTTCTTCCGACGCCGCTTCTGCTCTGGCGTCCGCGCTGCCCGCTTTTTCATTTCAGTTTGTGGCAGCGAGCCTTTCTTCCGACCGGCGAACGAATTCACCGGAATGCCGACGCGCGAACCCGTTTCGTCAGCCATGCGCGCGCAGTCCGACGACGGTGACGGCGTGCCGCGAAGCTGGCGGCCACGTTTCGGCCCAGCGCCTGGCCCCGGCTGATCATCTGCTGGCCATATGCCGTCTTGGTCGCGCCGCCGAGCGCAATTGCGCTGAGGAGGCCGATGCCGATGGTAACAGCGGTTTTCGAAGGTTTCTTCTTGAGCAACTGTGCAGGCACGTTATTCCCCTTGGGTATCTCTGGACTCGACATGAGGCCAGAGAGGCCATCATGCCACAACATACGGCCTAAAACAAGTGTGTAATGTGAAGGGAAGCGAACTGGTACACTGTACTCACTATGAATCCGAATGAGGCATTTGATGCGGCATACAAAGGAATGAACGACGAACAGCGCGGGGCTGTGGATGCTATCGAGGGCCCTGTTTTTGTTATTGCTGGCCCGGGTACGGGAAAGACTCAGGTGCTTACGCTGCGCATTGCGAATATTCTTCGCCTCACCGACACGCCACCTGAATCAATACTGGCGCTTACATTTACGGAAGCAGCAGCACGAGAAATGCGCGAACGTTTGCGAAAGGTGATTGGTTCCCGAGCAAACAAAGTACGCATGCATACCTTCCATGGATTTGCGGAGCGTGTGATTACAGAATTCCCCGATCATTTCCCACGCATCATTGGCGCGCAGGTTGCGACTGACGCAGAGCGTGCAGAAATTTTTGATGCAGTGCTTTTAAATACGCCGGTACAGCACCTTCGCCCCTTTGGAGATCCGCTGTATTACCACCCTTCAGTGAAGAGTGCGATCTCGACGCTAAAGCGAGAGAACGTATCGCCAGATGCGCTCGCAGAGCGCGTCAAAGAGGAACGCGTGGCGTTCGACGCGATAGAAGGAAAGGTGCATGAAAAAGGAAAGTACGCAGGGCAGATGAAGGGCGACTACGTCGCCCTCTTGAAGAAAATTGAAAAGACGGAAGATCTGTTGGCAGTGTACCGGGCATATGAAGCGGCACTCACGGAAGCTCGCAGATATGACTTTGACGATTTGATATTGGAAGTGGTGCGAGCACTTGAGTTCGACCCAGTATTCCGTTTGCAGGTACAGGAATCGCTTTTGTATATTCTTGCGGATGAACACCAGGACGCAAACCGCTCTCAAAATGCGCTACTTGAATTAGTGTCTGGTTTCCATGACCGCCCAAATCTTTTCATTGTGGGAGATGAGAAGCAGGCCATTTACCGTTTCCAGGGAGCGGATTTGGATAACGTGCATTACTTTAGACAAAAGTTTGAAGGAACCGCTATCCTTACACTGATTGAAAACTATCGCTCTACGCAGTCCATTCTGGATTCTGCGCTCTCACTTATCAGTGCTTCGCCAGACGAACGTCTTTCGCGTGCGCCACTAGTAGCGCACGCGGGCTATGTGGCAAAGCCGCTTACCCTTACGGTCTGCAGCACGCCTGACGAAGAAATGGCAACGCTCGTAGCGAATATTCGCACTGCTATTGAGTCAGGCACGGTGCCTGGTGAGATTGCCGTCTTGGTGCGAAGAAACAGAGATGTGGCTGACGTTGCCCGCGCGCTTATGCGCGCGGGCGTCCCTGCCACCGGTTCTGGTGAAGATGATGCGCTTGCGAATCGGTTTGTGCAGGCACTCCTACGCCTCCTTCGCGTGGCCGCTGATCCACGTGACGAAAACCTCGCCGGAGTACTAACGCTTCCTGGATTTCCTCTGCGCGCCGCTGACGCGGCGCGCCTCACCCAATTTGCCCGTAAAGAAAAGCGAACGATCCTTTCTGTACTTGCTGACAAAGCCGCTCTCACTGACGCGAAGATCGCTGACATAGAGGGCGCCCAAAAGCTGGGCGCCTCCATCGAAGAGCTCTCCCGCATGGCGTCCTTTGAACGCCCCGCCACGGTCGCCGACCGCGCACTTCAGATATCTGGGCTCTTACCACTTATACTCGCCGCACCGGACCGTGCAGAGAGTCTGGGGGCCATTCGAGGGCTTCTCCTGGCATTAGAAGACCTTTCGCGCAGGGAACATGACGCACTCCTCCTGCGAGCTCTCACGCTTCTGGATCTGTATGCAGAACGGGGTATTTCACTGCCAGGCCGTGGCGGGGAAGACGAAACACGTGTAAAGGTAATGACGGTACATAAATCTAAAGGACGCGAGTTTGCTCAGGTATTTCTCCCGAATCTTACGTCACGCTCATGGTCCACCCGTGCCCACCCAGAACACTTCCAGGTTTCTGATGTGCTCTCGGGAGAGAACAGCACTGAAGATCTCCGTCGACTTTTATACGTCGCCATTACCCGTGCAAAAGAGCACGCAACGCTTTCATATTCAGTGACCGGTGAAGACGACCGCGCACAAGATCCAATGGAACTTTTGGAAGAGATCAATCCTGCACTCATTGAAAATGTTCCGCCAACGGTACCGGCAGCAGACGCTTTACCTTCGTTTATTTCTCAAGAAACCAACGCTTTAACCGGCACGCCTTCTGAAGATGATTTCGTGACGCTCCGTGCAACCTTCTTCGCGCAAGGTCTTTCACCAACCGCCCTTAACAATTATCTTGAGTGTCCGTGGAAGTATTTCTATGTAAACTTGCTGCGCATTCCTGAGGTAGAAAATAAGTTCATGCTTTTTGGTACGGCCATTCATACGGCACTAAATGTGTACGCAGATGAACGCGTGCGCGGAAAGGATATCGGCACGGACGGTTTACTTAGCGTTTTCACCCGTTCTCTAGAACGCGCACCGCTTTCAGAACGTGAACAAAAGGAAATGCAGGAAAAGGGCGAGCGAGCACTCAAAGCATGGTGGGCAGACCGTCACGAAACGTGGCCCGCTGCGGCACGTGCTGAAGTTCCGGTGGATGCAGAAATTCCGCTCGAAGGCGCCCATGCTGACGAAGTACTTCGTATTCGTGGAAAGCTCGACCGTGTGGACGAAACGGCAGGAGGCGTGAATGTTATTGACTATAAAACAGGGAAGCCAAAGAGCAGGAATGAACTTATGGGCAGCACGAAAGACGCAAACCGAAATTACTATCGTCAGCTCGCATTTTATAAACTGCTTCTTGAACGAACAGAGCAACCGCAACACATGCAAGATGGCATCATTGAATTCGTTGAACCGGATGATAAAGGCCGCATACGCACCGAAGTATTTACCATCACGGACGATGACGTGAATGAGCTCGTAAGTACGATACAAAAAAGCGCTTCAGAAATCCTGAGCCTATCATTCTGGAACGATCCCTGCGAAGTAGCAGAATGTCCATGGTGCGCACTTCGGTTTGGAATTACTTAGCAGGCGTTGAGCTTGCTGCCAGTACCTGCGCTATTGCCGTATCAACGATCTTCTTCAGCGCGTCATACGGAATGGCCCCATCAATGGTCACGGGCTGCTGGCCCTTTACCAGGAGAACGGTGAAGGGGCTTCCACCGGCACCAATAGCAATGGCATTTTGGAAATCACTGCCTACTTTGTTTTGGAAACTATGTGCACTTAAACATGCATTAAATGATTCAGGAAGAATACCAAGCGAAGACACCACGCTGTCATAGTTATCAGGATCAAACTGGAGTTCACCGGGTGCAGTACTGTTAAGCGCATCGATGAATCGGAAGAAAATATTCTGACCGCCAAGAGAAGCAATGCACTCTGCAGCTTCTGCATGCTCAGCGGCATGAAGATGCTGGTCAATTAATGGCATGTGGCGATATACCCATGCTATCTGGCCGCCTGATGCATACGCTGCAGTTAACTGCTCCATTGTTTGCTGAAAGCTTTTTGAATATGAAGAATCAATGTCAGCGTACTCCACAAATATCACGGGAGCGGAAGGATTTCCTACGATGTGATCATTTACCGTGACGGGATGCAAAAGGGTAATATCCGCCTTCACCGAACCTTCTACTTTGTGACTCCGATCAAGATAAATACCAACGGCAAGTACCAGTCCCGCAGCAAGTATTGCTCCAGGAATTAGCCATGCCTCGCGTTTCTTCACCATAACCACCCCATCCGTTTCGTTCATGTCTTCATAATACTACATAGTCATACACACAAATTGAAAACTCTCCGCCGGAACGGAGAGCTGTCACATTTGGCCGCGTGGTCGAGAAATTACGCCGGAAAGCGTCGGGCAAAGCAGATAGACCGTAAGATCTTGTCGCCATCGTGAACCTGCGTTGGGAGCCCTGTAAGCAGGTGAATCATTTCACCGGTGTATTTGAACCCCTTCGAAGCGACTACCAGCGAAGGAATGGTGTGGATGCCGGTGACGGAGATATAAATATCGTTCCGGTTAACGGGTGCCACATAGACACCTACTTCAGGCAACGGACATTCCTTCGATGTGTAGAGCTGGACAAGCCAATTCGTCAGATTCGATGGAATTGGCGCAAACACTTTCGATATCCGCCACGGGAATGAACAAATAACATTAACTGCGAGACTTTCATGCATGACCCGTCCCCTAGTATTGGCACAGTAAGACTGCACCCCGCTGAGATACTACACCCACTTCAAGCGACTTAAAAGGGCAGGGTGTGCGTAATGGAAGCCGGTCCCTGTTTTTGCGTCCAGGCAGATGTATCAATCTTAAACTCACGAGCGCCTCCGAGATCTTTGTATTTAAGTTTCCCGTGCTTGATAGCATAGTCAAAAATATCGCGCGTAATTTTCACATCGTCCAAACAATACGCACGCACCTTATCAACCAATCCTTCCTGCCACCACTGCACAGCTTCAAGACCGTTTCCGCTTTTACCCACGCCAAGCGTTGCTTCTGCGAGCGACTGTAAACGAACGCGACGGCCGAGCACTTTATACACTTCCGTGAGCAGATCGAGTGAACGAATGCGCGTGAGGTCGCCGGGATAGTAGCGGTTAAGAATGGGAATATCAAAACTGTCAGAGTTAAAACCAATCAGCATGTCGGCGCGCTCAATGATCGGCCAAAGCTGACCAAACTCTTCCTGCGTGTATGAGGTGAGCAGACCTGTTTCAGAATCGTGGATGCCCACGATGGAAACATCCATGCGAGAAATATCACCACGTCCGAGCGTGGGAAAGGCATTAGCAGTTTCAATATCAAACGTAACGGCACGCATGCTATTTGTCTTTCGTAATAAAAGCGGCGAGGGAATCCAGGGAAATAGATTCTTCGCGGCTGTCGTTCAGTATCTTAAGCGTAACCATACCTGACTCTGCCTCCTGTGCGCCATAGGCAATGAAATAGGGAATCTTTCTGCGGACTGCTTCTTTGATTTGGTCCCCAAGGGACTTTCCTGAAACATTCACGAGCGTGTTCACATCACGTGAACGCATAAGTTCTGCGCATCCCTGAGCCTGTGCAATGTCTGCTTCAGAAGGCGTGCCGATGAATAGATCAGGAGCTCCAGTGATATTCGCAGGGAGAAGGTTGTGAGTGGTGAGGAAATCTATCAGCGTGACGTCTCCCATACCAAATCCAACAGCCGGAATGGGTTCTCCGCCAAAAAGTGCCACAAGGTTGTCATAGCGACCGCCGCCAAAGAGCGAACGATTATTTCCTGGGTCAGTATCAAAGACTTCAAAGACAATGCCGGTGTAGTAAAGGAAACCACGAACGATAGTGGGGTCGAATACCACGTTTGTCATGCCGTGTGAACGGAACGCCTCAATGAGTGCCTCAAGCTTCTTAAGTTCTGCGTCTACTTCTGCATTTGTGCCAGCTTCGATGAGTTCGAGAGGGTCAGTGCCGGAACGACGGAACGCAGAGCGTTCCGTCTCAAAGTCTGCGCCTGACATCTTATTCTTTCGATCAAGCAATGCTGAATATGCAGTGACTTCATCTACAGAGAGGCCGAGTGCTTGGGCAGCTGCACTAAGGAGAGTGCGTGAGTTAATGCGAATGGAGAAATCCGCGTCTTGCGCGCCGAAGGCGCGCAAAAGGTCTGAAACAATAACAATGATCTCACCATCTGCTTTCGCATCAGCGATACCTAAGATGTCTGCATTCAACTGGTAGTGCTCTCGTAACCGGCCACGCTGCGGACGTTCATAGCGGAACACGTTAGGAATAGAAAACCATCGCACAGGAAATACCAATTCGCGCCGCTTCGCGGCGACCATACGCGCAAGCGTCGGTGTCATCTCAGGACGAATCGTTACCTTGCGATCTCCACGATCAATAAAAGAATACGTCTGCTCATTAACAATCTCTTCAGACGTCTTGCTTTCATAGAGTTCAGCTCGTTCCAACGGGGAAGCGGCATATTCTTCGAATCCACGACGGCGAAGAACCGTTCGCATAATGTCGAAGGCGTAATTCATCTTCGCCCAGTCCTCAGGGTAAAAATCACGCACCCCCTTATATGGTTCAGTCGAAAGAGGCTCGCGGTCAGTCATATAACCAGTGTACCAGATTCAGTAAAGGCAGGGCACTGGCTTAATCAACCGAATCTTGAGCGACTTGGCCATGAAGGGCCGCTACCTGGCCCATGATCACGTCACGCAGATGCTCTGGATGCACAATCCCTGACATTTGGAATTCTTCATCCTTTCCCGCTGTTTCCACAGAGAGTCTTCCAAAGCGGAATATAGTCGCAAGCATACCGGAGACGTCGGTGGTAATATCCTGCACGCGCATGAGGAGGAAGCTTGAAACGGTACGATTAAAGAATCCATACTGCTTAATATCAACGATGCGCACGTTCGTAATAATCCAAACCGTTAAGTAATGACGCGTGAGCATACTGAAAAATGCGGTCCAGATAGCCAGAAGCCAGAGTCCTTTGAAGAAACGAGCAATATTTGATGGGAGATTAAGTGAGGCAAACAACGAAGCCGTTTGCGGACTTGCTCCTGCAAAGAGTGAAAGTAGTGCCAAAAGTATTGTAGGCAAGAATGCTAGCAAGAGGAGCGGAAGGGCACGCAGTACAAACACCATCATGTGCTGACGTACTTCGAGAACGATTTCTTCACCAGGCTCGAGTTCAAATTCTTCCATAGGTTAGACGCCACTGGCGATGTAAAAGATTAAAAAGCCCGACACAAGAATATGCACCGCAACAGCCGGCACCGTTATCCATGAACGGTGGTTATATCTAAACCAGTGGTATACGGCAATTACGGTATAGGCGAGCCATGCAAAGAAGATGACAAAGAACGCGATGGTAAGAACGCTACTAAAATCTGCCGGCGTACTGACGGTGTACAGGGGTGTCTCAAAAGGACTTTGATACCCGCTCGTTGTGGTAGTTGAGTTCATTATGAATAGTATGACACTACAACCCTCTGTCTGTCATACTGGTCACAGAGGATTTCCGTCTTAACAGCACCCCCGTTCATAAGCGCTTCTGCTGCCGTTTCAATGTTTGAGGTATCAGCTTCAAGCCACACCTCTGCCTTTGGAAACAGGTATTCGTCTATTTTGATAGCAATATCACGGATGAGTTCAAGTCCGTCAGGCCCACTGTACAAAGCTTCAAGCGGTTCAAAGTTTGTGACGCTTGCCTCAAGTTCTCTATCTCCCGGTATGTACGGAGGATTTATCGCAATTACATTAAATCGCATTTCTTGATGAATATCATTCCTAAATGATTCGAAAAGATATGATTCTCGCACATCTGCACGCGAAGCATCAAGTGAGTTGAGCACAATGTTCTTTTTAATTTGTTCGACGTGCTCAGGCATTAGTTCACCAAATGAAACCTGAGCGTTTGGAAATGCTTTCAGTACCGCAAGTCCGATGGCGCCCGAGCCTGCGCAGAGATCGAGGAATGAAAATGGTTTATCTGCAGTATCTCCAAACTTTTCGTGGAGACGTACCAGTAGCTGTTCAGTCCAAAACTCAGTTTCAGGACGGGGAATGAGGGGGCGGCTCGTAAGGTCGATACTGAGACCGAGAAAGGGAATCCAGCCAATGACGTATGCCAGCGGCTCGCCTGCGGCGAGCCGCTCCTTATCTTCTTGCGTCACTTTCTCCGCATTTCCCTCATATTTATCCCGCACTAACATCTGTAAATCCTTTTCGTATTGTGTCGCAGTCATTGCGCGCATTGTACCGTATAATACCTATATGGAAGCCGTTCGTCAGAACCCACGCTTATATTCTCCAGAGTGGTTCACCCACAGGGCTCTATCTGGCTTACGCAAGATCGGAGATGATTCCTGGGATTACTCCGATTCGCTTTTACTGTATGTTCCAGGATCAGATGATGAATACGAAGCAGTTCAGGAAATAGATACTCCATACCATACTCTTATAACTGCGCCTGAGAGAAAAAGTCTTCAAGATATCGCGCCTGAGATTGTGAATGAACTATCAAACACATTCGAATATGTTGATATGGGTCCTGGTACAGAGCATAAAGAACAATTCATTTTTGATGCTGCAAAAGAACAAGGAAAGCAGATACTATATCGGCCGACTGATATAAGTGACAAATATCTTCAGCTCTCGACCGCGTATGCTTCAAACCAAGGTTTGAAAGTAGAGCCCATAAAATCTTCTTTTGAAGAATTGCCTGAAAAGTTAAATGAGGTAACAAATCAGCGGTTCGTCTCGCTCGGTCTAACCTATGGGAACTATAATCCGCCTGAAATACTTGAATTGCTAAAAGAGGTAGCTGGTAAAGAGGGTGTTGCATTTATAAATGCACAGATACGAGAACGAGCAGACATGGAAGCAATTAAAAACATCTATGCGGAAGCTGCCCCCGCTCTTGTAGCGGCTAAGATTCGAATGCTCGGACTCGATCCCGAGAAGGATATTTCAGAGTCAGAAGTCACTGACGAGGTTAAGATCTGGTACACGCTTAGTAACTCGTCAGCTGCGTTAGAGGCGAAGGGTATGAAGGTAGGGGATCGCCTACTTGTCTTTCAATCTCTTCGCCCAACTCTCGAAAGACTAAAGAGCAATATCGCCAAGGTATTTCCAGACTACAAACTTCTCGATAACGGAGAGTCATTTGTTGGTGCGCTACTTTTTGCAGCTAAATAAGACCATTTTCATAATCAGCAACTGCGCAGTACACTATTCCCATACCCGTCATCAAAACTCCCATGCGCCTAAACTTCTGGAATGTCATTCTCTCTTTGTTCTACGCACTTCTCATCGTTGTATCAATTGGCATTCTTTCTTCTCAAGGCCGCATTTTCTACACGGTTCCTGTTCGTGACCTAGTTCTCATGGCGCTCGCCATATACCGCCTCATTCGTCTCTTCACATATGACAAAATTACCCAGTTTATTCGTGACTGGTTCGTGGGCGCGCGCGAAGGCACACTACGACATGCGCTCGGCGTGCTCATTAACTGCCCGTGGTGCACCGGCCTTTGGTTCAGCTGGGTCATTGTGACGTTTTATTTCTCAAGTGTTTATTCATGGCCAGTCATTCTCATTCTTTCCCTTGCGTCACTCGCCTCATTCTTCCAGGTTCTTTCAAACTGGGTGGGATGGAATGCAGAACGTGCAAAGCTAGAAGTTCAGAATCTAACGCATTAAATTATAGTAGAATGGAATAGTAAAAGGGCCCGGCATAGCCGGGCCCTTTTACATTGATTCGGAGCTTAGTAGTTGCCGCCGCCGAAGCCACCGCGGTTTCCACCGCCGAAGCCTCCACGATCGCCACCACCGCCACGAGGGGCGTTGTTATCGCGAGGAGGACGGTCACCCTGAGGGCGAGCCATAGAAACTGAGAGCATGCGGCCATCAAATTCCTTTCCATCCCAACGGTCAACAGCAGCCTGTGCGCCTGCTTCGTCGGCCATTTCCACAAATCCGAAACCGCGTGAGCGGCCCGTCATGCGGTCGCTGATAATACTAACGGACGTAACGGCACCTGCTTCTTCAAAAGCGGTACGCATTTCATCCTCGGTCGTGCGGTACGGGATACCACCGACATAGAGCTTGGTATTTGCCATGAGGCGTAAGTAACTAGGTTATATAACCTCGCCGATCCTAATCTTGGGAATCCCTGCAAACGCACGGCCAGAGCTTTGGGTTTCTGCGAGTTATCTCGATTATGCTATATTCTGGGACAAAACTCAAGTCCTGGGCGGTGGGGTGTGTATAAGAGGGGAGGCAGCAAAAATATGAAAAGGGCCGGCGTGTGATCACGCCGGCCCGCCCAATTCAATTAGTTTATGCGGCTGGTGCCGCAGGATGGAGAATCGCGTTTGCGTACATCCGCCAGTACTTGCTGATGAATGCGAGGCTAAATATCCACGCCGCTTCATCGAACTGTTGCGCGGTGACGTTCTCATGGGCGTAAATCTCGACGCAAGGCTCATCGGCATGGGTCGTCGAAATCCAGGCTTCATACATGACCCCTTCAAATTCGAAGGGAATCTTCGCTGCCCAGTTCAGAACGTCGTCGGGATCGGGATAGGCAATGTGCCAATGATGGTCATACGGTCCTGCACGTTTTTTCGCCGCATCGCTTTGGCAAAGCGTTCTGCCAACGGAATCATACAGCTGGGCATTGAAGCGCTGCTGATTGTGAGTCAGACAGCCCTGTACCAATCCATCTTGTTTGAGTGCCCTTGGGCCGAAAAGCTCACTTTTAGGAACTGCTTTATATTTAATCAACGAAACGTACTCCTCACTACTAATTGAAAATGGTAGATATATATTATAGCACCTTACGCCATTACGGTCAAATTATAGGCCGCCCTACGATGTGTGCGTGAGCATGTCCTTTTTAATGTCTGCAAAGGTGCCGCCAACCTTTTTCCCAGGGTTAAAAATGTTTTGTGGGTCGAAAATACGCTTCGTGTCTTCAAATAGCTTGTACATTTCAGGACCAAAGAGTTTTGGAAGATACGGCGTACGAATAATGCCGTCATTGTGTTCTCCCGTGGTTGAGCCGCCAAATTGCATAACGAGGTCATAGACCTTCGGTGCAAGTTCGGTGATGACATTTCGTACATCAGG
>JAQBQR010000032.1 GCA_028286945.1 Parcubacteria group bacterium | reverse complement strand
GGGTTAGTCTCGATTCACAATACAAAAGGCCCGCACCTCTGGTGCGGGCCTTTTGTATTTCCTATCCAACCCTTCTATCCGAACGTAAACGTATATGCCTTCAAACACACTCCCTGTACTGTGATTTCAATAGTATGAGCGCTTGCAGAGGTGTCATGTACGAGAAGGTACAAGCGGTCAGCTTGAATCGTTCCAGTAGAAGTTTTTGGATTAAAAACTGCACCTGCGAATGATCCGACGAGGACGCCATCACGAAGTACGGTGATGGTTACCGCGTTCGGAGCGCTCGCGACAATGTATACGTCGTGCGCAGAATATAAGAAACGAATACCAGCAGACGCAGAATTTGAGGTGGCGTACTCCGAATCTAGGGTCCATGAGCCATTCAAATACAAGGTGTTCGGCTTAGTTGCCATTGGGAATGTATAGGTATGCGTACCTCCCTGCCCTGGCGTACCGTTTCCAAGATATTCATTTCGACTTGCGCCAAAATATGTCTCAGGACTTGCCACTTCATCAAGCTTTGGGTCAGCAATGTTCACGGTAGTTGAGCCGAAGTTCGTGGTGGTTCCAAGACGCGTTGCGCGTTCCTTGAGCGCTGCCTGAATGGCTTTTTCCGTTACGTCATAGTCCCCTTCTCCCGCGTGGTCATGGACAATATATCCATCGATATCAATTAGATAGTCACGAGGCCAGAATTGATTTCCAAAGGCATTCCACGTTTGATATTCGTTATCAAGAACCGTAGGATATTTGATACCAAAACGAAGCAATGCGTCAGCGACGTTCTTTTGGTCATGTTCAAAGGCAAACTCGGGCGTATGCACGCTGATGATCTCAAGTCCTTGGTCCTTATATTTTGCATACCATTGATTCAGATATGGAATGGTGCGCTGACAATTAATACAGCTATACGTCCAGAAATCCACAAGCACTACTTTCTTTCCTTTAAACTGACTTATGGTAATGGGCTGATCGTCAGTATTTAGATACCCGTCAGGCTTCACTAGCTCTGGCGCGAGAGAATACATCGCTGCCTTTTGCTCGGCGGTTAAATTCTGCTGTACGGGCCCCTGCGCAGATTTCGTCCCGCTGCGTCCTTGAAGAAGAGACTGTTCAATGCGTGTTACATCGAAGATCCCCGCGTGTGCTAATACCCCTGCTTCAATCTTTTTGTCGTATCCAGTGATGACTAACAGACCGATGATAATAAAAAGTGCTCCAATGGTTCTCTTAAACCAACCGTTCGGATCAGACGCACCGTCGAGTCGCATCACCAGACGCTGACCAAGTATGGCAATGCCGAATAGAGAAAGACACAAGCCGAAGATATATACCAAAAGATATACAGTGCCTGCCAAAAGACTTACCGGAAGAACGGTAGCAAGGATTAGGAAATATGTTGGGCTACAGCTTGAGAATACGGGGCCAAGAGCGGCACCCACGATGATGTCACCCGTTAGTGAATGCTTGGTATATCCCTTGCCCATAACCTTGTTTGAACTAATGTTCAATTTCGTAAGGTACGGAATGTGATCCCAGATCTTCGGAAACAGAGAAAGAATACCGAAGGTAATAAGCAGCACTCCCGAAACAATAGACAGCGCTTCCAATGGCACGTGAATGAGAACGGTTGAAACCTTCAGTAAGAAGGTAAAGATAAAGAGCGACGCACCAAGCGAAAGAATGGTAACGATGGCGCGCTTATAGCTTGTTTCTCCATTGACGGACTCGCCCACAATGACTGGAAGCAGAGGAAGTACGCACGGCGCGAGTACCGTAAGAAGTCCGGCAATAAATGAAATGACTAAGAGTCCCATGGGATTATTGAACGATGGTCCAAGTCGCTCCGAAGATTGGCAATGCTCCGCTTGCTGGAAGCGAGGTGTCTATTCCGGTAACTTCAAGCCCCAAGGTCTTCCCTATGTACTGAGCTGAGGTGGAAAGCGTTGCTTTGATGGTGAAGAGCTTCATTTGGCCGGGTCCAAGAATCGCGGTGCTGGGTGCGTATCCTACTCCGCTTCTTAGAACGCCAACGCCTTCTGCCCCGTTAACAGAACCTCGTGATCCGCTCTTATCGTCTACCGTACTAAAGCCAATCACCGTAGCGTCAGGCGCCGTCCCTGTTTGCTTTAGATAGAAACCTTTTATATTGATGGTTTCAGTTCCTTGGTTAGTTACCTGAAGATATGAGACAGGAACAGTTGATCCTGTGTGTGCATTGCCACCACTAAGGAGCGGAATGTTTGAAACTTTAACGGTATTTGTTACGGGATACGGTGTCGTCGTAATAGTTGTGCCTGTTGGTGTGGGTGTCACTGTTGTGGTGAGTGCGGTTGCAGGTGGTTTGGGTGGAGTGACGACAGTGGTCTTGGTAACGACCGTAGTTACTACCGGTTTTTTAACAGGAATGACCGTTTTTATGCTTGTTGTAGCCGTCGTCGTTGCAGTGGTGGTTGCGGCTTCCATGACCACGGGCGTGCTGGTGGCAATTTCAGTTACGGGTGCAGGGCTTTTACCACCAAAAATATTCGTCATTGAGGCTACGGCCACTCCTCCAACGATTAGCACGAGAACAATGACAGAGATAACAACAAAAGGCTTATTCATGAGAAAAGTATACTAGAGATTTTGACGAGATAAAATGTATGTGGCTATGTCTTCATGAAGTAAAGTGGGTCGGCTCAGTATGAGCCGACCCACTTTCTTTTAGTAGTTGCTGGAAACCAGCAACGGACTATTGAGTGACCGTATTACCAACAATGTTGGTGTTTGAGCCTGAGATAAGCATAACGCCGCTATGAATGTCCATATTAGGAGCGGTTCGAAGCGCTGTGTTTGCGTCTGTAGCCTCAATGGAGGTTACTTCACCTGACGTATTTACATACGCGAAGGTTGAAGCAAAGCCGGCCGCCGGTACTGCAATCAATGCCGCAAGGGCGAAAATTCCGAGTGTCTTTTTCATGAGTCTATGTAATCGATTACTTGTAGGTGGATGCCAATGGCTATCCGTCCAATACTTATACCTCTTCATGAATGAAGTATGTATGAATTATGAAGCTACGTTCAATTCCCTACCAAATACGGGGTACAAAGTCGGTGATGCGAAGAATAAAGCTTCTAACTGCGCCAATCCATGAAGGAGTTGGATTTTGGGTTGCAGGTACCGTGTCCTTCCCTGCTGTACGTACCTCCTCATGAAGATTTGAAAATAGTACGGGGGTGAAGAATTCTGCAGGCAGCGTGTAGTTAATGGAAGCGGTAGTAGTGGCAGCAGTTGAAGACGCGGTTACTGCGGAAGTTGAAGTAGCAATCGTCATAACCGTGCTTGAGGCAGTGGTCGTTGCGGTTACCGGTGCCTTGGTTGGAGTCATTGGCTTGGGTTTCGGCGTTGTTACGGGAGCGATGCTGTGGACGAGAGGACTCACTAGAGCTTTTATATCAGTAATGATTGAGGGTGTAGGAAGCGCCAGTGGTTTTGTAGGAACGGGGGTGACAGGAGTCGGGATAACCGTCACAGGAGTGGGCGCTGGTGCAGGAGCAACGGCAACTACCGGAGTTTTGGCCTTATGAATTGCTGAAACACTTAATGGATATGGAGTGCCAAATTCTTGAACAACGAAAATCGTATCAACTCCCTGATACTGCCCTGTGGCAATTCCTATACCAAATTCAGTAAACTGCGGACGAAGAATGTTTTCTCGGTGGTCCGCAGAATTCATCCATGCATCTACCGCTTGCTCAGAGGTGGTTCGATCGATAACTAGGTTTTCGCCTGCGTTTAGGTATTGGTACCCCACTTGAGTAAGCCAGTAGAGAGGTGATTTCCCATCGGGGCTGATATGGGCGTAATACGAATTCTGCGCCATATCATTTGCCTTAAGCTGCGCTGCTTGGGTAAGAAGCGGGCTGACCATAAGCGCAGGCAGACCGTTCTCGGTACGGTTCTGATTGGTGAGCGTTGCCACGTCTGAGGCCACCACGGAGGCCGTGAGCTGGCTGGGTGTAACCAAAGCCAGGTAATCCTCAACGGGGAAAATACCGCTGAAAAAGATGACGATAAGGCCCGAAATCACTAAGGCGATGCGTAGGATGTACCAGGTTCTCGCCGTTTCATTCATGGCTTTGATAATGCTACAAAATGCAGATTTAGCAAGCTTTTGCTGCTTTCTACAGATGACGCGTAAAGTGCTCTTTTATAGTCGAATCAAGTGCTCTACTGAAATCAATGGCGTGCTTTGGAGACAATACTATCTCCGCAATGAGCTGCCCGTCTGTTGTATTTGGACGGACATAGGCGAACTGAAGTACCACAGAGTCATCAGAGACGGTAACCTGCGTTGCATTTGAGAACGTCGGGCGCGACGTTGCAGGAATATCGATCTTTATATTTTGTTCAGGAATAAGTTCAGGCGGCATAGAGAAATTCTTTAGACAACACTATTCCAAATGCCCGTTACCTGCTGCACAATGTCATCCCATCCGCGCTGAAGGAGGTTTCCTAAATAGTGGAAGTTAGTCTGCGTCGTTGGCGAATCCACAATGTGCTGAAGTGAAATACCGAAAAAAGACAGCACCAAGAGGGCCACGACGATGTATATGACAAGCTTTAACATGCCTACAGTATATAGCATACTGAGACTACATGGAGCAGAATTCACCAGAAGAACGTGAACGTGCAGCGTTCATACATTTAAAACGCAGTGACGCGGCATTACATGCGCGTGCACTTCCCCATCGCGGTACCATTTCTACTCGGATTAAGCCGAAGCGAACGAATAATGCGCTCTTTCAATCGCTCGTGTCATCTATTGTCAGCCAGCAGCTTTCTACGAAAGCTGCCCAAAGCATCTATGCTCGGTTAGTAGAAGTTGTCGGCGGCAATCTCACTCCCACCAGCGTCCTGGCGGTTCACTCAGTGAAGCTTCGTACCGCCGGGCTCTCTGAAGCTAAAGTGCGCAGCATTACTGAACTTGCGCAGGCTATTGAATCGAAAGAATTGAATCTTTTGAGACTTAAAAAGCTTCCTGCCGAGGAAGCGGTGAAGGAACTCACTAAGGTATTTGGTATTGGCGTGTGGACCGCAGAAATGTTTTTAATATTTGCGCTCGGTGCACCTGATGTGTTTTCGCCTGGAGATTTAATTTTGGATAGACAAATGCGAAAGCACCTCGGTATCTCTCCCGATGTCTCTAGAAAAGAACTCACACGTATGGCAGAACGTTGGTCACCGCACCGGTCATTCGTCTCGCTACTCTTTTGGAAACTTCATCACGTACAGTTGGACGCTGAAGCAGAGGCAAAAACTAAAGGTACGAAATAGGATTGAGATACGCGTTGAGCGGTGCCACCGGCATCGTTGCGTTAGCACAGGGCGTATCAGCGCCTTTGAATTGACTGAGGGTCATTATTTGAATACCTGCAGATGCATATACGCCGAAGTGAAGATGAGGACCCGTGGCGTAGCCGGTCATGCCTGAGTACCCCAGTACTTGTCCGGTGGTGACGCTTTGTCCCGCTGAAACACCAATCTGTGAAAGGTGGGCATATACCGTTGCGAGGCCATTCGCGTGCTTCACGGCCACCCACTTACCGAATGAATAACACTGTGCGCCTGAAGAGCTAAAGGAAGTATCCGTATTTCCCGTGCCTAGCACTGTGCCCGCAAGTGCTGCCTGTACGGGAGTGCCCACCGGCATACCGATATCAATACCGTTATGACCCGATCCGTTATACGCGCCCGACGCGGCAAATGCCGTATTTCCAAAGTACTGCGTTACGCAGTGAATATTTCCAAGTGCTCCTGACTTTCCTGCACAGCTTGCCGCGAAGGTTGGTGAAAATGGCCAAGCCAATACGCCTGTCTGTACGACAGGAATGCTCGCCTTGCCCACTGACTTAAGCTGTGACTGAAGACTCGTGAGCTCGTTTTCAAATGCCTTTTCTTGCGCCTTTTTCTGTGCGATCAGAGACTGGTAGCTCGACTCCTGATTCTTCGTTTGTGTAAGAAGTTTTGCCTTCTCTGCTTTATTCACATCAAGCTGCTTCTGCTGCGTGGCGAGTTCTGTATCAAGAGCCGCGAGCTGATCGCGCGTTGAGCTTACGTCCTGTTTTTTCACCCCAAGCTCCTGTGTGACTCCTGCGAGCTTGTTTGCATTTGTACGGAGTGCATCATTCACCGAGAGTGATGAGTCGGTAGCTGCCCATGCTTCAGAAAGACTCCCCGAAGCAAAGATTTGTTCAATCATGCTGTTTGTGTCAGCAAGATTCATGTCCTTAATGGACTGCGCCACAGATTTCTTGTCGAGCGCGATCTCATATTGTTTCTGAGTGATCTGGCCAGAGAGTTCCTGCAGCTGCAGACTGCTGGCATCCATTTTATTCTGCGTCACTTGAATCTGCGTGGACGTTTGCTGACGCGAAACATCGATGGTCTTAATTGCCGTCTGGAGGGTTTGATGCTGAGAGCCCAGCGTATTTAATTGGGATTGATATGCCGCGATATCTTTTTGAAGATTTGCGATTTGCTGATTATGCGCATCAATTTGCGACTGGATAGCGGATGTATCAGATGAAGCTTGAGCGCCCACATGCAAAGGCGCAATCATAGAAAGTCCCCCAAACCCGAGGAGGCTTACCATTAGCAAAAGTACAAGATTTCCGTATGAGCGCACTGTCATTACCCTAGTATACCAAGAGCTGTTTGAATGCGCGAAATACTTTCCCCTTTTCCGAGTATTGAAATGAGGGTAAATGGATCAGGAGAACGCTCAGCGCCGGAAAGTGCATAGCGGAGCGGCCAGAGGGCCGCTCCGCGTCCCCCGTTTTCCTTTGAAATACCGTCAGCATACGGCATAAGTACAGCCTTTACGGCGTCAGCGTCCTGCTCTTCATGAAGGCTCTTCATAAGGCCCAAAACAGCCTCCAGATGAGCTTTTGTACTGCCTGCGCCCTCAGCTGGCTCTTTAGCCAAAAGACTCTCCTTTTGGAGTTCTGGAGCCTTAAAGATGCTTGCGAGTTCGCCAATGAGCATGTCCCAGGCTTCCTGGTACGTATGGGCGCGCTCTTTAAGGATCGGAACTAGTTTTAAGAGCGTGGGTACAGCATCTTCGCCCAGCCCTAAGTGCGCCACCAAATTACCGCGCTCAACATATTCCTCAGGACTAAGGTCACGCATCCATTCACGGTTTAAGTGAAGAAGTTTCTGTTCATCGAATTGTGCACCGCTCTTTTGTACGCGTTCAATTTTGAATTCACGGAAAAGGTCTTCCGTACTTAGTTTTTCTTCGTCACCTGTTGGGTGCCATCCTAGGAGCGCTAAGAAATTTCGCATTGCTTCAGGAAGATAGCCTTCGCTGCGATAATCCAAAATATCCTTTGCTCCATCACGCTTACCAAGCTTCTTTGTTCCTTCAGCCCCTAAGATTACGGGCATCGTTGCAATTTCTGGACGCTGAATGCCGAGCGCATCGTATAAGGAGAGGAATTTAGGAGTGCTTGAGATAAACTCCTCACCTCGCATGATGTGCGTGATTTTCATTTCATAGTCGTCCACCACGTGCGCAAAGTTATACGTTGGGAATCCATCACTCTTAATGAGTATGAAGTCATCAAGTGCTTCTTCTCCGGCAGACATCGTGCCGCGAATAAGATCATTCCATTCGTAGCGTTTTATTTCAGGAACTTTAAAACGAAGAGGTGCCTTCCCATCCCACTCCTGCATAGTAGTTGGTCGATGGTCCCGATATAAGAAAGGGCGCTTTTCTGCTTCAGCTGCTTCTCTGAACGCTTGCACCTCTTCCTCTGTATAGGGATCAGGATATGCATGTCCGTCTGTAATGAGCTTATGCGCGTATTTTAAATAAATATCCAAACGTTCTGACTGAAGATACGGACCGAATGCACCACCCACATCAATACCTTCACTCCACTTAATACCAAGCCACTTAAGTGACTCCATGATATGGCCAATGGACCCTTCAATTTCACGGCTCTTATCCGTGTCTTCAATGCGCAAAATAAATTCACCGCCATGCTGAAGAGCGAAGAGCCACGCATAGAGCGCAGTGCGAATTCCCCCTACATGCATTTGCCCTGTAGGGCTTGGTGCAAAGCGGGTGCGGACACCGGTCTGTGCGGTATACGTTACGTTTATTGAAAAAGAGTCCATATACAGATATTACGCGTTTGCTGCAGGACCCTCAACTGCTGGTCCCTGCGGGGTATGTGAAAGCGCGATGCGCAGAAGCTCTTCTGCAATTATTCGTGCAGCCTGAGGATTTGCGAATCCAGCACTGTTGGCACTCATGCGCTGCATGAGTGCCTGATCATTCGTAATGCGGTGAATCTCAGACGCAAGAATGTTTGGCGTTAAGTTATCCTCCTCAAGTACCACGGCTGCACCGGTATGAGCATACGCATAGGCGTTTGTGCGCTGATCATGGCTAACGCTTTCAGGAATTGGAATAAGTATAGCTGGCTTTGCCCAGAGCGAGATTTCAGTAATGGAGGTGCTGCCTGCACGTGAGACCACGAGTGAAGCTGCGCCAGCAGCTTCGCGTATTGAATCTTGTGAAAGATACGGAAAGGCATGATATCGGTCTTTGTGCGTGGAGTTTCCGATAATCACATTTGCAGTGGACTGCGCTTCTGCAAAGTTATCCTTCCCTGTCTGATGTATGACGTTTGCATGCTCAAGAATCTGTGGAAGGCCTTGCACGAGCGTGTCGTTAATTCGTTTTGATCCAAGAGATCCTCCAATCACCAAGACGGTAGGAATGGTGAGATCAAGCTTCAGTTCTTGTGCGGCGCCTTCTGGAAGCGGATGTGCTAACGCCGCTCGTACGGGAATACCAACGCGTGCAATCTTGCTGCGCAACTTTGCAGGAAAGTATTCGATAGAGCTTTCATACGTAACGGCAATCTTTTCTGCATACTTTGCAGCAAAAAGATTTGCGCGACCTGGCTTTGAATCAGATTCGTGAATGATGATGGGTACTCCAAGCCAATGCGCCGCTAGAACCACCGGCACACTTGCATATCCTCCCTTTGAAAAGACCACATCCGGAATATCGCCCAAGAGCATGAAGAATGCGCGTATGGCACCAAAGATAGTACGAAAGAAATCAGTGACGTTTGAGATGGCAAAGTAGCGTCGTATCTTCCCTGCCGGCAGTTGCTTAAAAATGATGTCGTTCTGAAAGAGCGCCTGCTCGTCAAAGGCCATGGGGGCCATATAGATGAGTTTTGGAGCAATCAAATGGCGCTCGCGAACAATCTCGTGGATTGCCTCCGCGACTGCAATATTTGGATAGAAGTGGCCGCCGGTTCCGCTACCGGCAAATACGATTTTCATAGGGTTTAGGCCAGTATATCACGGGCGGGGGTACTCCCTACGCCAGATTTTGAGACTTTCGTCTGCTGCTGCGATGCGCTGCCACGTTTAGAATAATGCCCACCGACATGAGCGCTGCCATGAGTGCCGTACCGCCGTGACTAATAAACGGAAGCGGAAGTCCGGTGAGCGGAAGCACTCCTAGAAGTGCGCCGATATTCATAAACGCAGAGAACGTAATGACCAGTGTTAATCCGGTAACCGCTAATGAACCAAAAAGTGACGAAGATTCTCCGGCAATAATGAGACCGCGTAGTGCGAAGGCAATGAACAGAATAACTAGAAGCACGGTACCGATGAATCCAAACT
>JAQBQR010000026.1 GCA_028286945.1 Parcubacteria group bacterium | reverse complement strand
TGAAAAGAATCCAGACGGTACCGCAAGGAAACAAGACTATGAGCGACTTTCCTTTTCATGGATGCGCGGCTTAGTGCCGACCCTTCTACAGCTTCGAAAGCGTGATACCGCCACGTCACCGGTTTCTGATACTCCACGAAAGAAGCCGGCGAAGATAGCACCTCTTTGGCTTGCTGAGCTTGCTGACGCGCATGCGCCTATCGTTGGAAGCGACGACTTTGTGGAAGGACTCCGCCAAGACTTCTTTTCACATCGTCTATTCGTATTCACTCCTGAAGGAGATGTTATCGATCTTCCCGTTAACTCCACACCCATCGACTTTGCCTATGCCATCCATAGCGAACTTGGAAACCATATGAATGGTGCGAAAGTGAATGAAAAAATGGTTGCCTTTGATACGCTTCTTCGAAACGGAGACGTCGTGCAGATTCTTGAAAAGCCGAGTGCACGACCTACCCGCAAGTGGCTCGACTACGCACGTACAAGCGTAGCGCGACGACATATTAAAGTTGCACTCGATTTAACTGAGCGTGGAACTATCTCTGCAAAAGGAGAGTTAAAGCCGGTAAAGATACGCAAGAAGCGCGCGCCTAAAGACGACAAGAAAAAATCTTAACCTTATACCGTAAAACTGCTGATTGAATACAGATCAGTATCGGATTCTGCAGGTTCAACGGGTGTTGAGTTCTGTACAGGCACCCCTTCTGTTTCTGCATCCGGTGCTGTCTCAACGGCCGCTACCGTATCAGCGATATCGACAACATGAGATGAGTTAACGACTGCTTCTGAACGTACTTCCTCAACACTCGCCGTAGCCTGTGCAGAAAGCGCCGCCTCTTCTTCGCGTCGCTCCGCAAGAATCATCGCAATGTGTGAGAGATCCTCTGGAGAGAAGAACTCAATCAATACCCGTCCGCCATTAGGGCGATTTTCAATAAGCACACGCGTACCAAGCGTTTCGGTAAGGCTGCGCTCAAGTTCCATCATTTCTGGAGTCTTGTCATGCTTGCGGATCTTATCCGTGGCAATGCGGCGCGCTAACTGCTCCACAACGCGCACGGTGGTCTTCTTGAGCACAATCTCCTTAAAGAGTGTGTCCTGCTCTTCAGGCCGGTCGCTGAGCATCAGGAGCGCACGTGCGTGACCTTCGGTGATCTCCTTACCCACCACTGCGTTTTGGATTACTTCGGGAAGTGCCAAAAGACGAATAGAGTTAGAAACATACTCGCGACTCTTTCCAACTTTCGCACCAATCTCTGCATGTGAAAGTCCGAAATTCTCCGCAAGCTGCGCGAGCGCCTTTGCACGGTCAATGGAGTTCAAATCTTCGCGCTGAAGGTTTTCGATGATCGCGAGCTCGAGTTTCATGCGATCCGTCTGCTCGCCCACGCGAATAACCACCGGCACTTCCTTAAGGCCGATCAGTTTAGATGCGCGGAGTCGGCGCTCACCAGCGATGAGTTCATATGCGGTCTGCAAACCACCTTCAGGCTTTTCAATATCCTTTCGCGTAACCACGAGCGGCATAAGCACGCCATATTGACGAATAGATTCTGCAAGGCTCTTGAGGTTTTCTTCATTAAACTCGATGCGCGGCTGGTACGGGTTTGCACTAATTCGTTCGACTTCGACCCAATATACTGAGTCGTACTTGGTGGGGATATAATTTTGTTCACTCATCTCTGTATACTAACATTGCGAGCTTCTTTGCGCGTAGTGGAATGCTTGTGTACGATGTGCAGAACGCTGGAGTGGCGGAATGGTATACGCGGGGGTCTCAAAATCCCCTGCCGCAAGGCTTGTGGGTTCGAGTCCCACCTCCAGCACAACGTTCAAAGAGAAAGCGCAGGCTAACGCCTGCGCTTTCTCTTTATTCAGGATTGAGAGATTTCACACCCTCACTGACAGATTAATTCTGTGCCACTTTTGAAGAGTATGTAGCAAGCTGCGTCAGCTACCACTAAGAGCGACGCCGATACACTCTTAGCGCAGATCAAAGGCAAATGCCGCTCATATCTTCTTGTGGTCGTAGATACATCTGATGGACTACTTGATTACCTATGCACGCCTATTTCAATCTTCTCTCAATCCTGAACTTGCTCATCATACAAATGCAGCAATCAATTCTCTTTCAACAAGGTCTAAATATTTTCTGAGCTTTCTCTAGAGAGAATTCATGCTACTATCCGCGCAATGTCTCAAAAGCCTCATATTATTGCAGTCATCGGCCCCACCGCCTCTGGCAAGTCAGCGAAGGCTGTGGAGCTCGCAAAAGAACGAAATGGAGAAGTCATCTCCGTAGATTCACGCCAGGTATATCGAACGCTTGATATTGGTACGGAGAAAACAAGTACTGAGGAAATGCAGAGAGTTCCGCATCATCTGATAGATATTCGCGACCCTGAAACTCCGTACAGCGCAGGCGACTTTGTTGACGATGCGACTTCCCTAATTGCAAAACTTATCGCCGAAGGCAAAACTCCCGTTCTGGCGGGCGGAACACACTTCTATTTTGATGCTCTTCTATATGGCCTTCCTGGTGAACCAGTGAATCCCGATCTGCGCACACTCCTCGAAGCACGTACTGAGGAAGATTTATTTACCGAACTTCAAAATAAAGATCCACGCCGAGCAGCACGAATTGATCCTCAAAATAAAAGACGTTTGGTGCGAGCCTTAGAAATTATCGAAACGCATGGCACTGTGCCTGAACGTGAACGAACTGAACCCGCATACGATGTAGAATGGGTAATTATTGATCTTCCAAAAGAAGAACTTCGCGCACGCATTGATGCACGACTTGAACAAACCATGGAGCGCGGACTTGTGGATGAAGTGAGACGAACCCAGGCGCGCGTCGGAGACGCGCGCCTTAATGAGCTCGGCCTTGAATACCGGGTCATTGGTGAATACCTTCGCGGCGAACGCTCAGAAGCTTCCCTCCTTCCGACACTCTCAAGCCGTCTTTGGCGCTATGCACGTCAACAAAAACAATGGCTGCGGAGATTGCCTCCTACAGCTAAATAGACGTGCTACGATATCGCTATGAAGAAACTTATTGGCATAGCGGCAGGAGTACTTTTTTTCCTTGTTATTCTCGGTCTAGTACTTTTTAAGCTATTGGGTTCAAACACCAAACAAGCCGTGCAAACAGCACCAAATCCCTTTGGAAATATTTCCGTTACGGCAGTTTCCACAGCAACAGATCCAGCACAATTTGCTCATGATTTCTATGCCTGGTATATCTCGAATAAAATTGCTGATCCTCGTTTCCCTTCACAAGCTCAACTTGATGGAGAATTTACGGCATGGCTAACACCAACATTCATATCAGGTTGGAACTCACGCGGCAACACTCTTGATGCTGATCCAGTACTGTATGCCCAAGATTCACCCTCCTTCTGGGGTGGGTCAGTAAATTCCACGATCCGTCAGCAAGATTCTAGCACCGCCCTCGTATCTGTTTCAGTTGGCAACGCTGAGAATCTACACACCTATACTGTTCACCTCGTTCTGTTACGTGCAGGTTGGAGAATTGATTCCGTTGAAGGAACACTCTAGACAGTCTTCTATTAAATACTTACGGACGGTAGTACTGAGCTGGCGGCTTAGGAGAAGGGTACGGATTTCCATTTACCCCTTGAGCGAAATCTGATATCCATCCGCTTGGGGTATACATGGCGATATGTCCGATGGCGCTGTATTTATTTCCCGGGACTACGATAATGTCTCCGACTTGTGGGCTTTGATCAGAACCTCCGAGAGAAGAATATCCTTTGCCTGTTAAAAGCGGACCGCATGTACCAGCCCAGTGATGTACTCCCTGGCCAGGACAAAGCAGCGAACCTCCACCTGAGGCTTGGAGAGCGAGCTGGATTGCGGCAAGACATCCGTGACCCGATGAATTATTACCGCCATAGTGGCTAATTAAGAAGCTCGCGGCTTTAGCCTTATCCAGTCCACTTGAACCCCCCGCGGCGCTACCTGACCCATCATTTGCGCCTCCTGTTCCGTCAGGTCCCGCACTTGTAAGTCCCGCAGAGGGATCGGCTTTTGTAGCAAGAATAG
>JAQBQR010000024.1 GCA_028286945.1 Parcubacteria group bacterium | reverse complement strand
TCCATATACGCAGGAACGCCAATCAAAAATCCTGGACCAGCCAAGGACTTTCGCAACTGCTTCCATAGCAAATCAATGCCTCGTTCAAGGTTAAATCCTTTCGGATCAAAGACAATTCCCTTCTCAGTAAGCTTTGCGCGTGCGTCTTCTTCCGTTGCTGTTAGTGGGTCAATGCCGAACTCGCTTCGAATGAGTTCGCAGTAGTCATAGACCTTCCATTCATCAGCCAGATCAATATCAAATCCTTTTATTGAAAACTTCTGCGTTCCATATACCTTTTGTGCAATGGTTCGGTACAAATCGGTAATGGCATCCATTCCCTTTCGGTAGTCATTGAACGCTTCGTAGTATTCAAGCTGCGTGTAGTCCTGGAGATGTTCTGCGGACATGCCTTCGTTACGGAAAATTCTTCCGATCTCAAATACTTTTGGAAGGCCGGCCACGATCAAACGCTTCTGCCAAAGTTCGCCGGCAGAAATACGAAGATACACCGGAATATCAAGCGCGTTGTGATGTGTTTCAAATGGACGAGCGTCAGCGCCTCCGGTGGTGGTTTCAAGCACGGGAGTTTCGACCTCCACAAAATCACGCTCAAGAAGATACGTGCGAGCTGCATTCCAAAACGCAGAACGCCTGCGAATGCGATCCGCAATGTCTTTTGAAAGAAGAATATCAATGTATCGCTTTCGGTATCGTTCATCTTCGTCCTTAAGTCCGTACCATTGATCTGGCACTGGCTGCAGAGACTTTGCGAGCATGCGCCATTTACTTACCTGAAGTGATGGCATGCCGCGTTTTGTGGTGAATGCTTCGCCATGTGCTTCGATAACATCGCTTGAATCAACTGCGTTACGGAAAAGCGTAAGCATGTCTTCTCCCAGCTGTTCGGCTTGAAGAACGAGTTGGGTCTTTTCTGTGCCATCAAAAAGGTCCACGAACATCACGCCGCCTTGGTCACGTATTGAAAAAATACGGCCGGCCAACCCCACTACCTCATCCTGCTCATCGAGCACCTGATGATTTTTCAAGAATTCAGCAATGGTATGAGTACGGACCGTCTGGGCCGGATACGCTTCCATCCCCGCCTGGCGAAGCACCTCAATCTTGTCGAGGCGCTCCTTTCGTATTTCATCTAGGTGCGACATATATAGGCGATAGTACCACGGACTACGGTGATTTTAGGTATACAAAAAGGCCCCGGAATCGCACTCCGGGGCCCTCTGTCATTCGGGTGAATATCACGTGTTCACGCGCTCCATCAGAAGCACGTATTCACGCGCGAAATATTCGCGCTCAGCAGGCGAGTACCCGCCCTGAGCCTGTCGATAGATATCAGCGGCGCTTTTGGTATGACCGCGGCAGCAAAGGCCATCGTACAGCAGAGCGAACTCAGATGGCCGATCGCAACTGCGGAGAAAGATGGCGACGTCGTCGATCATGCGTTCGACCTGTACACCCGGTGCCTTAAGGCAAGCCAGCAAATACAGGAACTTCAGGCGGCTGTGCCTGAAGAGGTTGCGTTCGCTGCGCTCGCCCACCATTTCGTAGAATTCCGGCGAGGCCATTGCCGTGAGCCGACTGAAATAGAGCTCCCACATCTGGAAACTCCATGACGAGATCGGACTGCTTGGCCATACGCCGGACTCAGCGAGCGTGACGATGGTTTCGGCTTGGCTCTCGGGAATTACTGCCTTCGCATCGAATATGTTGTTGCAGGTGACGTGGTCGGGGCCCGCAGGTACGGGCGGTGCACTGGTGTCTTCCATACTTTCCCTCCTGGGGGTCTCGTGTTAATTCCGAATGACTTTACGAAGCCGCAGAGTGCTTTGCACCCGTGGCGAACAAGCCAAACGAACCATACCCCGAAAAGAGGTATTCGTAAACCTGATCAACACCATCTTTCCGCTTATGAAGCTGCCTTCCAAAGGACCTCAAACAGAGCACGCTGGCTTTCCACTGCTGCTGTATTCTTTACGCGAACTGACATAACCTCTGGTACATAAAAATTAAAAGAGACACTGTCCGGACGAATCGAAACATTCACCACATCTGCAATGCCCGGAATGGCACGAGACTCGTTTTCAATAGGGCTCTTCTCTTTATTGTGTTGCACATCTTCCCCGCTCCCAATGTAGCGAAGCTTTACGTTCTTTTCTTTTCGAAGCGCCTCCCACTCCGCAACACGCCCATCAAATAACTCTACCCAGTGCATGCCGGCACCACCAATGATGTCGAGGAAATCTCCGTCCTTTGCCTCTTCAAGCATTTTAAATTCACCTTCAATAACGGCACGTGCGCCGCGGATCACTTCAACCACCCCTGCAGGCGAAGTATCGTAGAGCTGCATTAATGATTGAACCCCGTCTAACGTGTCTATCCGTTTCTTCTCAACTTCCTGCACCAGCTTATCTGGGTTTGATGCCTGGTATTTAATACTTCGATCCTTTCCCGTCGTGCTGACAAGACCGCGCTCCTGAAGCTCTTTAAGAGCGTCATATACATACTGGCGATGAAGTCCGGTTCGAAGGATGATGGCCTTTGGACTAATTGCAGATCCCGCTTCAAGCAGTCCCACATACACGCTTGCGGCTTTAGCTGAAAGTCCAGCCTTAAGCGCGCTTTGTATATAGGTCATTTTTTGCTTTTCTGATTTTATGTCAGTCATAGATATATGACTATACTATCCACATATTTCTTATTTGTCAACGTATTTAGTCATCTTCGTATATAGCTACGGCCATGACTATACTATTTACATTTTGAGATTCCCTTGCAGAATACTTGTATGAATAAAAACACCTACCTCACTCAGCTCGACAACGACCAAATTCATCTAACGACTCGTCCCTACCTTAATAAAGTTGAGTCGCATACTGAACCGTATGACGTAGAGGTATTCGGTACCCCTATAACAGTATTACCTGGAGTTATGTCTCCGAAGTATGACTGGGCAGGACTCTATATGATTGACTACCTCCCTAAGGACTTTTCCGGACAAGACGTACTGGAGCTTGGTCCCGGCTCAGGACTTGTATCAGTATTTATGGGTCTTCGCGGTGCACGTTCCGTTACCGCTGCGGACATCAGTCCTAAGGCAATAGAGAACACTCGGATTAATTTTGAGAAATTCTCTACGCCTAACTCCCTTGCGATTGTGTCAGATGTGTTTAGTGACGTTCCAAAGAAAAAGTACGATTCAATTGTATTCAACCTTCCTTATCACAACGGTATCCCGGCTAACGACCTTGAGAAAGGAGTTATCGATGCCGAGTATCACGCGATGATAACGTTCTTGAAGGACGCAAAAGAATTTCTTGCAGATGATGGAAAGCTGTACCTTGGCTTTTCTCAGTCAGGGAATGTTGAGCTATTTAAAGCTGAACTCGCAAAGAATGGCATCGGTATAGATGATTTTGAGGAAAAAAATACCTGGGATGATCCTGCGTATTCAGGACCGGACTTCCACTATAACTGTCAGGTATATACCTGTTCGTTCAGCAAGGAGACGAAGCCAACTGCTTAGCCATGGAGCACCGTACCCATCAAGGGTGGGTAGACGTGCGGACAATAGTGCCAGGCCTTCAGAGTATAGAGAATGAGCCAAACACCCATACCATTCCTCTATCAACGGTTCGTGCTCTTAAAACAATTCAAGATACCTCACATCAAGACGTGTTTCTGAAATCCTTTTCCCAGGGCGAACACATGGTGGTTAATGGTGAAGTACCAACGCCGCTCTTCGGAAGCGAATCGGAACTTACGTATTCTAAAGTGCCGTTAGGAATAATCACTCGCGGTACCGTAGTAGTGATTAAAGCAGGAAAAGGAGCAAAGACTCTGGGTGTAGGAGACCTTATTGGCTTGTTCGAAACAAGTGACTGGCTGCTCACTAACAAATCACGACAAATTGGTGATTGGACACTCATTGCGGATAGGGACTGTGAAATCGCTTTCTTTGGACGTGCATTTCTTACCGATGCCTCTACTCCAAATTCAAACTTCAGAAGCTACCTCATTGAGTTAGCCAGAGCTGATCATGTACCCCAGCCAATTAGCACCCTTCCATTACTTGACTGGGTTGCAAGTCACACTACACGCGCTCGGCTTCCTGACTGCGCAATTGTGGTGCACACACACCTTTTAGGAAATAGTTTTCCTTTCTTTCGGCATCTTTCTCATCTGGTAAGTCCTGGGCATATTTATATTCTTGAAAAACCGTATTCAACTATTCGTTCGGTTTTCGAAAACCTTGTTAGGTCAGGATATGACGTAACTGAAGTACCGGTTGAGTCCGGAGTTCCCTACGAGTTTTCTACCAAAAAAGGTACCGAGGTGCTTTGGAAAAAGATTATTGAAAACCAAAAGAAGTATGCGTTCAAAAAACTTATTATTGTTGATGATGGGGGTGATCTATGGCTCTCAATTCCTTGGGATGAGTTAGAGGGTCTGGAGATCGTTGGTGTAGAACAAACGCAGCGTGGAATTACGCGTGTTGAAAAGACCAATCACCGCATTCCACCGATTATAAGTGTTGCATCTTCAGGTACAAAAAAGATTGTAGAGTCTGAATTTATTGGCATCTCGGTAGTAAAGAAACTACAAGAAATCGGCGCTATTACCGCTTCGAAGCAAATCGGCATTTTAGGTGTGGGCAGTATTGGATCTGCCGTTGAGCGTGCGCTCATTGCCGCAGGAAGAACAGCACTGAGCTATGATCCCACCTATCACACTGCAGAAACTCGCGGAGAAAACACCGTCAGTTCCATAGACGTGCTTCTAAATCGATGCGATCTTATTATCGGCACTGTAGGAAGTGATTCAATAGTGGGTACCGCATTAGAGCGCGTGTCTGGATCAAAGGTATTAGCGAGCGCATCATCTGCCGACGTAGAGTTCCATTCCCTCTTAAAACTTGCCGAACAAAATGACGACGCGTACGGTACGAAAATCGTATCGGTTCATGACGGACTGAATCTAAAGATACTGAATGGAGGCTATCCCATCAACTTCGATCGCACCGTCGACTCCACACCGGACGAAGATATTGTGCTAACACGCTGCCTTCTTTACATCGGTGCTATGCAAGCGGCATACCTTCTTTCTATCCATGAACAAACTCCAGGTATATACGAGCTTGATCCCCTATCTCAAACTCGCTTACTGCACGAGTGGCTCGTATACAAAAAGAAGCTACATCAGGTAGCTCCGCTTTGTGAAAAAGATGTTGATCGTATTGTGTCGTACCGCATCCTTGCCGATGCGAAAAGCACTCCGACGGTTTGGGAAGACTAGTGAACCTTACGCAACCTTCTCAATCGTGTACGTCTGCTTTCCGTTTGGCGTTTCGAATGTGAAGACGTCGTGCTTTTTCTTTCCCATGAGCGCAGCACCGAGTGGTGATACGTGAGAGAGCTTATGTGCGCGCATGTCAGCTTCTTCAGAACCAACGATGATGTATTCGTGCGTATCACTTCCGCCATCTTTCTTGATGATCACTGTTGAACCAAAACCAACGATGTCTTTCTTCTTTCCGTCGGTCAAAATGTGAGCGCGCTTTACGAGGTCTTCAAGACGACGAATGCGTTCTTCAGTGGCAGCCTGGAGGTCACGGGCTTCCTGGTACTCAGCGTTCTCAGAGAGATCACCAAGTGAACGGGCGTATTCAAGGTTCTTCGCAATTTCAGTGCGACGGACAGTCTTAAGCGTTTCAAGCTCCTTCACCATCTCATCAAACTTCTCCTGGCTAACCATGGTTTCTTGCTCAGTGATCATATGTAATTAAGGTGAACTTTTCCCTTATTGTACGGGAGTGTACCTGGGCGTCAATGATTTCAAATAGTGGCTTAATTTGGCCCTCTATTGGAAGTATTCAGGTGCCGTACTATGAAGTTCCTGAAGGGCCTGGTGGATGGCGTAAATGCCTCCGTAGAGGTTCCCGGCTGGTCCGTGATCCATGAGCACTACATAGACGTATTTGGGGTTGTTGTAGGGCCAGAAGCCCACTGCCCAGGAGTTGTAGAACTCATTATGAAATCCCAGCTGCGCCGTACCGGTCTTCCCTGCCAGCTGCACAAAGGATAGGTCGCCAAGACCCACCGACGTACCTTCAGTGGCACCAAGGCGCATACCCTCACGCACTATTTCCAAATTGCTTGCAGATACAGGAAGCTGAGTACTCGTTGGTGGCGTCCCTTTAATAATGGTTGGCTTCACTAGTTTTCCGCCGTTCGCGACAGCAGCAATAGAGCGAGCAGCTTCAAGAAGGGTGATCTGAGTTCCGTACTGACCGATGGCGGTATGGTACGTGTCACCAAGACGCCACGCTTCGTTGAAGTTTGCTTGCTTCCACGCGGGAGATGGAATAGTTCCGTGCGCTTCACGAGGAAGCTCAATGCCGGTGGGCGTAGTGTAACCAAATGTTTTGAACCAATACCCTATGCGATCAATACCGAGTCCTTTCTGATCTCCGAAGCCACCACCAACGGTGTAAAAATACACGTCAGAGGACCACGCAATGGCATGGCGGATGTCGAGTGCTCCTAATACTTTCCAGTCCTTAAAGACAGATGGATGCGAAGGGTCGTACGGGTTCGGTACGGAGATAGAGCCTGATGAGTAGATAATCTTGCTTGGTGAAATGACATTATCCGTAAGTACACCCGACGCTTCGATGGGCTTTACGATCGAACCTGGCGTGTAGAGTCCTGAAATGGCGCGGTCCAGATACGGCTGACGAGAGTCTTGTGAGTATCCGGAAATTACATCAGCAGGCGTACCGGCTGCCAGAACATTCGGATCATATTCTGGATACGAAACCAGCGCATGCACCTCTCCCGTATTTACGTCCATGAGCACACCTGCCCCTCCCTGGAATGGGATCTTGTCGGAAAGTGAACTGATGGAATCATAGAAAGCTTTTTGTGCACGAGCATCAATGGAGAGCGTTACCGGTTTTCCATTTACCGCTGGCTGCGTAACTCCTTGGGATTGTACTCGTCCACCTGCATCTTCTTCAGTGAGCACCGTTCCATTCTTTCCGGACAGCGTGTCGTTAAAGGCAGCTTCAACTCCAGCCAAGCCAGTGATGTCAGTGTCGTAGTAATTTCCTGCAGCATCTTTCTTTGGGTACGAAACGTAGCCGAGCAAATGAGCGAAGCCCGGTGATGCGTACAAACGCTTCACTGTTCCATCTGCTTCCTGCTCGTTTGAAATGAGCGGCGTACCATTCCTATCTAAGACCGCACCGCGCTGTGCAAAGACGATCTGCGCGCGCAAACGATTCTTCTCGCTTTGGAGCGCATATTTCGCGCCTTTAATAATCTCCAAGTTTGCTGCTTGTGCAGTGAGCACGACGAATACTAAAAGGGCGAAGATGCCTATGCCGTAGAAACTACGGCGAGAAAGCGGCTGCTCAAGGCGTCCCTCAAGCTGGCTGGTATTGAAATCAGGCTGATTGCTTGCGTCCAGGAATATCTCATCCGGTGCAAGCTCGTACTCACGAAATTTCTTCTTACGGAACCACATTACTTACATAATACGCGTCTTCACGAAATGACGCACCAGGGCAGATACGATGGCTAACATACCGCCCATAAGGGTTCCCCAAAGGTAGCCCGTGCCGGGGTAATACAGGAGATCAGCGGCGATGCCGAGCGCTAGCGAGGCAGGGGGAAAGACCAGTCCTGAGAAAAACATGAGAGCCACGGTGACAGGCCATGGGAACCAGAAAAGAGAGAGTCCTGAGAGAAGTACAATCCCGCCTTTTACGTACGGTGAAAACGTCATACTACTGTTTTGAAATGGTCACCCACGTAAGCGAAAACGGATTCGTATACGGATGCATATCGAGATCAACCGTGGGAGAAGAGGGGTCTGTTTCAATATTAGTAACCGTGCCCACAGGAAGCGCGCCGTTCCCTGCCAGGTACACACCGTCACCAACCTGAACCCCCGCAGCTTTCGGAACGGTTGCAATGAATGCACCAGCTCCCGCACCAGTGAGTGTTAATGGAATGCGTGTGCTTCCTACCCAGCCATTTGTTTTAATGCCGTGGGTTGAATAGAGCGTGATGCGTGACTGACCGGCATCTGTTTCTCCTACGGTGCCGATGGGTGTACCGCCTGCACCTTGGGCCTGCGCACCGATGCGTACGCCTGCGTTTGTGCCCTGATCAATTATGAGAACGTCGTACGGCGCGACCGGAGGTCGCGCTATGACATTCGCCACAATTCCCTTCGCAGGTTCAACACGGTTTCCAAGCAGCGCAGTAAGATCCGCAACCTTAGCACTGAGTCCTGCGTTTTGCGCCGTAAGTGCTGCATTATCTGCACTCAGCTGATCACGTGCCTGCACTAACGACGCTTTTGATTCTGCCGGACTGTGTACATGCACAAATGACGTGAGTGCTGAACCAACTCCCCAGAAAGGACGCGAAATAACACTAAGAACACTTGGTACAAAAAATCGCAAAATAAGCAGTAGCAAAATGATGCCGGTGATGACGCCAACCGCCATACCAGCCCTGCCGAATGGCAGGCCGTTTTGGTATCTACTACCCAGCCTGTTGGAGTATCGCCTGCTCATGCATGAAAACTTCTTCCCACTCGCGCGGGTTCTCGGTAATAATACCCGTACCACGAACTACGGCGGTAAGGGGTTCGTCGGCAACGTGCACCGGCACTCCCAAGAGACGTGAAAGAAGTTCAGGGAGGCCGCGCAAAAGTGCGCCACCGCCGAAGACCGTGACGCCGCGCTCAAGAACATCAGACAAAAGTTCTGGTGGCGTGTGCTCAATAACATCTTTCATTGACTCCATGAGACTGTCCATCGAGGTGGCGAGTGCTTCGCGCACATGCGAGTCCGTAAGAATAACTTCGCGCGGGAGTCCCGTCGCAAGGTCGCGACCGCGAATCGCGCGCGTAAGTTCTTCATCGAGCGGGAGTACGGCACCAATGGCGACCTTCGTTTCTTCTGCCGTTCGCTCCCCGATGGCAAGCTGGAACTCACTACGAACAAAATCAATGATGTTGTCATTGAAGCGATCTCCCGCCACCTGTGAACTCTTGCTTGAAACCGTGCCGCCGAGCGCGTGCACGGCAATATCCGTCGTGCCTGCGCCGATATCAAGCACCATAGTACCGATAGCCTCACGTACCGGGAGTTTTGCGCCAATGGCTCCGGCCATTGGCTCCTCCACGATGTACACTTCGCGCGCACCTGCCGTAAGAGCTGCGTCACGCACTGCGCGACTCTCCACATTCGTCACGCCCGTAGGAACCCCCACCACCACACGCGGTCCGAATAGCTTTGTACTGCCTGCCTGCGCCTTATGGATCAAATACGTTAGAAGTTCTTGAGTCACTTCAAAGTCTGAAATCACTCCGTGTGAAAGCGGACGGACGGCGCGAATGTGCGGCGGCGTCTTTCCAATCATTAGCTTTGCTCCTGCACCCACGGCTACCACTTGTCCCGTCTTTTCATTCACTGCCACTACTGACGGTTCGTTAATAACGATGCCTCGACCGCGCACATACACGAGCGTATTCCCGGTACCCAAATCAATGCCAATGTCGCTCGAGAAAAATGAACTCTTTGAAAGACGCTTTGCCATACTTACTCAATTACATCAGTGCTCGCTGCTTCCACCGCAGCCTCAACGGCGGCTACTTCTTCAGCAACCACGACCGTGCGAAATGAATTCAAAAGCTCACCACGTGAGATCTTTTTCATTTCTCCTGTAGCGCGATTTACCACCTCGAGTTCTCCTGATGCGATGGTGTCCTTACCTACGATGATGCGTGTTGGAATTCCAATGAGATCTGCGTCAGCAAGCTTCTCACCTGCACGCACGTCGCGGTCGTCATACAAAGGTTCAACACCTGCAGCGATGAGTTCTTCGTAGAGCGCGTCAGCATACGCCACAACCGTTGCATCATTTGGCACCATTGAAACAAGGTGCACGCGGAATGGTGCCACAGACTCTGGCCAGATCATTCCCTTCTCATCTGCAAAGCTTTCTACAATGGTTCCCATGAGGCGCGTTATACCAATGCCATATGAACCAAGGATTACAGGCACGTCTTCACCCGCTTCGTTTTTATACGTAAGTCCCAGCTGTTCTGACTTAATAGAGCCAAAATTAAAGATATTTCCTACTTCAACTGCCTTTACTTCTTCGAGCTCGTCTTCCGTTACCCCAAGCTTTTCAAGAACTTCAGGAAGCATCACTTCTTTATTAATAGCGATTTTCTTTTCACGGTGGAGGTAAATAACGTCCTCTCCTGCATCAGATACCGTTTGGAATTCATGGCTGAATTGAGTGAATGCTCCACCGGAAGCGAAGGTCAGGAAAGTACGATCACCAAGACCTACGCGGTCAAAGATACGAAGATACGCTTCGATCACTGAGTTATAAAATGCCGCATGCGTTTCCTCATCCGTGTTGTACGAATACATATCCTTCATTACAAACTCGCGACCGCGCATTATTCCTGACTTTGCTCGAAGCTCGTTGCGGAGTTTTGTCTGGAACTGATATGCGTACACAGGGAGGTCACGGTAGCTCGCGATGTACTGCTTCATCATCTCGGTGATTGGTTCTTCATGAGACCAACCAAATCCGACTTCCGTTCCGTTCTTTAGTTCTGATTTAAACCAGACATCCACTTTTTCATCGTCCCAACGATCAGTCTGCTGCCACACATCTTTGCGCTGAAGCGCGGTCATGATCATTTCTTTTCCTCCCACCGCATCCATTTCTTCACGCACAATGCGCTTTATGTTTTCGACTACTTTGAGACCAAGCGGCATGTACGCATACACCCCCGCCATCTCCTTATGGACGAATCCTGCACGTATTAAAAGCTGAGCGTTCTTAGCCTCTTCGTCCTTTGGCGCTTCGCGACGGGTTTTAGTGAAAAGCTGGCTTTGGCGCATAGTCCGTACAGTATACGACTCTGATTCATGAACGGCAAAACCTGGCTTTTCTTCATCCTTGCACTCACCTCCGCGCTGGGTATACTAGCCCCATCGTAAGACACGTGTCTTACGTGCTTGGAGAGCAGCCGCACCAGCGGCACTGGCAATGGAACAAGGCCACGGGTTCGGAGAAATCCAGCCCACACGCCGTCAGCGCGATGAGCAGGAGCTATAGCGCAGTTACAGGTCCATCCATTTCCTCGGAAATGTGGTTGTCCGTCACCATGTATGATCTGCAGCCGAATAAAGGGTGCTTCTCGCTCCCCTCACATCTGCCTCGCGGATCATGCCTCAGTACCGTTGCCAGGCTCTCCAGGCACTGAGGCGAAATAGTCGGTACAAGCGCGTACCGGCTTTTTTTATTGACTATGCGCAAAACGAGGTACAAGATGCACCCGGAGACCAAGCTCCTATAAAGGAATAGACCCATGGAAAGTTTCGGCCAAATCGCCGCGGCTTTCCATGAGGAAAGCCCGACGTGCCACGTATGTGTCCGCACCATCAAAGGTAAGCGGCGCGTGCTCAGCATTCCGAACGACGGAATGAGGCACTTGCATCAGCAACTCTTAGTCCGTTTGAGGAAGCTCGACGGATCAGAATTCAAACGAACATCGTATGGCGTCGGCGGGACGTATTCCGCCGTTGATAACGCCCTACGGCATCTTAAGCACCGGTATCTCTACCAGCTCGACATCAGCAACGCCTACGCGGCGGTGTCGGAGGATCGGCTTGCGCGTGTTTTGTATGCGCGGGATCCGAGCCTCGGCACACTTCCGGAAATCTTTATGTTCCTGGTTGAGTACTGCTCAGGGATCGGAGGGGGCTTAGGCACGGGACTTCCCGCGTCGCCGTTCCTCTTCGACTATTATTGCGGTCGCGTGATTGACCCAGTATTGCTTGAACTGCATCCGGAGCTTACCTATACCCGGTACTTGGATGATCTAACGTTTTCTTCGCCTCAACCCATTACACGTGCGATGCGTAAAAGCATCCGCGAGGTGGTAGTTCGTGCGGGATTCAACGTGAATCATTCGAAGTCGCGCCGGACGGACCGTCAGGAACGTTCGGTAACAATTACCGGAGTTACGATTACCCGTCGGGGTGAGGTGCGTCCAACGACACCGCATCTTGACCGACTGTTCGCTCTCCTCGCCATTCGGCCAGAAGATGCGAGCAGTACGCACGCGCATATGATTGCCGGTAGCGTCGGCATGATTGAAGAATTGTTGCGAGTCCGACCGCACGTTCGTGTTTCGCCTGATGCCGTTATGCTTCGCCATCGAGCAAAGCAGCGCATCCGTCAGCTGGCGAAACGAGGACTGTTCGGCGAACGGCCGCCACGGCCTGCGCCGTTTGATCCTCTGTATCTACAGAGCCTGCAGGCGCACATCCCGGTGTCCGAAGTTGTACAGCATTATTTGCCGGACACAGTATATCGAGAAGTTGGGACAGAACTGTATCTTCTCTGCCCGTACCACAATGAAAAAACGCCAAGCTTTAGCATTTGCGATGAAAAGCAGTTCTATCATTGCTTCGGTTGTGGCGCGCATGGCGACATCTACCGATTTGTTCAAGAGCGGGAAGAATGTGATTTCCGACAGGCAGTGCACATTCTGGTAAACCGTTTCGGCGAACCAAGAAAAGAAAAGAGATATGACGATTTGTGGCTCTTCTGACGGGGAGCCACTTTTTTATACTTAGTGAACCAACTTCCAAATATCGCTACCGGTGACCACAACCATAAGAAGGAGAAGCAGTGCAAAACCAATGCCGTTAACGGTGGCGGCAACTGACGGCTTTATGGGACGTCGAATGATGGCTTCAATGATCACGAACAGCAAGCGGCCGCCATCGAGCGCTGGGAGTGGCAGAAGATTAATGATTGCGAGGTTTATTGAAATGATAGCGGCAATGGACATCAGCGCAGCTGCGCCTTGTGCGTATGCATTCCCCACTGCTCCGGCAATTCCTACGGGTCCTGAAACTTGCGAGAGGTTTGCGTGAAGCGTGATTGCTTGTCCGAAGAACGTGGCAAGTCCCAGAGCAGTACCCTTCGTAATTTCCCAGGTGTAGATAGCGCCATCGATGGGCGCATGACTAAGCGTTTCGGGAATAACTCCCACCGGAACAATCGAAACGCCAAGTGCGAGCCGTGACGGATCCTCTGTCAGGACACCTGCCGCTGGCGTTGCGATAATGTTTTTCTCAACACCATTGCGACGCACAGTAAATGTTAGGGCCTGTGCGCTTGTGTCACTTCCCACATATGCAAGGAACGCGACCGGATCGGTAGACGTGAAAGGCTCTGCTCCTGGTACTCCCGTGACTGACAAAACTTCATCTCTAGACATAAGACCTGCTTTCGCTGCAGGGCTGCCAGGCAGAATTTCTGCAATAGCCAAATGAACGTCCGTCGCAGTGGTTATTTCATTTGGTGCCAGCGCGCGCGGTGTGCCCATAAGAAGCGTTGCGGTAATGAGGATGTACGCGAGCAAAAGATTCATCGCTACGCCTGCCACGAGGGTTAACGCCTGGAAGAATTTAGGGCGTGCAGAAAACGCGCGCTTTGAGGTAAGCACTTCCGTATCAACTTCATCCTCTCCGTATATCTTTACGAATCCGCCAAACGGAAGCGCATTGATGGTGTATTCCGTCTCGCCGAATTTCCATCCTGCAATGCGCGGTGGATACCCAATACCAAACTCATCTACGCGCATGCCTGAGAGCTTCGCCACAATGAAGTGACCAAGTTCGTGCACAAGGATGAGCACCACCAGAACAATGATGAAGATGATAACGGTCATTCGTGAAAGTATAGCCAGCTATGGCTTCTTCTCCAAAGGAGAGCTAGAGCGAAATTTCTTCGAGCTTCTTCTTGCCCATTGCTTCTAGTGCGGTGGTTGCTGCGTCAATAAACTTCTGCAGCTCTTCCTTGAGTCGAACTACTTCATCCTTTCCCATACCCCCCTCTTTCTCTGCAGCTTCGATATCCTTAATTCCTTCAGAGCGATGTCCGCGCAGTGTCACCTTAGATTGCTCAACCTTGTCTCCGGAAATCTTTGCGAGAAGCGTACGGCGTTCAGCAGTAAGATCCGGGAAGATCACACGCATACCGGTATCATCCACCACTGCGGAAATACCCAAATCTGCCTCGCCTATCGCCTTCTCAATTGCTTTGCTGAGGCTTTTATCCCAAGGAGAAATGCGGATGGTACGCGCATCCTCGACGGTCACACTCGCAATCTCTGGAAGCTTTGAACGGGATCCGTATGCATCTACACGAACAGAGTCCAGAAGTGCTGGGGTAGCGCGGCCAGTGCGCACACCAGAAAGTTCACGCTGGAGCCATTCCTCTGTTTCCTTAATCTGAGCCTTTAGTTTAGTGAAGTCATATGCCATATACGAACAGTCTACCAGAAGTGAGCGTTCTGTGGCATAGTGCGCGTGGAAAGGAGACCAGTCATGAGACTCGTCTATGCACATGAATCAGTAGAGGGTGCACCAAGGCGTTCTCTATTCCTTGGCGGACCAAGTCCGCGCGAAGCGGCTCATCTCGATTGGAGGAAAAATGCGCGAGTGTTGCTCCATCAACTCGGCTTCGAAGGGTACGTGTATATCCCTCTCCCGAGAGACGGGATATACCATGACGACTTTGATCACACGGCGCAGATTGATTGGGAGCTGGCACATCTAGACAAGGCTGGTGTCCGCGTTTTCTGGATTCCTCGAGACCTATTAACCTGCCAGGATTCACTTCGAATGTCGAATTTGGCCGTTACAGCCGCACACCGCCCTGTGTTCTCGGGTATCCACTCGGCGCTCCGAAAATGCTGTATCTCCATCATTTGGCCGATGTGGACAGAGTACCTGTTTTCCATACGTTAGAAGAAACGCTGAAGGCAGCCATTGATATGCTGCCAGCGTGATGAACTCCGATAGGAAGCTCAGGCTTCGGTCGGAGTTTTCCTATACCAATTCAAACCCAAATATCTTTTCTGCCAAATCAAGTGTTCCGGGAATGATGTTGAAAATGAGGGGGAAAAGATAGAAGAAGATGCTGGCAGGAATAAATACAAAGGAAACGATAACCCCAAGGATGTAGGAGAATGTTGTAAGGTTCGTTCGAACACGCGCCTGCTTTATGAGTCGTGACTCAAGAGTATTTCCCAAGTGAATATTCTTTCTCACATGTGCAAGCATTAAGCGAAGGACGATAATCACTGCAAGGATATTTAGACCATAAATAAGTGCTGCCGGTTCGTTGTACGGATACGTTCCGAAAAGATGTGAGGAGAAAGGAATAAATACCAAGAACATCATATACAGCATGTTGTAGAGGTTGATCTTTCGATCAACCTCTTTTAGAAACGAATGAAAGAAGAAGTTGTGATTGATCCAAAAGACCGCAAGTACTAAGAAGCTCAACGCAAAGCTTCCAATTAACGGCATGAGCTGTCCAAGCTGCGACCACAACTCCCCATTTGAAATAGCTCCCACATGTTCAGGGAGTTTTATATCGAATACCAAAAGCGTCATAACGATGGCGAAGACGCCATCACTGAATGCTTCTATACGGGTTTTGTTCATAAGTTAAGGATAGCATTGCTGGTATGCCAGAGTAATCTTAAGGCTCTCTGATCCCTAACGATGAGGGCATCCAGCCCAGCAACATGGTCTGCGCATTCCACTTTCCAGTTTCGAAATACCCTTTTCTATACGGATACCTCTTGTCTCACCTCTCTTCCCTGACGTAACCCAGCAAATCCACTCACTGCGTGCAAGCGGTGTAATGTCATCCCAAACTGCTTTTGCTTTAGATGATGCGCGCAATGCTTTTTGTAAATCTGCAGGAGCAGTCTTGTGAGCAGGGCCTGAAGCAGCTTTTTTCATGGTCTAACTATAGCAAGTGCTGGCTGTGTGGGTCGACTCCGGTTTCTCGACTGAATGATGCATTTTCAATACTCATGAGATTACTTTCGTATATGGGGTATGATTCAGGTAATGGCATTTGAAGCATTCGGATTTGGGAGAAAAGCAGCGAATGAATCCTCGTCTAGAGAAATTCATACTGAGAAATCAATGCTGCAAGCCGCCGATAAAGGAATCAATCTCCTTTCGAGTAATTTTGAGATTGAGGGCGAGAACAATATTAAGGAGGCTGTGCGCTTACGCACTGAGGATCCGAATCGAAGATTTATGATTGCTTCTTCACATATTTCAAACCTCGATGCGCCCGCCGCTATCAAAGCTTTTGGAAATGACTTTGATCTTTTGATATCTGCATCTTCTCAAAATTTTACCGGTGCAAATGCATTTCTCTTTCGAATAGCTGGAAAAGACAATTTCACTCCTCTAACAATCAAGGGTCCAAAAGGAAAACCATCTGGTGTATTTAATCCTGAAGACTTTGCGCCAATCGTTACTCAAAGCGCCGAAGGTAAAACGCCATGGATTGCAGCTCACACATTTACTGAATCAGGCGAGATGCAGGAAGCAAAAATTGGCTCAATATATTTGGCTCAGAAGACTGGCTCATACGTCATACCAGCAGCATTAGAAATGCGAGGCGGCGGGAGCGTAAGTATGGAAGGTGTATATGAGATGACTAAGGGTGCACTTAACAAAGGCGAGGCTATATATCACATCGGTGTGCCGTATAAACCTGAACCAATCGATGTTTCAATAATTGACAAAGTAATGCGAGCGCGTGAACAAGGTGAATCAGTCAGTTCTGAAGATAGAAAATTATTCAGTGAGGTACTAGGAGCATTGCGCAGCCAAGCGGAGGAACTTGGTACAACCATTGCACAACTTCTTCCTGAAGATATGCGCGGTGTGTACGGAAATGAAGACGAAGAGTTCGAGTACAAACATACGGCGTAGTCAGATGTATAAAGAATCAGGGGACGCTGCTCGTGCAGCGTCCCCCATATGTTTAGCGGTTAGATCTCCGCGATCTGGCTCAGCACCTTCGCTTTCTGTCGCATCTCATAGTCATCGAGAAAGTCCAGGAGCGAGCAATTTTTCGGCGTCTTATACACCGCGAGAAGTGGAATACGACCGCGATTCTCGTAAAAGAAGGCATACGCAACGCGCGCGATGTCTTCAGGTCCGATACGCCTAAAGGTGGCATAGACGGATTCATAGACCCGGCGGCCATCGACCGTTCCAACCGTCGCGAGGATATCGCCGTCTTGATCGAGCAGCACCGCCCCGGTCAGATCCCCGCCGTATGCCAGCCGGACCCACCACTTGTACGGTTCGATCACTTCTTGCAGGAAGGTATCGTCGATCCGCTGCACTTTGGGTTCGATGATACCTGACGGATTTTGCCAGAGCTTCCGGCACGTTCCGTTGATGAAGGGAAACTCCTTGAAAAAAGCCGTAACCTTCGGGTCCGTCATGAACCCGTACGGCGACTCATATCCAGTAACACTAGTCATATACACCCTTTCCGCAGCATCCCGCTGCGAGTCTGGTAGCATCCCGCTACCATGGTCCTTGATGGGATTACCAAAGACCTGTCTTTTCTATACACTAAATTTACTCATTTGTCCAATGTGCTCATTTAATTTAAGTATCTTCATGAAGCGTTCACACCTCATGCGTGATAGTGTGCACATACTCGTTAACGCCTTTATATATGCGAATTCTGATTGTCGAAGACGAAGAAAAGCTTGCTGAACCTCTCAAGAAAGGTCTTGAGCTAAATGGCTTCACCGTGGACTATCTCCAGGACGCAGAAAAGGCACGCACTCGCGTGAAGCTCTACAGAGATGAATACGACTGTATTCTTTTAGATCTTATGATGCCGGGAGTAGACGGTGCGACCATTTGTAAGGAAGCACGCGAAGAAGGAGTGACCACTCCCATAATTATGCTGACGGCCCGTGACGAAACTGACATGAAAGTGAAGCTTCTTAACCTTGGTGCGGACGACTACATTGTGAAGCCATACAAGATCGAAGAGGTTGCGGCGCGCATTAATGCGATTCTGCGGCGCCCAGAGGCGGCGCTGCCCTCCCTCCTTTCTGTACGCGACATTACCCTAGATCCGGGAAAGCACATTGTTACCAAGGGCGGCAAAGAAATGCAGCTTACCCTTAAGGAATTTTCTTTGCTAGAATTCTTTATGCGCCACCCGAATGAGGCCATGAAGCGTGAAGCAGTCTTAGACCATGTCTGGAGTTTTGACTTCCCTGCGTTCAGTAATGTGCTCGACGTGCACATGAAAAACCTTCGAAAGAAGCTAGACGATTATGGTGATGCTGACCCACTCTTCGAGACCATCCGCGGTATTGGCTATCGCCTAAATGCATAAATACGTAAAACGATATCGGGAAGACCCATTCTTCCGTTCGACCTGGAACGTCATTTTTGTACAGACGCTTTTTGCGCTGTTGATTACTCTGGTGTGCGGCTTCGCCATATATCACCAACAACAGGCCACGCAGCACATCATTGATGTACGACGAGCCGCTGTGGCTGCAGGTCAGACTCTTAATCCTCAGACGCTCGATGCTCAGCTCTATTCCCTTCGCAACAATACTCTGGGCATAACGCTTCTTGTACTCATAGTACTTGCCGCTATTTTTGGGTATCTATCAGGTGCGTATGCACTTAACCCAACACGCCAGAGTTTAGGCTTTCAAAAACGCTTCATCGGAAACCTTGCCCACGAACTTCGCACTCCTCTTTCCATAATTCGCACCAGTTCCGAAGTGGCACTCATGGACAAATCTTTGAATGACTACACACGCTCCACACTAAACGGCACCATTGAAGAACTTGATCGTGTTTCAGCTATTATCAATAATCTTCTTTCCTTTGATTCATTGATGCGGCCCGGTCAGATTCGATTTGAACCCGTTAACCTGCATGAGACGGCGCATGAAGTAGTGGCACGTCATAAGGAAATGGCGCAGTCGTATGGGATCGCCCTCGCGCTTGATGCCACGGGTGAACCTGCATATGTTCTTGGAAATAAAGTCGCGCTTGAGCAGGTTCTTACGAATATCGTTAAAAATGCTCTCAACTACACGCCGCAACATGATGGCCGAAATGTGGTCGTACGTATTGATGATGCTGATAACCAGGTGTCAGCGAGTGTTATTGATACCGGTATTGGCATTGCACAGAAAGATTTGTACTACGTCTTCCAGCCGTATTATCGTGGTGACACCTCACGCGAACGCGGTATTGGCAGCGGCACCAGTGGGCTTGGGCTAGCCATCGTAAACGACATCGTTCGCGCGCATAGCGGATCTATTGTTATCCGAAGCGCTCTGAATCGTGGCACAACTATCGAACTCACCTTTCCTAAAGCCGATACGCGCAACTATGTAAAAGCAATTGCTAAATCTGAAGATGATGATCAGGAATATCAGGAAGATATTCTGACTAGGCGCGCGTAGCGCGCTTTTATTCTTAACGTCTAACGCTTAAGGCCTGCTCCCTTGCGGAAAAGGATAAGCGTCCAAAGAAGCATAAGGAGTGTGAAGACCGCTATGACTGCAAAACAGCGTCCGATCGACACATCCGTAACTCCAAGGAATCCGTAACGGAATGCATTCACCATATAAAGGATAGGATTCGCGAGTGAAAGTTTCGCAAAGAATGGGGGGAGCAAATGAATTGAATAGAAAACACCACCAAGGTATGTGAGCGGTGTAAGTACGAAGTTCGGCACAATTGAGATTGCGTCGAATGACTTTGCATAAATTGCGTTCACAATTCCTGCAAGTGAGAAGAGAAGCGCCGTGAGAAATGCAGCTGCGAACAAGATCAAAATATTGAAAATAACGAGATGGGTGAAAAATAGTGAGACTGCCACCACGAGTACGCCGGTGAGAAAGGCACGTATGATACCTCCTGACACAAAGCCAGCGATAACTGCCCAAGAAGGCATTGGCGAAACAAGAATCTCATCAATAACGTGCTGCCACTTTGCAAAGTAGAAAGTAGAAACCGTATTCATGTATGCAGCCGTAATGATACTCATCATAACGAGACCGGGCACAATGTATTGCATATATGAATAGCCGCTGATTGGCTGTACCTGGCTTCCAATGAAGCCGCCAAAGACAACGAAGTACAGCGACATCGTCACCACCGGCGGAAGCAGGGTCTGTGACCAAATGCGGAAGATGCGAACCAACTCTTTGCGCACCATGGTGAGATAACCAACGAAAATGGGAGATTTCATACTATTTCTTTTCGATTAACTGAATGAATACTTCTTCAAGCATGCGTCCCGTGGTGCGAATGTTCTTCTCGTGGATGCCAATGGATGAAAGTTTGCGGAATACTTCATTGATAGTGTCGCCTGGCTTTAGAGTGAGTTTGAGCACATGCTCTTCGTCACGCACAAGCGGTTCTCCACGGAGGAGAAGCATCACGGCTTCATTGATTGTTTCAACCGTATCCAAAAGAAGCGTCACAAAATGCAGTTTTGAAAGAAGCTGCTGTACGCTCCCCTCTTCGATAATCTCGCCGTGGTTAATGATGGCAACACGTTCTGAAAGCTGTTCTGCTTCTTCAAGATAATGCGTCGTAAGGAGTATGGTTGTGCCAGATTCATTTAGCTCTTTGAGGAATTCCCACATACTGCGTCGGAGCTCTACGTCTACGCCGGCTGTTGGTTCATCGAGCAAAAGAATCTGCGGCTTATGAATAAGCGCACGTGCAATCATAAGACGACGCTTCATTCCTCCTGAGAGCGCCTGTGCCTGCTGATCTTTCTTTTCCCAGAGCCCAAGTTCTTTCAAAATCTTCTCAGCGTGCGGGAGTGCTTCCTTACGCGTGATGCCGTAATACCCTGCCTGATCAAGAACAATATCCAATACCTTTTCAAAGATACTGAAGTTAAATTCCTGCGGAACAAGTCCGATGAATGACTTTGCAAGGTCAGGATTTTCATCAATTGATACACCGTGCACCTTTACCGTGCCTTCTGTTTTGATGCCAAGTCCTGCAAGAATGGAAATAAGCGTGGTTTTACCTGCTCCGTTAGGCCCAAGGAACGCAAAGAACTCACCTTTCTGGATGGTGAGCGAGACGCCTTTAAGAGCCTCCATCTTTGTGGTTTTACCGGTCGTGTAGACCTTTTTTAGACCGGAGATTTCGATTGCGGGACTCATTTTTTACAGTATACCAAATGACATATTCTTTCGCACATGCAGTATGATGGGGAGAGCATATGCTTGATCTCGTATCTATAGTTGCAATTATTTTTGCTTTTGGTGCAAGTATTGCTTTTGGATATGGCGCTTGGAAGCTCATGGTGCCTGCGCAAACGAAAAACCAGCGAAAAGAGTCTCCAATATCAGTACTAAAGGCAAGGATTTCTCCTACCATACACAAAGGGGCCGACGCGCTACGCGCGTCGCTCGCTGCCGTTATGCGCGGGGACGTTTCTGACTCTTCAGAGGACCGTGCGAAGTATAGCCGCGACACAAGTATCTTTGAGCGCACTCCAGAGATGGTGGTTTTTCCAAAGGACGCTGACGACGTTGCAGCGCTCGTAAAGGAAATAGCAAAATTAAAACAAAACGGAAAGGATGTTTCTGTAACCGCGCGTTCTGCAGGCACGGACATGTCGGGAGGTCCACTCACGAATTCAATCGTCGCAGTCTTCACAAAATATATGAACAAGATGGGCGAAGTGAAGCAAACCGCAGGAGGCGGGTATGCCGTCACGCAGCCTGGTGTGTACTATCGCGATTTTGAAAAGGAAACACTCGCGCACGGCGGACTTATGCTTGAGTCATATCCCGCATCCCGCGAGCTTGCTGCCATGGGCGGTATTTTGAATAACAATTCCGGCGGTGAGCGTACGCTTGAGTTTGGGAAGACAGAGAAATATGTGGAATCCGTGGATGTGGTGCTTTCAGATGGAACACAAACCACCTTCAGTGCACTTACCAATGACGAACTTGAAGCGAAGAAAAACCTTACAACGCTTGAGGGGGATATTTATAAAAAGATAGACGCGTTGCTCATTGATAACGCAGCGGTTATAGAAAAGGCAAAGCCGAAAGTATCAAAGAATTCAGCGGGATATGCGCTGTGGAGCATTAAAAATAAACAGACTGGCACGTTTAATCTTGCAAAACTTATTTGCGGTGCTCAGGGAACGCTGGCTCTAACTACGTCTATGAAGTTTTCGCTCGTGAAAGATCAGGGCTCACGCAGCATGCTCGTTGCCTTTCTTTCCAAGCGCGACGTTCCCCATCTTCCTGGCATTGTTAAAGCGGTACTTCCCCACAACCCTGAATCTTTTGAATCCTTTGACGAGCATACCCTTACGCTCGCAATCAAATTCCTTCCAGGTCTCCTTTCGCAGATGGGAATTATGCGTGCTATCCGCCTTGGGCTTTCCTTCCTTCCCGAAGCATGGATGAGTCTTACCGGAGGACTTCCAAACTTAATACTCATGGCAGAGTTCTCAGAGGATACGCATGAAGCGGCATTGGCTGCCGCCAATGCCGCTCAAAAAGCGCTCATTCCCTTTTCGCTTCAAACCAGCGTATTGAAAGACGAAAAAGCTGCTGAAAAATACTGGATTGTCCGCCGCGAGAGCTTCGCCCTTTTGCGAAAGCATTCAAAGGGACTCTATGCCGCGCCGTTCATTGATGACTTAATTGTGCCGCCAGACTCTTATCCTAAATTCCTGCCTGCCCTTAATGCCCTCTTGGATGAATATAAGGAGTACTTTATATACACGGTCGCCGGACACATTGGAAACGGTAACTTCCACATTATTCCACTCATGGATCTCAGCAAGCCTGACGTACGAAATGTCATCACCGAACTTGCACCGAAGGTCTATGATCTCGTGATGCAATTTGGCGGCTCAACCACGGGAGAACACAATGACGGTATTATCCGTACGCCGTACCTCCCAAAACTCTTTGGTCCTGAAATGTACAAGTTATTTGAAGACACGAAACGCATTTTTGACCCTCAAAACATCTTTAACCCTGGGAAAAAGGTTGGCGGCACCTTTGCCGACATTAAAAAGGACATGCTCACGCACACATCGTAGGACGGCCTATAATTTGACCGTAATGGCGTAAGGTGCTATAATACTAAGGAACCCTTTCGTTCAACTCAGGAGATTTTGTTGAAGTACATTCTTACGCGCATGGAACAGATTGCTGTTCCCGATGGCTTTTTTGCCGTTTATCAAACACCGGTAATGAAGCGCGTTCAGAAGCGCTTTAAGTACCATCTTGAGCGTCACAGCACCATGTTTTACGATGAGGTTGCCCAAAACCTCAACGAAGGCAAGTACTTTCCGCATCCTTCTAACGTTAATCCCGAGGTGCGCGCCGGAGCCATATGCTTCACGTTCGAAGGCACGAGGTTTATGGTTCCTCTTCCGCATCCGCATGACCCTGACCGGGATATATATATCTGTCCAGCGGTTGATGCCGATGCAGGCACCGTCGTCCGCGCCGCGCACGTATTTAGTGAAATATTCGTGACGGAATATCGTCGCTTCTTTTCAGGAGCGATCAGACAATCAAAACGGCTCAAGGGGAT
>JAQBQR010000002.1 GCA_028286945.1 Parcubacteria group bacterium | reverse complement strand
GCTCCACCGCAAGTTTTTCCGCCGCTTTCTTTCCGAGTCCCACAACGCGTGTGAGGTATGAAATGTCGCGGATAGCGATGGCGTTCTCAAGAGATTCGCGTGGAGCCTTCGTCATGATGGAAAGGGCAGTCTTTGGACCCACGCCAGAAACAGTGAGGAGTTGTTCGAAAAAGACGCGGTCGGGAGCCGTGGTAAAGCCGTAGAGCTCAATACCATCCTGTTTAACGGCCATGTGGGTCATAAGGGTGACTGTTTCGCCGAGGCTTACATTTGTGGACTGGGCGAGGTACACAAAGACACCCCAGCCAGAAACGTCCACGACGCAGCCGTTTAGCTCTACTGCCAGCACCTCTCCGCGTATCTGACGTACCATTAGTATGTATAGTACCAGGCGTAGCAAGTGCGTACGAGGATGCGTCTCTTGCCTACCGAACAATTGCCAGGTTCTTCCAAATACTTGAGAAGGCGGCAATCGCGGCCATAATTTTTGTTCGGTGTTCTTTCTGAATTAGAAAGAAATACACCGAATGACGAACCTGTATTGAAACAACAGGTCCGGCAATCCTTTTCTGTATCTCCGTTGTCTTTTCGTTAATAAAGTTCTCCCGATTGGTTCTCGAAAAATGCTGGTATACAACCACCGTCTTCCCAGCATTGAATGCCTCAATCATTTCTGCCCAGATCACATACTTATGAACATTCTTCTTATTTGTAGAGGCAACCTCAATGCCATTATCTGGATCGAAAAAAACTACATCAGCGTCACTTTTAATAACCCGTTCCAAAAGATCTTTTCTGGTACTTTCATTTTCTATATATTCGCCAAGGAACGTTATTCCTGAGCAATACTCGCTCTCCTCTATGTGGGAAAGCGAACGAGGGCCAGAATTCATCTTCGATTTTAAGAAGGCATATACATCAGGATCAAAACCACCCCATACCTCAGGAGTGTCTAAATAGGTGATATGTTTTCCATCGGTCCCTCCATCGTCTCTGGTCTTCATCCAGTGGACTAGTACTTCCAGTCCTTGTGCCCGGAGATTTCGTAGGAGTGACACCTTTTGATAGTCACCAAAATCACCGAAGTATTGGTCTTTCATGCGATAAGTCTAGCAGAACGCAGAATTAGCATCCTGAATGAGCTTGTAGGTGCCATTTTTCTATACCGTGCTTGCAGATTACCGCCCCATATCGTAGTATGCGTTCACATGGCAATCACTAGCTCAGCAAAGAAAGCGCACCGCGCATCCCTTAAAAAGCACGTATTTAACGTACGTCGTAAGCGTGTTCTCACCGACGCTACCAAGTCAGTGAAGAAACTCATCATTACGGACGTAAAGGAGGCTCGTGAGTCCCTTTCAAAGGCATACAAGGCAATCGATAAGGCAGCGAAGACCGGTATCATTAAGAAGAACACCGCGTCTCGCAAGAAGTCTCGTCTTGCCGCTGCGGTAAAACGCGCAACCGTTAAGGCGTAAGTCTGATAAAGAAAAACCGCCGACCTTCAGGTCGGCGGTTTTTCTTTTGCCTCTAAGTCTTGGTGCTCCCGGCAGGAATCGAACCTACATTGTATCCACCGCAAGGATATGTCCTATCCATTGAACGACGGGAGCTTAAAAATGACTGTACCGTTCTTACCGCCTAAGCGCAAGATTACAGACGCAAAAAGGATGTAATGCGATCCAAGAGGGTTTCTTCGTGCATGCCTTCAGGAAGATGATTCGAAATGTATCGATATATCTCTTCTGGATCGTAGTCATGAATTGGAATGAGGAGATGGGGGGACAAAATGTGATTCGTTTTTATCGAAAGTGCCGTGGGGAGGGAAGTGTCGATGTATTCAAGGATGGCGAAGTCACGCATGTCCACGTATAAATACATGCTGTCATCAACGGAGACACCATTATCATAGACAGCGAAGCGATGCGTTTTCTTATGCTTTGCCGCTTGAAGTCCAATGGTCACGGCGCCTGCAAGGATAACAAGCGCAAGTAAAATATTACTGAAAAGAAATGCGGTGAGGACAGCAGCGATGGTAATAATGCCGAGCGCCCAGTACCAGTCGGCACCGTGCTCTTCAAAGGCAAATTCTCTTCCTTCCCATGCAAATAACGCGTTCCGAGGCATGGCGTAATAATAGCACCGTGTATGCGTTTTAATTCGTACTTATTGCAACGCATGTGTATGCGTCAATGAGAAATCGCCTGACGGCTCTGCCGTCAGGCGATTTCTCATTATCTAGCGGAGGAGGTGAGATTCGAACTCACGGTACCTTTCGGTACGCCGCATTTCAAGTGCGGTGCGATCGACCACTCTGCCACTCCTCCCTCAGTCGCCCAGTGTACTACTAATCCAGTTTTTTTCCAGACGGCACAATCTCTCCCTCTTCTTCAGGATCGGGGAGTGGGTTGTTGAAAAGTGATTTCGTAACTCCTTCCTGCTTATCCCGACGGAAGCCAAAGAGATAGATAATCTCCAAAATGCCGGCGGTGTTGAGGATGAGAATGGCAATGAACCAATTTTTCTGGTAATTACGGGCCGCAAACCACAATGCAACTCCTTTCCAAACAAGACTCCAAACAGCGAGTAGTACGAAGAACACGGTAATACTGCCAAGGCCAAGAGCAGCGAGAATCGGATGACTTAAAAGCGTTGTGTGTAGGATATCCATGAGCACAACGATATCACATGCATATGGGTTGAAAAGGTGAGGAGATGGAAAAAGAGAAGTGCGGTACTATACGCCTATGAAATATATGGGTATCGATTACGGCACGAAGAAAACAGGCATCGCTTTTTCCGATGATGCAGGAACGATGGGATTTCCGTTTGGCGTAAAGCCCACGGATCCGCGTCTTTTGGATGACCTCGCACTCCTTATTAAAGAGAAGGGAGTCGGTGCGGCTGTTTTTGGAGAATCAACGAACTTTGCGGGAGGCGAAAATGCGGTGGCTGCTGAAGCAAAGGCATTCGCGGAAGATCTGCGTGCACGTACCGGCATTGAAATTCACTTTGAATCAGAAATGTTTACCACGCAGGCAGCTCGCCGTTTCCCTGACGGATCGCGCATGCAAGGTTCTCCTGATGTAGATGCTTCTGCGGCGGCACTCATCCTTACGAGTTATCTTGAGCGAATTGTTGCACCGGCCATCGTGCTTGCGCCGCCACTCGAAGAGGAGCCTCCCTCAAAATATATTTCCATAGATGACTTCGCGAAGGTTCAGGTAAAGGTAGGAACAGTGCTTTCAGCAGAACGCGTACCGGAGACGGATAAGCTTCTGCGACTCATGGTTGATCTTGGTGAACCGGAGCCTCGCCAGATTGTGTCAGGCATTTCAGCGTACACAGAACCCGAAGCACTCGTAGGACGTCAGCTCTGCTTTGTGGCAAACCTTGCACCAAGAAAAATAAAAGGACTTGAAAGCAACGGCATGCTCTTTGCGGTAGGGCAGGGAGAGACGTTTGCCTTTGTTACACCAGATCGTGAGACACCACCCGGCACGAGTGCGCATTAATCTCTTCATCTAGCGCTCTAGACGCGCGCAGTACGTTATACTTTTCGCATGTTTGATACTCTTTCACGTATCGCGAAACTTGAATTCGCACCACCAGACTACCTTTCACTCCCCACGGCGGGAATCGATGTTTCTGCAAGTGGAATTAAAGTAGTAACGCTAAAGGAAACTCTTGGCGGTTTGCAACTCGCGAACTACGCTGAAGAGCGTTTGGCTCCCGGCATTGTGCAAAACAGCGAGGTGACTGATCGCGCAAGCGTGGTTAAAACATTGCGTGACGTTGCACGGAAATTTAAAATTCAATTCGCAAACATTACACTTCCTGAAACCCGTGGGTATCTGTTTGAAGCTACCGTACCCGGACGCACCCCAAAGGAATGGCGCATTGCGGTTGAAGAACATCTAGATGAATACGTACCGCTTCCTGCGCAGGACGTGGCGTATGACATCGTTCCTCTTAAAGAACAGGGAGACGGAATGCATGTGGTGGGGATCGGATACGCGCGACGCGTCATCGACGCGACGCTTGAGAACTTTGCCGATGCAGGCATTACGGTTCGTGCTATCGAAAGCGAAGTCTTTGCACTTCCTCGCGCATTGCTAGCGCACGGAGACACTGACACCGTGCTCATCATTGATATTGGGAAGACGACCACGAAGCTTCTGATTGTTTCTGCGCGCATCCCGCGCTTTGCCACCACGCTTGAGGTGGGAGGTCACGCTCTGACCCTAGCCGTTCAAAAACACTTCGGCGTAACCGAAGAAGAAGCTAAGCGAGTGAAGGCCGAAAAAGGACTCATTGTGGGAGAAGAAAATGAAGAGTACCTCACTGCCATGCTTTCAACCGTTTCCGTTATTCGCGATGAAATCGTACGGCGCTTAGATTATTGGCAGACACGCGGCGGAGCGGTAGCCGCACACGCACCCGTAACGCGCGCCATACTAGTGGGAGGAAACGCGACCCTTCGAGGACTCCCAGAATACTTAGGGGCTGCATTTAAAATCCCTGTTGAACTCGGAGACGTGTTCCGCAACTTTGCCTCAAGGAGTGACTGGCTTCCACCGCTCGATTACACCGAATCACTCGCGTACGGAACGGCTATTGGTTTGGGACTCCGTGAATATGTACCGTAAATATGAAACAGTACGAACTTACTAATTTGCTTCCTCGCTCTGCTGCACGCGCCGTACGTCGCGGATACTTTGTACGCCTCATTAGTGTAGTAATCGGGCTTACGATCCTTGCACTTATCATCCATGGAGCACTACTCATGCCCGCATATCTTTATGCCCATGGGGAAGTGATTCGTGAACAAACAGAGCTGGACCGTATCTCAGCTTCAAGCTCCACGGCAGAACAACACAGTATTCAAGCGCACATAAATTCAGTTAAAGAAGATATCACGTACCTGGGACGTCTCGGAACCGTACCCGCAGCAAGTTCGGCGTTCCGTGCTGTTGTATCGGTACCTCATACCGGAATTAAAATCACCGGCTTTACGTATGCCGCACCAAGCAGTACTTCCAAGACTGCTCAAATGACCATTACTGGCACCGCGAATACTCGAGATCAATTGCGTCAGTATGTTCAGGAGCTCGGGAAACTCCCGTATGTCACGAATGCTGATTTGCCTATAAGTTCATACGCAAAAGACAGCAACATTCCGTTCACCGTTACTCTCACGGGATCACTCATACCATGAAGCTCAAATATTACTCACACGTTGCCATAGGGTTCGTTGCGCTCGTTATCGCGTTTTCTGTGTATGGCACTTGGTACACACGTGTCGGAAATGAGTCAGCAAAAGCGGAGTCTTTAGCAGCGCAAATTCAAGCAAAGAATGTAAGCACTCAGAAGACGCAGCAATCAAAGTCCGAGCTTGAGCACGCCCTTGCCGACGAAGCGGCTATTAAAGGATATTTCATAAATACGCAGGACATCGTACCGTTCCTCGGAGACCTGCAGGCCGAAGGGAGCAAGTATGGCGCGAAGGTAGAGGTGGTCTCAGTTTCAGCTGAACCTGCAAAGCCTCACGCAGTGCTCGTTCTGGCCCTTCGTATCACCGGAACGTTCGATGCGGTTGAACGAATGCTGGGCGCGGTTGAGTACGAATCGTATGACACGGTTCTTTCGAGCGTTACTCTGGATACTCCTGGCGCAGAAAATCACGCCGCTCCTGTATGGACTGCCGCAGCGACCATACGCGTTGGCACCATTGATACCAGCTCAACAGTGCCTGTAACCGCAACCACCACACCATGAAGTCCTTAAACCTTTCAGCAGTTACAAAGTATCTTCACTATGGTGACCGTCTGCGACCTGCGCGCGACTGGTATGTCTTGCTGGTAATCTTCGGCATTGCGCTTGGACTAAGCGTTGGGTGGAACTTGTGGCAGTTCTCACAGATTACGAAAGGACAGACGATAGGCGTTCCCGCGCCGGCTGCGCCGGCTCAAATACAACTCGACCAAGTGAAAACACTCTTTGAGCAGCGGGCAACAGAGCAGGGAAGATACACCCATGACTACCGCTTTGTTGACCCATCGCTTTAAAGAAGTACGCTGTACAAGTTAGTGTGCGTCCGGCCGCTGCGCGGCCAATATCGCCCTCATAGCTCAATGGATAGAGCAGGAGACTTCTAAGCTCTTGATCTTGGTTCGATTCCAGGTGAGGGCACCAAAGAGGTGATTGACCACTCTCATTATGCATAGTATAATACATATCAGTATTTAAGATTTTACTAATTGCAAAATCAGCTCATTAAATAAAAGAGAAAGGGACTAGTGATGACAAAGGATAGCTATCCTCGGGTCTTCGATCGGCTCGATCAGGCATATTCGTACTGGGAAGAGGAGATGTGGAAAATACAGCTCCGTCAGCATTTTGCTCGACTCAGAAATGAAGAGGTCAGTATTGTTGAAACCGGGTATCCGGTGGAAGGGTTCGAAAAAACACGCTCAATGCTTCTTGAAGCGGCGACGCGTGACGACCTTTCCTACTTGCTACCAAACTTTCGCCGCCAAGGAATTACCAAAAAGCCGGAACTTGGCAAGGAGCGTATGGATGCAGAAATCGCTTCAGGTAATATTTCAGATGAATTTTGCGCTGTGGCTCGGTGGGAGCAATTCCATTTTCCGCATCGCTTAGGTCAGTGGAATGCCACCGCGCGGCGAATCTATCATTTGCCTGAGGATCTCGTATTGATGCTTCAAGCCACAAGCTTGAGGGGCCGGACATTTGCCGACCTACGATTTCCATTTCCGTCTTTCGGGCTCGCTCTCGAACATCCGATACTTACGGGTAAGGGAGAGGAAATAGATTTCATTCTTATTTGCGGTGACCAAGCTCCCGAGTCGTGGTACGCATTCTCCAAACGACTCAGCAGCTGGAAGCCGACCGACCCCACTCTTCGAAACAAGATTAATCGCGCAAGAGCGAGTGGAAACCATACACGTTTCAAGCATCTTGCGTATAAGCCTGTCACGAAAGCGGATCGCTTCGCAGAAATGTTGGTGGGGTATGACTGGTTAGGGGCCTCGGAATCTAATTGGGACGTTGATATCGAGGCCGATCTTCAGAACGCATCCCGTATGGCAGGGAGAGATGAAGACATGGACTGGACTGACAAGTTCTTCCGCGTCGTCATCGGATTTGCCTTCTACCTCCAGGCCTTCCAGGAATCTCAAAAAGATCTGGTGACCAGGATTCCTGCTGAGAATCAGCCCATTCGTCGAGCACCATCTCTCGGGACGTCGCTCATCTCTCCCGAAGAAATATTCAAGGTGCAAAGCATCTTCAGTCTCTCCAGAGAAGAGAGAACGGGACTCTCCAATTTCTTTGCAGGGAGAGGAGGGTGGGAGGTTAATACCCATTTCCGCGAAGGTTATTGGAGACGACCTGCTGGCGAAGGAAATAATCCTCTGGCTCAAAAGACCATATGGGCTCGCCCCACAATGGTCCGTCGAGATCGACTGGCGGAGAATTCTCTTCCCATGGGCGCAGGTGTGCACGCTTAAGGCCAGCTGCCCCAAAACTTCAGCCGCGCTTCTGCATATATTCTTGCAGGAGCGCGGTTTTTCTTAATTAGCCGTACGTGCGCATCCATAGCAACTCCCTACGGATGGGTCTATACTTTAGATATATGACCATCTTACTTCCCATCGTTGTCGTTATCGTCGTAATCCTATTACTCCTCTCACTTCGTGTGGTGAAAGAGTATGACCGTGGAGTCATCTTTTTGCTCGGAAAGGTAACCGGTGTACGTGGCCCAGGTCTCATCATTCTCATACCGCTGTTTGAGCAGATGACGAAGGTGACGCTCCGTACGATCACCATGAACATTCCTTCGCAGAAAATTATCACGAAGGATAACGTGTCGATTGATATTGCTGCGGTTGCGTATTATCACGTCGTTGATCCTCAGAAGTCCGTTGTGGCTATTGAAAACGTATATGACGCAGTGAATCAGATTAGCCAAACGACCGTTCGAAATGTGGTTGGTCAGTTTATGCTCGACCAGCTTCTTTCTCAGACGTCACAGATCAATGCGCAAATAAAAGAAGTGATCGATACGCACACTGAAGCGTGGGGTGCAGAAGTGACGGCCGTTGAAATCAAAGACATTACGCTTCCTGATAACATGCAGCGTGCCATGGCAAAGGAGGCAGAGGCTGAACGCGAACGACGCGCGAAGATCGTTGCCGCTGAAGGTGAAATGCAGGCAGCCCAAAAGCTTGGGGAAGCGGCAGACATCATGGCTGCGCATCCTGTGGCGCTTCAGCTTCGTACACTTCAGACAATGGCAGAGATAAGTGTGGAGAAAAACTCAACGATTATTTTCCCGGCGCAGTTCATGTCCACCGTTCAGGAAGCGATGCAAATGATTGGCAAGGACGCAGTGAAATAGAGAAGCTGGTTCGTTCGAAAAGATAGAAAACAAAAACCACCTAACGGTGGTTTTTGTTTTAGGCTGTGGGCGATGGAGGGCTCGAACCCCCGACATCTTCAGTGTAAATGAAGCGCTCTACCAACTGAGCTAATCGCCCGTACCAGAACCATACCGTACTCTTAGATATTTTTGAAGTCCCCCTGTAAAGCGCTTCATGGGAAGTACAGAAAAAGCCAATAAATAGCTAAGTATGATAAGGTACGCCCATGGAGATCCCCATTTTATACGAAGACGATGACATTGTGGCTATAAACAAGCCCGTGGGCATCATGTCGCACCCGGACGGGCATAGTACTGACGAAACCGTCAGTGACTGGTTCGCTGCGCACTACCCGAAGTCTAAGGACGTAGGGGAGGAGCAGACATTGGTAAACGGAACCGTCATTACACGTCCCGGCATAGTACACCGCCTGGACCGCGACACCTCCGGCATCATGATCCTTGCGAAGACCCCTGAAGCGCATGCATTTTATAAACAAGCATTTCAAGAACACGAAATGCACAAAACATATTTAGCTTTTGTGTACGGAGTCTTCAAGGAAGATAAAAAAGGAATGATTGATTTGGCCATCGGGCGTTCACGAAAAGATTTCCGCCTTCGTTCCGCACAACGTCTTGCGAAAGGGAAGATGCGTGACGCACTTACGCATTGGGAGGTGATAGGGGAAACACCCACTCACTCGATGCTCACCGTTGAACCGCTTACCGGACGCACACATCAAATTCGCGTTCACCTTAAAGCGGTGCATCATCCCATCGTTGGCGATCCGCTCTACGCTCCAAACCATCCCGCTGACCTTGGTTTTAAGAGACTTGGTCTCCACGCCTTCCGTCTGGAATTCCCACTCCAAAGTGGCGAAAAGATGACAATTACTGCGCCCCTCACCCCTGACCTCGCCGCAGCCGCCGAAAAGTTCGGTTTTACCGGAGAGCTCAAGGCGTAGAGCGTAGTAGGTAGTTTCCGAGCGAGCGGAGCCCGTACAGGGCTCGAGGGTGAGCACGCACAGGAAAGCTGCCTACTACGCTTCCTTTTGCGTCCCGAAACCGTCTATGGTACAGTTCGAACCACTATGAACGCAGTTATTACTCCCGTGAATCCGCAGGAGCGCGCGCAGCTTGGCATTCGTCCAGGCGATACCGTGCGTGTCCACCAGAAGATTATTGAAAAGGGCAAAAGCCGTACTCAGATGTTCGAAGGTCTCGTTATTGCTGTAAAGCACGGCACTGAGGCTGGAGCGACATTTACCGTCCGCGCCACCATGTCAGGTATCGGTGTTGAACGTATTTTCCCACTCTACGCGCCATTTATTGAAAAGATCGAGATTACTCGTCGTTCAAAGGTTCGTCGCGCAAAGCTTTACTTCATCCGTGAGAAGGTTGCTCGTGAAGTACGTCGCCAGCTTCGCAACATGCGTCTTGTTAAGGTTTCAACCGATGATTTCAAGGTTGAAGAGCCTGTTGAGGCTGAAGTTGTCGAAGAGGTTCGTACTGAAGACCCAACTCAGACTCCTGATGGAGCAGAGATGACTCCCGCAGAGGAAGTCGCAGGAGTAGAAGAAACTCCCGAAGTTCAGGAAGTTACTCCAGAGCCAGCTGCAGAAGAAGAAAAGGCGGCATAGCTAAAAAGAAAGAGCGCGAAAGCGCTCTTTCTTTTTGCTCCTTCGTCCCGTATAGTAGGCAAGTCCTACAAAGGATCAATGCCCAGGTGGTGAAATTGGTATACACGCATCCTTGAGGTGGATGTCCTTTCGGGGGTGGAGGTTCAAGTCCTCTCC
>JAQBQR010000012.1 GCA_028286945.1 Parcubacteria group bacterium | reverse complement strand
GTCTGCCACTGCCCTTGCGGGCCGTTCGACTTGCATGCCTTATCCATACAGCCAGCGTTCATCCTGAGCTAGGATCAAACTCTCATTAAGAATAGGCGGAACACAAGAAATCAAATGAATTCTTTTTTGTTCTTACCTAGTGATATTAAATTTTCAAGGTTCATCGTTCCCGATGCATTTCCCCAGGTGGGTACCGCGCAAGGAGCGAAAGAAAACCGCCCCGCTTGGGGTGGTATATGCATAGTATAGGAGTGTACGGGGCGAGTCAAGCCTTTTCTACGGCTTAGGTACAAGGCTATTTGACGCTTCTATGGGTGTATAGTTGTATACGGTCAGCAACCATCTCGAAGGATACGGTTATGTACAAATACTGGCTTCGGTTAGCCTTCGGCATCTTGATCTTTATCGCGTGCCTCCTGTGCCCGCTCTACGCCGAATGGTTCGAAATGAACGTGAGTGGATCCTTATTACCGTTTCTGCATATGGCCGGAGGGATATGGGTCATCTACTCTATCGGCCTCTGCGTCCGGCACGGAAAGTTCAGCTGGGCGGCGTACCTTCCAGCCGGGGCGGTCGTATTTTTTCTCTCCGTCCGCACCTACGGCGACGAAGAATATTTCAATCCTGCAGACGCCTCAAACCTGTTCCTTGCCTGGGGCATGCTCGTGCTGGTGAGTGTTGCAGGCGCAGGCGGATTGATCGTCATGTTCCGTGCGCTGCGCAAAATCCTTGCTCCGCATGTCCTGCACTGGAAGCTATGGCGCATAAAAAGGAATCTGTTGAAGAGAGGGGTGTACCGCCAAAAGGAGGCGTGACCATGCTCGCGCCAAACGGCCGGAAGAAGTTTCACTTCTTCCGGCCGCACCACGTTATGTCACCCAGTCAATCCGTTGCACTCCTCGTTGAGGGGCGTAGAATGAAGGGAGCCGTCAAGCTTTGCATGAGATTTTCCCGTGCTAAAAAACGTGAATATATTGTTGTCTCCGTTGGAGGATCTTTGATCGTTCCTGACGGTATTGACACGGCATTTCTTGAACGTCTCCATTCAGTAATCCTCGCCCATGTGGAGCGAGGCCTTTCCTTTTATATCGTTGCCGGTGGTGGCATGACCGCGCGTTCATATCAGCGTGCCGCAGAAGAGGTGCGCGGTGATTTAGATCCTGAAGATGTGGACTGGCTTGGCATTCATTCAACACGCTTGAACGCCCACCTTCTCCGCACCCTCTTCAAAGAGCAGGCTCAAAAAAATATTGTTAAGAATCCTACTCGCGACCTTCGCGGAGCTGACGCTATCATCATTGGCGCTGGTTGGCGTCCAGGGTGGTCCACAGACTACTGCGCCGTTATGGCCGCGAAGCAGCTTGGTGCGAAGCGCTTAGTGAACCTTTCGAATATTGATTATGTCTATACTGCCGATCCGCGCAAAGATCCATCCGCGCAAAAGATTGAGCGTATTAGTTGGACTGATTTTCGTGCCCTAATTCCTAAAGATTGGGATCCTGGCCTCTCTTCCCCGTTTGATCCGGTAGCATCAAAAATGGCGCAAGAACTGAAAATGGAGGTCGCCATCGTCAATGGGAAAAAGATTGATGAGTTTGATAACTACGTTTCAGGTAAGCCGTTTATGGGAACGGTCATTACCGGGTAGGCAAAGTATTAGAGAATTTCCTCGATCTTTTTATGTAATTCTTCGAGAGAACCGTCGTTTATCAAAACATAGTCAGCAATATCCATTACTTTAAGCACGCTCATCTGCGTGGGATCTGAATCATCTTTTGCGGTGTACTCACGATCTTCTTGTTCACGAAATTGTTCGAACGTCACGTGATCCGTGGCACTTCCCCGCTCGGTAATGCGTTCATATCTGAGTTCAACAGGCGCATCTACAGCAATAATCTTTCCACCCAATTCTTGTATACGTCGTGCTTCCGCAACGGTGCGAATAGATTCTATAACAATATTTTCCGCTCCAGTTTCTTGAGCACGATCAATAAAGGTATTCACAAAATACGCCGGTTCTTCTTCTCTTCGTAGCGCGGTACCAGTATCTCCGATATGAATACGATTCACTGGTAATCCTCGTTTCGTTACTTCCTCAATAATAAGGTCGCGAACGGAATAGTGCGTAAAGCCCTTCTCATCTCGAAGATAGTCGACAACCGTACCCTTACCCCCTCCGTTGGTACCGGTGATGCCGAAGATCATACGAATTTACTTACGCTTCTTTCCTCCTACATCAACACGGTCGAGACGCTTTGCGAGCGGAACAAGAAGAGGGGCGGCGAGAAGAATTGAAGAATACGTACCAGCGATAACTCCCACAAGAAGTACGAGGGCGAAGTCTACCGTTTCTTTGCTTCCAAAGAGCACGAGCGCAGCGAGTGCTAGCACGACGGTGAGAGACGTATTAATTGAACGACCAAGTGTTTCTGTCACTGACTTACCAACCGTAAGTTCAAACGGCTCGACGAGCTTTGCGTGTTCATTGTTGTGGAGGTGTTCACGTACGCGGTCGAAGATAACGATGGTGTCGTTAACGGAATATCCAAGGATGGCGAGGAGCGCCACAACGAAGAGTGAGTCCACCTGGGAACCAGTGAAGTGACAAAGGATCGCGTAGAAACCAGCAGGGATAATAACGTCATGGAAAAGAATGACCACGACGATGAGTCCGTATGTCCATGATGAGACCGGTTTAGAAACGCGACGGAAAGCCCATGCAATGTAGAACATGATGGCCAGAATAACGGCAGCGAGTGCGTATACCGCTTTCTTTGCGAGCTCTGTTCCGAGTGAGGGGCCAATGGAGTTAAAGCGGAGCTCAGTAAATGCTGCGGGCGTTGTCGTTCCACTCTGTGAACCAAGGGCGGTAAGAACCTTTTCATGCTCTGCGGGCGTAAGGGTGCGCGTGCGAAGAATGGCACCATTCACTCCTGATTCGCGAAGTGAGATTTCACCAAGCGCGAGCTGCTTCACGTTTTGTGTAAGCGCATCAATGGTTGGGCGGGTGTTCGTGTACGAAACTTCCACCAAAGAACCTCCGGTAAAATCAATGGAGCGAGGGAGACCAAATACCGCTATTGCACCAAGGGCAATAGCTAGGAGTATTCCCGTGATGGTGAAGAAAAGGGTGCGGTGGGTAACGATGTACATAAGCTATTTGGTTTCAGTTTCGGTATCAGTAGTGCTTGTGCCGGTGTGGAATCCGCTTGAGAGCAGGAAGCGCAATCCGCGTCCGCCTTCCGCAGGAAGAATAGCGCGAAGGAAGATGCGCGTAATGAAGACGGCTGAGATGAGAGAGGTAATAACACCGAAGCCGAAGACGAGCGCGAAGCCCTTAATAAGCGAGGTGCCAACCCAGAAGAGGATTATTGCAGAAATGATCATGGTGAGGTGACCGTCGCGGATAGCAGGCCATGCACGACCGAACCCGATGGTTGCAGCTTCCTGTGCTCCCTTTCCTGATTTAAGCTCTTCTTTCATGCGTTCGAAGATAAGGACGTTAGCGTCCACCGCCAAACCAATGGAAAGGATAAAGCCAGCGATACCTGAAGCGGTGAGTGTGATAGGGACGACCTTAATAAGAGCAATGGTAATGAGCACGTATATAACGAGTGCAATGGACGCAACGACTCCAGGGAGGCGGTACCAAAGAATCATGAAGAGTGCGACGAGCAGGAAGCCGATGGCGCTTGCACGAAGACCGGCGTTGTACGCAACGCTTCCGAGTGTAGGGCCAACAGTGTTACTTGAAACGAGGGTGATAGGCACTGGAAGAGCGCCAAAGTTAAGGTTCTGGACAAGGTCACGGCCCTGCTGCGGGGTAAAGTTTCCGCTGATCGTAGCGTCGCCACCAACGATAGCTTCCTGAACGATTGGGCTTGAGATCACGTTTCCATCGAGCACAATGGCAATCTGCTTACCAATGTTCTGCGAAGTAATGTCCTTAAATAGTTTTGCTCCGTCTGAATTGAAATGGACGATAACCATCGGCTGGTTCGCCGTTGTTCCTCCCTGTCCGTTACCAAATTGAAGTTCAGCTGACTTTACGTACTGACCGGTAAGACCTGTCGCTATGAGTGTTGGCTCTCCAACAGAGATTGCGGTGGAGGTTCCAACGGTGGAAGGAGTTGCAACTGCAGGGCCAACGAGTTTGAACTCAAGTACCGGAGTCTTACCAATGGAATCAACGGCGGCTTTCACATTCGTTACGCCGGGAAGTTCTACCAAAAGACGATCTTCTCCGTTTCCTGCTACGCTGCTAGCCTTCTCAAGCTGAACCAGCGGTTCTGCAACGCCGAAGGCGTTTACGCGGCGGTCGATAACTTCGCGAAGAGACGCGAGTGCGCCTGCCTTATCTGAGACAATTCCTGAGGTGTCTGCCTTATAGATAAGTTCCGTTCCGCCGGCAAGGTCGAGGCCAAGGTGTACGGCGTACGCTGAATGCGGGTTATGCGTCGTTTTCAAGACGAAGTAACCGAGACCGGCGGCTAATGCAAGGACGAGGACAGCGGCGAGGGCGCGAGAGAGGCGGGTTTGCATAGATAGGGATTAGTCTACCTTGATATTTGCCTTTCGCAACTGAGCGACGTTCCTAAAGAGACAAGCCACCGTTATAGGGCCCACCCCACCGGGGACGGGAGTATAGACGCTCGCGAGTGGCTCACAGGCAGGGTCGATGTCCCCCACTACGGCACTGCCGTGTTCTGTGACCTGTTCGCTGGTCGCGGCATCAATAAGTACCACGCCCTGCGTGAGCATACCTGGTGTTATAAGGTGCGGAACACCTGCGCCAGAGACAATGATGTCAGCATCTTTGAGTACTTCGGACGTGAACGTGTGGGAATCATACGAGGTGACGTGCGCGCCTCGCTCCGCGAGGCGCGCCGCTACAGGCTCGCCCACCAGCCTCCCCTTTCCAATAATCACCACGCGCTTCCCTTCAGGATGTATGTCAGCACGCATGAGAATTTCATCTACGGCTGCGGCCACCGGAGGAAGTATCGTTCCCCTTTCGCGCGTGAAGGGTGAAAGCACATCGGCATCTTTTTCTGTAGGAACGCTCTGCAAGATTTCAGCCTCGTCCAAGTGCGCCGGAAGTGGCAGCTGAACAATGACCGCATCAGCGCCCGGTGCGAGAACAGCAGCAATGACTTCCTTCGTAGTCGCATTCTCAGGTAACTCAACGACTTCAAGCTCCATTCCCGCTGACTCAGCAGCTCGTCTCTTAATATTCAAGTATGAAACGGTAGCAGGTGTCGGTGAAACGGTAACGGCACGCATAACACACACGCCCGTCGAGTGTTCTCGAACTTCGTCTAGAATCTCTGCACTAATTTTTCGTCCGTCAATAATCATGTTCCGGAGAATGAAAGAAGTGCGCGAAGAGTCTTGAGAGCGATAGCCATATCAAGTCCAAAAGAGCGGTGCTTCAAGTAATACATGTCATACGAAAGTTTTCGCTGCGTTCGCTCAATGTCCACTGCGCCGCGAGGTGGATCATGATCATAAATCTGTGCCCACCCAGAGAGCCCAGGGGTAATGAGATGGCGTACTTCGTAATACGGAATTTCTGTTTCGTATACGCGTGCATTCGTTGGGAGTTCTGGACGTGGCCCAATGAATGAGAGATCCCCTTTGAGGATATTCCAGAGCTGTGGAAACTCGTCGATACGTGTCTTGCGCAGAATCTTTCCGAACGTGGTTACACGATTCTTTTTCTGAAGTTCAGGCTCGCCATGGTCGTTAATAAGCATTGAACGGAGCTTAACGATGTAAAATGGCTTATTTCCTCGCCCAATTCGCTTATGCCAAATAAAAGGGTTCCC
>JAQBQR010000006.1 GCA_028286945.1 Parcubacteria group bacterium | reverse complement strand
AACCAAACGTACATAACCTGTGAGTCATCTCCCGGTACAGGAATGCCCCAGCTCATGCGAGCGGCTTCGCGTGAAATACTAAAATCCTCAAGCCCGCTCTGAACAAAGTTGAGAGCTTCTTTACGACTGAATTCCGGCACAATAACTGATTCTTGCGAAAGGTATGCAAGAAGCTTTTCCTGATATGCAGAAAACTTAAAGAAATAGTTCTCTTCTTCGATGGTTATCAAATCCAGATTTGGATGGCTCGGGCAGCGCCCATCTACCAAATCAGTTTCTTTAATAAACATCTCGTCCCCGACACAGTACAGTCCGGTGTATTTCTTCTTATAGATATCTCCCGAGGCTTCGCATCGCTTCCAAAGCTCTTGCGCGGCTTTTATGTGGTCTGAGTCTGTCGTGCGGATGAAATTGTCATATGAAAGTCCTAATGCTTCTCCGAGTTTCTTGAATTCTTCAGCATAATGATCCACATACTTCTGGACGTCCTGACCCTCTGACTCAGCTTTCTGAAAAATCTTCTGGCCGTGTTCATCAGTGCCAGTGGTAAAAAAAACGTCATCTCCTTGAAGACGCCATGAGCGTGCCAATACATCTGCCTGAATAATTTCAAGCGCAAATCCAATGTGTGGATCTGAGTTTACATATGGAAGCGTGGTGGTGAGGTAGCGGTTCATATCTAAAACGCCTGAATGTTACGAAACAATCTGCTTCGCCGCGCGCTTTCCCTTGTCGTAATCATTGAGGAATTCACGGAGCGCTGCAGCCACAGGAATAGCGAGCACAACTCCCAAGAATCCTGCGAGCTCCCCTCCTACAATGAGCGCCAAGATAACCAAAAGCGGCGGGATACCCACCACCTTATTCACCACGAGCGGATGGATTATGTGCGATTCGAACTGATTGATGATGAGGTACAGTCCCGCAACGATAAGCGCGAGCGAAACTCCACCCGTCGAAAACGCCAAGATAATGGGCGGTGCGGCAGAAAGGAATGATCCGAAGATAGGAATGAGCATCATTGCTGCAGTGAAGAGCGCTAAGATAAAGGCAAATGGAACGCCGAGTATCATCAGTCCCAGGTATGCGAGTACGCCACCAATAAGGGACGACAGTACTTGTCCCTGCATCCAAAGCCCAATCTTTGCGCGAGCGCGCTGCCATAGACTCACCACGTATTCTTCTTTCTCTGCCGGAGTAATAACGCGAAGGAAATCTTCAACTCCTGTATCAAGCATTGCGAAGTAGAACGAAAGAACAATAACCAAACCGAAAGAAAAGATACCGCCAAAGATAGTTGAGAGGAGACGGAATGCGCCCTGTGACGATCCGGAGAAAATACCTCTAAAGTTTAGAAGCGTAGTGATGGCAGACTGCGCTTCGTTCGTAAGTGCAGAACCAGTGTTAACCGTTGGTAATGAACTAATCGGAATATTAAGTGACTCCAGATACTGAGGAATCTGCGAAATGAGTCCCTGGGCATCAGTTAGGATAGGTGGAATGAAAAAGTAGAGAACGGCGAAAAGAGAGCCAAAGGCCGTGAGGTACATGAGAAGTACGGCGAGCACGCGCGGTAGACGGTGACGGACCAAATACCCCACTCCCGGCTCAATCGCGGATGCGATGACAATGGCAGTGAGCACCAAAAGTACGAGGCCGTGCAAGACCCAAATAGCGTAGGCAACTGCTCCTACAATGATTGCTCGGATAAAGGTACCGGTAGTGACAGAGGTCGTTGAATCAGGCTTCATATAAAGGATGGTATCACAAACGCGGACGTGCCGGCAGAACCCTTCATGGAAACGATCCATCATTTGTGTTAGGTTCTTTCTAGGCTGAATGGAGGGCCAACACATGGGAACTGCGACTGGTCATATCGGCCAACAAGCTGCCTTCGTTGGCTATGTCATGCCACGCGAGGAAATCGACGCGCAACTGCCAGACATGGATCTGAGCGCGGTGATGGAACGCGTATGGCACGGTCAGGGAGTTGGCGAAAGACGCGAGATTGATCGCGTCGCCCACGAGCGAGTGGAGCGGCAGTATCGTGAGTTTTGGCGATTTTGCAAACTCAATCCCGGCAAGCGGATCCGCGCGCCGAGTGCGGCCGTTATCCGGCTGTGGCGTGAGCATATCGCCGATACGCAACGTTACGCTGATGACTGCGAGATGTACTTCGGATACTTTCTTCACCTGGATCCGAATGTGCACCCCGAAGACATCACCATCCCCAAGCCAAAGAAGTCCGCAAAGGCCCCTGGTTGAGAATCGAACGCAAGCAACGAGCCTGGGCGCCCGCCGGTATTTCCGGAGGGTGCCCTTTTTTTTATACTTTCGTTCTCTTCCGCCTCTTTCTCTACCGAACACTACGCAATCGCGCTTCGAATCTTTTCAGCCGCTTCTGCAATGGTAAGACGTTCCTGCTCACCCGTATCACGATGACGAAGCGTTACCGTATCTCTTAACTCAGGAGTTTCTCCAAGCGTGTCGAAATCGATGGTGATGCAGAACGGTGTGCCGATCTCATCCTGACGGCGGTATCGCTTTCCAATGTTTCCATTGTCGTCCCATGCAATCGCAGGATGCACCTTCTGAAGTTCTTTGCGAATCTCTTTTGCCTTCTCCACAAGTTCAGGCTTATTTTTCAAAAGGGGCGAAACCATCGCTTTTATAGGAGCTAAGTTTGCGGGCAAACGAAGGACCGCACGTTCTTCCCCGCCGAGCTCATCAACTGAATATGCTTTTACGAGTACAGCAAGAACGTGGCGACCGAGGCCGAACGTTGGCTCAAGTACATGCGGGTTCACGCGTTCATTCGTTTCTGGATCGAGGTAGCGAAGTTCCTCACCGCTTTCACGCATATGGTTCTGAAGATCAAAATCGGTACGATATGCCAAGCCACCAATCTCTTTGAAACCTCCTGGGTATTTGAAATAAAAGTCAGTGGTGCGCTTAGAGTAGTGAGCACGATCTTCAGCGGGCACTTCTACTTCCTGAAGGTCTTCGTTCAAATCAAACCCCAACGCCACAAACCATGCGCGCATCTGCTCCATCCAATATGCGAAGAGGGTTTCCCATTCCTTTTCTTCAAGGAAATATTCAAATTCCATGATTTCAAGTTCGCGTACACGGAACAAAAATTCACGCGGTGCAATCTCATTACGGAATGACTTACCGATCTGCGCGATACCAAACGGAAGCTTAGGGTGATACGAATCGATAATGTTCTTAAAGTTCACGAACATTCCCTGCGCTGTTTCTGGACGCAAATATACCGGAGTATCGCCGCCCTCAACAGAACCCACACTGGTCTTGAACATCATGTTGAATTGCTGCACGTCTGAAAGTGCATTTCCATCAGGACTCGTGATTCCCTTCTCTTTGATAGCAGCGCTCATTTGTTCAGGGGTCATACCAATGGCCTCAACGCCAAAGTCCTCGAGCAAGGTGTCAGCGCGGTAGCGTTTGTTTGTTTTAACATCCACCACTAAAGGATCATTAAAGCCATTCACGTGACCGCTGGTCTCCCACACTTTTGAATTCATTAAAATAGCTGAATCAATACCGAACATATCATCGCGCGAGTCCACAAACATACGCCACCAAAGCGCTTCAATATTTTTCTTAAGCGCGAGTCCGAGCGGCCCATAGTCAAAGGTACCGGCAAGTCCGCCGTATATTTCAGAACCGGCAAAGATAAAGCCGCGGCGTTTGCAGAGCGAAACGATCTGCTCAAGGGTTACAGGAGTTTTTTCCATGGTTGTTAGTGTACCGTACCGGACGGAATGGAGCCTTGCAACTGCGTGGTTAGCGCTGCTGCCGAAGAATAGACCTGTTGGCCCGTGAATCGGTCCACACCGGTGAAGCTTTGATCCTGCACCAGAACCGGTACGCCCCCCGTTTGTGAGGTGCTGGGAGTAAAACCAATCTGGAAATGCCCCGTACTGTTTCCTCCTGGTACCAGGTCGCCAATGGTCCACGTAACCGTTCGGGTATCCGGGTTATATAGAACACCTGCGTCAGCCACACCGGTGTATCGCACGTATGACGGAAGCTGGAATGTTTCCTTCGCCGCCCCTACGGAGTTAAGCGTATTCTTCGCGCTGAGCGTTACCGTATACAAAGTCTCCTTCCCTGCCACCGGTGGCACGGGACCTGAGGCAGTTGCATTCGTATGAGAAAGCACGGAAGAGATAGTGACAGCGCTTCCGATCTTCACCGTGCGCGTAAGTGTTGATGAAAGTGTTTGCGCTGCGCCACCCTGGCTTGCTTGCTGACCAGTTACTGACACGGTGAGCGTAACGATCGGATTTTTAATTCCATTTAGTGCTGCCGGTGACTTTATGCCGAACGTGAATGAGCCTGCACCCGTATCTCCTGAAGAAAGTGACGCGAGTGATGTGTTGTTACTGCTATCAAAAATCACACTTCCATCTGAAGAGCGGTAGAAGCCGGTGCCGCCAGAAATAGTTTTCGTATCCAGTGCGTTTCCAGAGAGCGCTACCTTTATAGAAGCATTCGCAAGCGTTCCAGCTAACGTGTTCTGCCAGGTAAGCATCGCACCGATGACGTCACCCGGGCTTGCAAGAACGCTGTCTGCAGATTCACGATTAAGTGAAAGTCCTACGTTTAGGAAAGGGTTAGTAATCGCAATGGTTGCATCTCCTTCTGCAAACGAATTACCGAGTGAACTAGTGCCGTCTGGGTTTGCGCTTCCTGCGGTAAAGCGGAAGACTCGCAAGTCAGTACTTTGTCCGGTGAGCGTGCCGGTGATTTTAATAATCTTCTGATCTCCTGGGACAAGCGTTCCGAGATTAAAGAAGTTTGTACCGCTGGCAGCAGGATCTGTCTTACTTAGAGAAAAGCCTGCAGGGTACACCGCGCTGAGCGCCACGTTCTGCACATCAGCACTCGCATTTGAACGGACCACAACGGTAAGGGTGAGCGGCTGACCTGAAGGCGTTTGTGAAAGCGTCTGTACCTGCACGCTTATGGGTGAGGTTGAGACCGTGATGGAATAGTCTTTCTTTGATTCAAAGGAGGCGTTCGAGCCATCTGCGCTATAGCTCACCTTAATAGGAATCGTGAGCGACTGTCCTTCTGTGCCGAAGAGTTTTGCTTGAATGGTGCGAGTAACATCACCGCCTGGAGGCACCGTTCCCAATACATCCGTGTATTGCGTAAGAGGTGCATCGGTACCATCTCCTGCACGCGTTCCTGGCGGAAGCGAGGCAAGGAGCGTCGCGTTGTTCATTGCCGTTGGGTTTCCGTTATGTACGGTAATGACAATTGATACCGTGTCACCACTCGCAATGGCAGTATTTGATTGCGCCTGAATAACCACCTGATCACTAGAGAATGAGCGCGTCCCATGAAAGACCAGAAAGGCCGCCGCGCCACCAGCAAGTACTAAAAAGACTCCCGTTCCAATTAGAAACTTCACCGTCCAAGGCATTCGCTTTTTTATAAGGACGGGAGGCGGAGGTGGGGGTGGTGTCCATCCATACGCTTCGGGTGTTTCTTGATTTGAGTACGCAGGCACCGAAACTTCTTGCGGAGTTTGATTCCGATATAAACGATCTTCAAGGGACTCAAGCGGTGAACGTTTCTCAGGTGGCATTGTGCTAAGTATACGACATTGTTTTCTTACGAGTCAGCGAGTTAGAAAACAAGAAGTGCTCTTGTGGTGCGACATCAGTTCCTTATGAGTCATTGGAGGGCGGCTTTTCTTTATAGCTGGCAGTCTGGGACGATGCTGGAACCTTTTTGCAACATATGTTAGGATCTGTCCAATCCAGTAAATAGGACATTGGAGGAGGTTCTTTGCAATGAAATGGTATGTAATCTGGTTCATCGCACTCTGGCCTGTTTTTTACTTTGGCATGCCAGCCGTGTTAGTTTACGAGGGAGCCATCAGTTCCGCGAAAGCCATGAGTATGCGCTTTGAGCCCTACGCTATTGGCTTACCAGCCATCATTGCGTTTGTCGCATCCACGCTAATCGTGGATATCTATAGGGAATTGCGAAAGTAAATGACTTGAAGAAAACCCCTTTAAAGACTGTCCGTACTGCACGGGTGGTCTTTTTCTTTTGCATACTAAAGTTAGCTGGGGGAGTAGGTTTGGAACTACAGCCCCGACTCTGTGATGCCGTGATTAATGCGAGCAATGAGTGCGGAACGGTCTTCTATGGCGCGCGCTAGCGCGCTTTTTTCTGAGCCGGATGAGTAATCATCTGGTTCCCCGTACGTATCACCCGCATCTACGCCAAGGGCGTGGAGCATGCGAAGTACGGCTAACATTTCTGCAGCATCTTGTTCGTCTTCCGTGCGTTCAGGAAGCGCTCGGAGAAATGACGTCAATATTAAAAAGAGTTCAGGGTCCGCATGTTCACCGCGAATGAGTCGGTCGGCGAGCTCAAGGACACGAGCAGCGCGCTTGCGCGCTGCTGCATCTAACTCACGAGCCCAATTCGTTTCCAACACCGCACCAGCCATACGCCAAATATCTTTTCCGCGCAGAAGGGTTACATCAGACTCAGAAAGTGTCTGCATCCCGGCGCTCATCTTTGCGCTTCCCTTTCGTGCGCCTTGTGAACGTGCACGAATAAGACCAAAGTCTTCAGTGAGAAGTGATGCGGTAATACTTTCTTCGCCCGCAGGAATTCGAGCGAGTACCAGTGCGCGCGTTGAGTATTTGTGGCGCATAACAAATGACTGGCGCGTTACTCGCGAATCAAAGAGAACCGGACAGGACCCGTTGAAAGTTCAGCCACATAGATACCGTCATCACGACGATCTGCTGTCACGCGGTCACGCGGAGAAAGATCTTCAGTTTTTCGAGCCTCAGCCACTGCGCGCGCAAACGCACGTTCGTCACCTTCCGCCACAAGCGCAGACGTCAGTACGGTATCGATTGATATCTCAGATGCGCCCGTCTTCACTTCCTTAACGTTCACCTCTTCCATTAGAATCGCAGCAAGCGCCGGTGATAACTCTCCGGGAATTGAGAGCGAGGCTAACGGCTGACGAACTTTCATATCTGCCTTTTGTCGAAGCATGAGTGCTTCAGAAGCAAGCTCGCGTACTTTTTTCATATCGCTAATAAGTTCTGCATCACTCTCCCCTGCCACAGGCCATGTCATAAGGTGCACGCTTTCTGGATCAGTTTCTGTACGAAGCATTTGGAACATGTCTTCAGCAAGGAACGGTGAGAATGGAGCAAGCATGAGTGCAGAAGTTTTGAGTGTGTCGCGGAGTGTTGTGAGTGCTGCTCCATCACCGTCGCGTGCACGGTCACGAATACGTCGCACGTACCATTGTGAGAGGTCTTCGAATAAACCTGCGAGCGCACGGCTCGCTTCGTACGGGTGATACGTATCCATATTCTCAGTTACCGCTGCAAGCGTTTCATTTGTTCGTGCTTGCATCCACGCATCAATTGTCTGCAGTTCTCCTGTCTCCCCTTCTTTCAATCCATCCTTGAAAAGCTCAAAGAATTTTGCGCTGTTCTCAAACCACGAAAGAGTGCGGGCAGATTCCTTCAATGTTTTGGCATCGAAGTTCTTTGAGTCTCCGGGCTGACTCACGCTAAACATCCAGAAGCGGAGCGTATCGGCTCCCCATTCATCCATCGCCTCCCAAGGGCTTGTTACGTTCCCTCTCGACTTACTCATCTTTTTTCCTTCCGCGTCCAAAAGATGTCCTAAACAAATCACGTTCTTATACGGTGCACCTTTACCGGTGAGCACGCCAATGGCGAGCAAGGTGTAGAACCAACCACGTGTCTGGTCTATTGCTTCGGAAATATAGTCTGCGGGAAATCCAGCACCTTCAACCCATTCTTTATTTTCAAATGGATAATGATCCTGTGCATAGGGCATCGAACCGGAATCAAACCAAACGTCCATCACTTCAGTGACACGCGTAAGTTCTTTCCCTGAATCGCTTATGAGCACTACGTCATCAATAAACGGGCGATGTAAATCAAGTTCGTATTCTTCGTTATGCGGAAGTGGTACAAACGGAAGCGGAAGTACCTGTGCATACTGTGGTTTTACATACTCGAATACTTCCGAAGAACGGTTCATATCAGCGCCCTTCATCACGTTGGTAAGCGTTTCAAGCGCGATACCGTGCGAAACAATTAATACATTCTCATCCGAAAGAGTTGATTCTATTTCGTACAAGAATGATCCAAAACGACGCTTTGCATCTGCATAGCTTTCGCCGTTCGGCATCGGATCACTAAATGAATAGTTATGCGCTTTGCGGTACGCAATAAACTCTTCAGCCGGGAGTCCTGAAAAATCTCCGAAGTTTAGTTCTCCTAAACGCGTATCGGTAGTTATATCTGACTCTGCAAGTCCAAGTTCACGAGCCACGAGCTTTGCTGTTTCTTGAGCGCGAACAAATGGTGATGCGAATATACGAGTCACTCCTTTTAAGTTCTTTGCTGATTCGATAACTTGCGCGACACCTTGTTCAGTAAGACCGTACGGTTCATCAACCGCCGAGCTGCATATACCAAGCGCGTTCTGCTCTGCCTCGCCATGACGCATTACAGAATACGTGTTTCCGCTTTTCTTCGTGCGCGCTTTTAGATCCTCAACAGAACCAATAACCACACGCTCTGTCTTGTCTTCGCTTTCCCATATCGGTAGCGGCGTACCCCAATATCGTTCGCGTGACACGGCCCATTCCTTTGCACCCGCAAGCCATTCGCCCATACGCCCCTCCTGAATATATCCAGGTTCCCAATTAACTTTCTTGTTTTCTGCCACCAGCTTCTCGCGCAAATCATGCATGCGGATGAACCACGAGTCACGCGCGTAATAAATAAGACGGTTCTTACTGCGCCAACAATGCGGGTATGAGTGCGTGTAACTTTCCTTTGAAAAGACTGCGTTCTTTGCTTGGAGGTCTTTAAGTACTTCCACGTTTGTCTCTGAATCAATAACTGATTTTCCTTCCAAGAAACCGGTGCCCTCTACAAACTTTCCATCCGGTGCCACAAGATGCACTTTTGGAAGTCCAACTTTCTGACCAA